>JBGTIZ010000499.1:0-10137 GCA_041745395.1 Promineifilaceae bacterium (SeqCode) | reverse complement strand
TTTGGCCGCCGCTTTGTAGGTCTTTAATTTGTAGTTTTTTGTCTTCTTTTTCTTAGCCATCATTTTCCTCTCGACACAATAAAACCCCCGAAGGGGTCTAGTCTACTAACTCAGTCAATTGTCAATTAACAAACGAACCAGTGAGCATATAGATTAACTGTTTTCACTGTTTGGTGCTAGAAGCATCACCATTGACCAACCTTCCATGTTGGGTTGTTGTTCAATAACAGATACATCTTGTAAATCTTGGGCGACCCCTATGATCAGCTCACGGCCGATTTCAGGGTATTGAATCTCACGGCCGTGGAACCGCACCGCAACCTTAACCTTTTTACCCGATTCTAGCCACCGACGCGCATTGCGGACACGAATGTCACGGTGGAACTGAGCGATTTTTGGCTTCAGCTTAATCGTTTTGGTCTCGATCTTCTTTTGGTTCTTGCGCGCTTCCCGCTCCTTGCGCGTCTTTTCATAGGCAAATTTGCCATAATCCATGACACGACAAACGGGTGGGTCTGCATTTGGCGCAACTTCGACCAAATCTAGCCCTGCTTCCTGCGCCATACGAAGCGCATCTTGAATAGAGAAGATTTGGTTATTTTCGTCACCTTCTATACCAACCAACCGCACCTTGGGCACCCGAATTTGTCGGTTGACCCGATATTTTGCGGCTGGCGATTCCCGTGTAGTTTTACGTCTTGCCTTTTTAATGTTTCCTGCCTCACTTTTTAGTATGGATTATTTTGAACACAAAAGCTTGTTGAGAAATTTTCTCAGACAGAAAATAATAACACAGCTCCTGAGGGGCGTCAAATTAGTTCACCTACTTTTTAGGACGTCAAGCATATCGTCCCCAAATGTGGGGAGATGTTCACTCTGTGGGCACATTTAACCAAGTTAGCGTTCAGCTAGTCAGCTATCAGCCTGTCACCTACCTAAACTGCGTGCCAGCCGTGCTTGTTTTGTTTTTCAGGCCGTTGAGTTGCTCAAAGATAACCAGAGTGTATGGCGAAAGGAAAGCTGAACTGCTGACTGGCTGAGATGCTGAATGGCTACTAATCAGCTTGGCAAGGTTAGTTAATTATTTGGAGGGGGATGGGCACGAAGATAAGGAAGAAAATGGCCATGGTTAGCCAGCCTAGACGGCGGCGGGATTGGTCTAGCTGAGTGATGCTGTCTAGCGGCTGTTCGTACCGGTTGCCAAAAATAAAGAGGAGGAAGATGAGCAGAAGCCAAGTAGGAGAGCCAGCCAGAAGAGAAAAGAGGGCTAGGGCGATGAGAACGGGCCAAAATAGTTTGCGCAGGGTCGCTTCGCCCAGAATGGCTTGGGTCACACGGCCGCCATCTAATTGCCCCACGGGAAGCAAGTTTAGCCCCGTGACAAACAGCCCCGTCCAGCCAGCCCAAGCGACCTGATTAAGCAGAACATCTTGCCCACCCTGAGGCAAAAATTGGCCGTAGACGAGCCATTTCATGAGGCTGTATAAAATCGAATTGCCTTCGAGCATGTAAGGTGGGGGGGGCAGAGCCTGCACGGTGGAGGTGTACAGGCCGATGAGCAAAATGGGGATGGTAAAGATGAGGCCGACCAGTGGCCCAGACGCGCCAATGTCGAATTGGACGCGCACGTTGCGACTGGGGCCGCGCTGGACAATGACCGCGCCGAGCGTGCCAAAGGGGGAGAAGGGTAGGGGCAGGAAATAGGGTAGGGTGGCGGCTACGCCGTGATGGCGGGCGGCAAAATAGTGGCCTAATTCATGCGCACCCAGAATGAGCATAATAGAGAGGCTGAACGGCCAGCCGCGCCACAGTTGCCAGATAATTTGGGGGTCGAATTGCCCTTGGGCGGCGGCGTTTTCGATGACACGGCCGTATTCGGGTTCGTTGAGTGCCCCCGCAAAGAGGGTGCTGAGAATGGTAGCGAGGAGCAGGACGAGGTTGATTTGCCAGCGGCCCGTGTTGGTCTCATCGAACCGAGCAGGCAGGCCAATAAGGATGTCGTAGCCGTTTTCTTGGCGCAAGAGGGGGGTGTAGCCGTCGTTGGCAAAGATGTTGTCAAATTTAAGGAAGGCTTGTTCGGAATCGACGAGCAAGCGACCGCGTAAGCGAAAATGCCCCTTGCGGGGCATGTCGAAGGTGGTATCGGCGGTGGCAAAGTAGGGGCTGACTTTGTGGCGGATGCGTTCGACTGTATCGAGCGGCACGGCCGTGGGCGAGGGTTGGTCAAACATAGTGGGGGGGAGGGTTAGCCGTCACTGTTTTCGTTGAGCGGCACATCATCATTTTCATCATCGCCCCAACTGATAATCCAGATGCAAGCACCGGCGACCAATATGGTGATAACGATAAGCCAGAACCATTGCAGAGGGAGCAGACCTACGTCGCGGGCGGTGAAGAGCAGAATGCCGACCATGCCGAGAGCAAGGACGAGCCACGCGGTGAGGTTAGGATGGTTGGAGACCCAAGTTTTGATGTTTTCCATAGTTGTTGACCTGAAAGAATTGACAAACCTCCAAGATTTGTCAATTCTAGTGGAAGGGAAAATAGTTGATGGGTAAATTATTGCCAAAACACGGCTGTGTGCCTAATTCATTGCGCTATTGCTAATACGCAGACCAGCTACTACCCACCCGCATTCGTGCTATTACTGACGATCGTTCGCTTGAGCGTTTGCAAGAGAACGCGCCCTGGCCCCTGCAAGCGGGTCATAAACAAACCTTCGCCACCGAAAAACATTTTGCGACAGCCTCCCACGCCTTGGATGTCGTAATCTATGTGAGCGGAGAAAGCGGCTAAATTGCCGGTGCTGACCAACATTTTTTCCCCTTCGGCTAGGTTGCGCTCGTAGAAGTCGCCACTGCCATGAATGAGCACTTGTCCACGACCACTAATTTTTTGCAAAAAGAGGCCTGAGCCGCCAAACAGAGCCGCGCCTGCCCGTTTTGCCACGGTGACATCAATGTCAATGTCTTCCCCCCACGCCGCGAGAAACGCGCCGCGCGTGGTGATGACGGGGCCATCGGTTAAGTCCCACAGGCCAATGTGACCCGGGGCGTTGGCGGCGAGCAGGGCATATTGGTTATCGGCCACGGCCGTGAGTTGAACCAACGAAATACCCTCACCCGCGAAGGAGCGTTTGACCGCGCCGCTTAACCCACTGGGCACGCGTAAATTCCAGCGCACTTGGTCAGAGTAAGCCATGAGCGAGCCGCGACCCGCCCAGATTTGCTCTCCCTTGTTCAATTCCAAACGCGCATTTTGGGCAATGCTACCACTGATTTCGTAATTCATTTTCTCTCTTCCTCTTAATCATCTCTTCTACGCCACCCGCGCATTCCACAGGCGACGAATAACGGCACGAGTCTCCCGCTCAGGTGGGATTAGCTCTTTATACGTTTGGGCCCAGACACGCGGCCAGTCACTGTTCCCGCCTTCGGCCACAGGCTCAAACTCGTTGTTCATCAGGAGTTGGATAGCTGGGCTATCATCCGCATCATCGGCATCGAAGAAGCCGAAAATTGCTTCGCACATCAGGTTGTTGGCTGATTTGACAATCTCTTGCAACACGGCCGCGCCAGTGGTTTGCATTGATTCGGGGGGATAAATATACATTTGCTCCACCGCCGCAAACCCCTTGTCCGTATACCAGCCGACCACCGCACTGACCGTGCCATCATTTTGGCCGATGAGATAGCCCCGTTCGCTGAGCGACATCAAAATTTCGGCTCGTTTTGGTTTGACACGGCCGTCGGTCGCTTTATGAATCAGCAACATAATAGAGGGAATATCAGATGGACGCGCTCGCCGCACGATAATATCCAATGCTTCCAAATCCACATCAGCCGTTTCAGCTACTGGCTGAGACGCTTCTTTTTCTACTTCTGCTGGCGGCGGCGTGGGTTCTGGTGGGGCAGGTTTTTCAACAGGGGCGGGGGCGGGAGCCGTGACGGGTTGGGCACTGGAGATGCTGTCGGTTAGCGAGAGCTTGCTCCACGCTTCATGCACTTGCTGGCTAGTACTCGTCAGCGGGCCAGTGGTGTCGATGACTACATCGGCGCGAGCGACTTTTTCCGCTTGCGGCGGCTGAGCCATGATGCGCTCAAAGGCATGGTCTTCATCCATGCCGCGACTGATTATCAGCCGCTGTAGCTGGAGGTATTTGCCGCAGTTGGCGACCCACACTTGGTCACATTCTTCGACCAAATCCCCTTCGAGCAATTTGATTGCTTCGATGATGACGATGCTGGCGCTGGTGTTGGCGATGATTTCGTTGATTTTGGGGCGCACGAGGGGATGAACGACGGTTTCTAGCTTTTGCAGGGCTTGGGGATCTTTGAAGACGATATTGCCCAGCGCGGCGCGGTTAATCCGGCCGTTGGGCAAAACCACCGCGTCACCAAAGGCGTCCGTGATTTTGTCCTGAATTGCTTCTTCTTGGTCTAAAATTTGGTGTACAACTTGGTCAGCGTCAATGGTTAACGCGCCTCGTCGGGCCGCTTCACGCATAATGGCTGATTTGCCAGTACCGATGTTGCCTGTCAGTCCGATGATGATTTTATTGGGCCAGCGTGTGCTCATGGGCGAGTTCCTCCCAGTAGGTCATGAGGGATTCTAAAGTTTCTTGTAAGGTATTGTATTCTATGCTCTTGGCTTGAATCTTGTCAAAATCTTGTGCTTCGCTGGCCGCCTGTAGCTCTTGGCTGACCTGCTCGATGTGCGCTTCCACGGCCGTGATTTTTTCCTCGGCCGCCTGAAGCGCATCGGCCAGCTTTTTCTGCTCGTTTTTGCTCAGGCGGGGTTGGCCGTTGGCGTCAGACACGGCCGTGGGGGGTGGCACGGACGTCGCTTTTACTTGGTCGCGGCGGCTATCCTGCCCATCCCGCTCAGCGACGTACTCCTGATAATTGCCCGCAAAGACGCGCAGTTTGTTGCCCTGAATAGACCAAATCTGCGTCGCAAGCTGGTCTATCAGATACCGGTCATGGCTAACCATCAGAATCGTGCCGTCGAACGCCTCCAGCGTCTCTTGGAGCAACTCCTGCGAGGTGACATCTAAATGGTTGGTCGGCTCGTCCAGCAGGAGGAAATTGGCGTTTTGCAAAGCGAGAACGGCCAGAGCCAGCCGTCCGCGCTCACCACCGCTCAGGGTGCTGATTTTTTTGAAAACGTCATCCCCCTGAAACAGGTATTGCCCCAAATAATCCCGCGCTTCGCTAACCATGAACCCTTGGTGTTGCATGATTTCTTCGAGCAGGGTGTTGTCTCGTTTGAGGGCTTCGTGGGCTTGGGAAAAATAGGCAATGTTCAGACTGGCGCCGAGGTCTACACGGCCGTGTAACAGCTCTAACTCTCCCAAAATCGTCTTGAGAAACGTCGTTTTGCCACTGCCATTGGGGCCAATTAGGGCGGCCCGCTCCAGCCGATTCAGCACAATGTCCTCGGCCGTGAACAGCGACGCCTCTGGATAGCCCACTTCCAAATCATACGTGCGTAGCACCAGTTGCCCACTGCGATGCGCCGCGTCCAAATTCAGGTGGGGCAGGCGCGGGCGATAAATGGGGCGGGGCAAATTTTTGATGCGGCTCTCCGCTTCGGCCACGCTCAGGGAGCGTTGACTGCCCACGTCCATCTGTGACCAATTTTTGCCGCTGTTGAGCAAGGCGATGCCCCCCACCTCTATCGCTTTCAGGTCACGGGTCAGCCGGCTCAGTTTGCCCTGCGCCATTTGGGTGCGTTGCCCCGCCATGTTGCGCTTGATGTAATCCAGCTCTTTTTCGAGGCGTTCTTTCAGCGCAAAAAACTCTTTCTCGCGCCGCTCCCACCGCTCGGCGCGTTGCAGGACATAGGCGGAATAGTTGCCGCGAAACAGCTCGATTTGCGTGGCGGACATTTCCCAGATGGTGTTGACCACTTTGTCTAAAAAGTACCGGTCATGGCTGACAATCAACACCGCGCCGTCCCACGTTTTGAGCGTGTTTTCGAGCCATTCAATGGCGGCCACGTCCAGATGATTGGTTGGTTCGTCGAGGATGAGTAGGTCGGGTTTTTCGAGCAGGAGCCGAGCGAGCAGGGCGCGGGTTTTTTGGCCGCCGCTGAGGTGTTCGAGCGGGGTGTCCCAATTGTCGCGAGTGAAGCCGAGGCCGTCTAGCACTTGGCTGATGCGGATTTCGTAGTCGTAGCCGCCCGCTTGCTCAAACGCTTCGAGGGTGTGGCTATATTGCTCGAAGAGCTGGTCGTCTTCACGGCCGTCGGCCATGAGGGTTTCCATTTCGCGTAGTTGCTCGGCCTGCTGGCGCAGGTCGGCGAAAATGGTGAGCATTTCTTCGTAGACGCTGTTTTGTTCACGGCCGTGGAAAGCGCGCATCGCCTCTTGTTGCAAAAAGCCCAGCGTGGCGCGATTCGTGAAATGAATCTCACCCGTAGACGGCTTTTCTTGCCCCGTTAGTTGGCGGATAAGCGTTGTTTTGCCCACGCCGTTGGGGCCGACGAGTCCAATTTTGCCGTCCCACGGAATCGTGCCCGACAGGCCGCTAAAAAGGTCGAAATCGCCGAAGCTGTGGGCGAGGTTGTTGAAACTGAGAATTGCCATGCGGGGGATTATAGCATGGGTGAGGGTGTGAGAGGAGGGGAGGAAGGGAGTAAGAGAGGAAGGGAGTAAGAGAGTTGCTATTTGCGGCGGTGATACCAGTGCCAGGCGGCCAGCAGAGGGAGGAGCAGGAGCAGGGGCGTTATTAGCCAGAGGGGCACATTGAGAATGGGCTGGGGTGAGGGGGCGGCTGAGGGCGTGGTGAGGGGGACAGGGGTGCTGGTGGCGGTGGGGTTGATAGTCGCTGTGGTGGTTGCGGTGGGTGAGGGGGTGGTGGTAGGCGTAGATGTGGGGGTGTTTGTTGGGGATGGCGTGGCGGTAGCGGTGGCGGTTGATGTGGGGGAGGCGGTGGGGGTGAGGGTGGTAAATTCTTCGTCTATAAATTGCACCAGATAGAAAGGCTGGCCGCCAATCATGCAGTAGTCGCCCGCAGTTTGGGTGCAAATCGAACCGGGCAGGTCAATCACAAATTGGCCGTCGTCGTTGGGCAGGAGGGTGCGGCGGTTGCCGTACACATCGACAAAGATGCCCCGCGCGGCCGTGGCGGGCAAAATGATGGTCTGTTGCTGGGGCAGACGGGTAAACATGACGGTGGTGGTTTGTCCCTCTTGCTGGAGCTGAACCACGCCTATTTCATCCCAGCGGATGCGCACGGCCGTGTTGACCCCCGCCATATAGCGCGTGGCCGTCGAGAGCGCGTTAAAGGCGGGGCGACGACTGCCGCTTTCCCGCAACAGGCCAAACGGTTCAGGATTTGCTTGGCGGTCGGTGGGCAAATCCCGCATTTTGTAAATAGCGATGCGTTCCGCACCCGCCGCCAGCGAAAGAGCCAGCATTTGCGGGATAAAATGGGCTTGCTCCGACTGGGTGACGTAAAACGTCCAATTTTCTACTTCCCACGCGGGGTCGTTGACGGGTGGGGCGTTGGTTTCGACCAGCCAAATGGGCTTGTCTAAGTTGCGGTCGAGCATCATCTGCCGAAACTCAAGGAGTAAATCATGAATAACGGCGGGCTGGAAGTAGAGATGGGCGGTGGCTACGTCAAAGTAATAATCGTGTGTGGCGGCGGTGGGGTCGGCTAGCATGAGGTCGAGCAGGCGGCCGAAGTATTGTTCACGGCCGTGTTGGGCGTCCCAAAAGTAAGTAAAGGCGGCGAGATGAATGACCGCCTCGGGGTTGGTTTCTTTGGCAACCAAATAGGCGATTTTTTGAAGCTGGTAAAAATCTTCGATGGAGCCGTCCCACGTGTGGCCGAGGGCGGTTTTGTCCCAAATATCGGGTTCGTTCCAGATGATCCAATGGTTGATTTGGCCGGCGTAACGAGACACGGCCGTGCGTACAAAATTAGCCCAAAGGTTACCAGGGTCATCTGGCGCGAGATACAGTCCTTGCGGTAAATTAGCTTCGTCCCGCGCCCAGTCAGGAATGCCAATGAGCAGACCGACCATCTCACGGCCGTCGCGGAGTTCTCGCGTGAGCTGGCTAGCGATGACAGGGGCTTGCCAGCTTTCTGGCCCGTCCTCCTGCACCTGTGCCCACTGGAAGCGCACCCGCGTCCAGCCCAGCCCGGCCAGGCTCGCTTCACTGGGGGCTTGGTAGCTTTCGACTGCGCCAAAGCGGCCGTCTGTTTCGGTTGGTTCCACCTGCGCGGCCGTGGGGCTGGTGGAAATCAGCACCAGAAAACTTAGCAACAACAGCCACCACAAACTTCGACTAGATAAGAAATTGGTCACAAAACGCATAAACAGTAGTTTAGCGCGGCTCGCATTGCGTAACCAAATCTTTGTAGGATGGGTTATAGCTAATAGCATGTCAGCACGTAGATAATCCTGCGATTCAACCATTCAAAACTTATAGCTTACGGCTCATAGCTTATAGCTCAAACACGAGGTAACTGTGTCCAAACGAATCAACAATGCAACCATTCGCGCCGGTCGTGTGAGCGAGCGGCGCAAAAAATTTGCGCAGTGGGTGTGGCAACGCATCGGCTGGACGATGGGCGGGGCGTCACCGCAACATCGCAAATGCGTCATTATTGCCGCGCCACACACGAGCGCGGTGGATTTTTTCATGATGATTTTGATGTCGTGGTATTTTGGCTTTCGGATTAGCTGGATGGGGGCTGATTGGTTGTTTTTCTGGCCGCTGGGGCCGATTATGCGGCGGCTGGGGGGCATACCCATTTATCGCAAGGAGCGGCGCAATACGGTTCAGCAAGCTGTCGATGCCTTAACGGCGGCGGATGATATGTTTTTAGTCCTTTCGCCAGAAGGGACGCGCGGCCATCGTGATTATTGGCGCAGTGGCTTTTATCGTATGGCGGAAGGGGCGGGCGTCCCGATTTATCTGGGTTATTTGGATTTTGTGACGAAGGAGGCGGGGGTACGGGCGGAGCCGATTGTGCCGTCGGGCGATATTGAGGCGGATATGGCGAAAATCGCCGCGTTTTATGAGGGGATGGAGGGCTTTAAGCGGGGGCAATTCTCGGTGCCGCGCTTGAATCCGCAAAGTACGCGGTGAAAAAACAGAACACGGCCGTGTAAACACAAACGTGAGAAGCCCAATCCAGATGGCTTCTCACGTTTTTTTGTTTGGAGGGGCTAGAACACGGCCGTGGTCTCATAGGCGGGTGCTTTTTCTGCCAACCACTCACCCATCACCGCTACGGCCAGCCCGATATTTCCTACTTGACAATGATTTTGCGCTTGGTCTGCCTCGGTAAAGACCCGCGCCGTTAGCGACCGCGCCTTGTGCAATGCCGCTACCTGCAAATGATGCAGTTTCATGGGGATAAAGTGATCCTCTGCCCCCGTTAGAATCAATACATCTTGCGTGACTTGCCCAGACTGTAGATTTTCCTCGTTGAATTCTAACAAGGCGTTGCTGGCGGCTAGCACCTCATCCTGCTGGGTAATGTACATCAGATTGTCAATGCCCCACTTTTCTTGGGGGAGCAGTTTCATCTTCCAGCCTGATAAGGTGTTGAACAAACGGCGATGACGCATTAGCCAACGGGCAAAGTTGGCCACAAAATCTGGCGGTATTTTCATATAGTCATACGCAATACTCGAGGCGATAACCCGCTGAATGCGTGGTTCGTTGGCCGCCGCCCGAAAGCAAAGCCAGCCGCCCATCGAAAAGCCCAGCCACGTCACGTTGTCCAGTTCAAAATAGTCGAGAAGGGCTTTGGCGGGCTTTTCCCAGCGGTAATCAATGGGCAAATTGTATTTTTTGAGCGGCGTGCCCTGTCCGGGGCCGTCAAACATGATGACCTCGTACCCTCGGTGGGCAAACGCATAGCCGACAGATACCAGTTCTTCGATGAAGGAGTCGAAGCCGCCATGAATGACAATATGGCCGAGGGGCGTGCTGGTTTGGGCAGGGATGGTGAACCCTGTGAGAAAGGCTTGTTGGTAAGGAATGCGGAAACGCTCTAGCGGTTCGTCAACCATGAGCTGGTCGTAGAACAGGGTGATAAATTGGTCGTAGAGTCGTTTTTTGTGAGGGTCGGGGGGTTTGGTTAAAAAATCGGGGGCGCGGTTGAGAAAAAT
>JBGTIZ010000498.1:0-8518 GCA_041745395.1 Promineifilaceae bacterium (SeqCode) | reverse complement strand
CATTGGTTGCTACATAACTTTATTCGACCACATTTTACGACCAAGGTAGTCCCAGCTGTCGCTTTAGGCATTCTTGAATCTGGATTATCTTGGGCACAATTGTTCTCCATCCAGACTTTCCCATTCAACTGAACCAGTGCCGACTCAAACGCTGGCCGAGTTTCGACCGTAGGTGGGGGTGTTGGAGGTTGGTCACGGCCGTGAAATCTTTAGTATGCTACCTGTCTTTATCTGCTAAGAAGCTTTGCACTCCATAAAAAGGCTGACCATGTAAGTTTAAGTGCTTAAGCTTAGCTTTAAGAAGATGTTCCAAACGAACAGCAAAATTAGCATCTAATACACACCTTAAATCATATCCATCCATCAAAATAATAGCCTTTTCGGTGTTTTGTTGTAACAAAGGAACAACATTTTCCGACCACCCATTAATAGATAAAAGCAAACCCATTGTTTGTTTTCCAGATCGCGTCATTTTTCCAGACAAGCTATCCAATTGGCGAATATCTGTTAATTTTTCTGTCCATTTACACTCGACCAAGTAATACCAATCGCCGAGCATAAACGCACCATCTATTTGTTCTCCACCTTCATTACGCTTGAAGCTTCCCACAACAGGAATACCATACAAACGAAAAATGTTGAACAGGAATTTTTCCAGCCAATAACCTCGTTGCCTCTTTTCCTGTGGGTCTGTAATGGATGAGAAAGTATCAAATTCACTGAGTAGCGTAATACGCTGTTTTCTAAACTCCTGACCTGTATTTTCCTTTCCATTTGAGTCTAGATCATTTGAATCAATGATGCCTTGCAGTCGCATCGCTATAATGTTGCATTTTTCAAAAAGAGCTTGTGTTTCTGTATCAATAGCTGTTCTTCTAAGCAATTTTTCAGTTTGCCAATGTTCGAGCAATGCGGCAGTTAGCTTTCCTACAATCGGGTCAGATTCTAATTTCCAGAATGCCCTGAGCCTATTCGCTTTTGAACCACTTCTATAGCAATATTTGGGATCTCCAATATTTAGCTCTACGATATCCTGAACAAAATCTTGGAAAGTAGCATTGCTAAAACCAAGAACATAACCACCTTCCATCTCAAGCAAATTTTCCAACAACATTTTTTCTATAGGCGTTAGACTCGACATTTCTCAATCTCACTTGTTGTACGACAGTTTTACTGTGCGGATTATAGCATAGCGATAGTTTGACGTTACCTCAATTCCGCGTAACAAAAAAGCTTTCCACCACTTCTGAAAATGGTGAAAAGCTTTTTGCTGACCTGATTACTTGCTCCTCTCTACACCTCATACCCCAAATTAGGGGCGAGCCACCGTTCCGCTACCTCGAGCGAAAGCCCTTTGCGGCGGGCGTAATCCGCTACTTGGTCTTTGCCCACACGGCCGAGTCCAAAATATTTCGCTTGCGGATGTGCAAAGTAAAAACCAGACACGGCCGCGGTCGGCGTCATCGCAAAACTCTCCGTCAGTTCTACCCCAATCGCCGCCGTTGCCCCCAACACCTCAAACAAAATCCCCTTCTCCGTATGATCCGGACAAGCTGGATACCCCGGCGCGGGACGAATACCCACATAATCCTCCCCAATCAGACGTTCTAAGTACTGAGTGCTGAGCGATGAGTGCTGAGTGGTGGTTGACTCATCGCTCATCGCTCGTTGCTCAGCACTGTCTTTTTCGTAGCTCCAGAACTCTTGGCGCACTCGCTCGTGCAGGCGTTCGGCGAACGCTTCGGCGAGCCGGTCAGCGAGGGCTTTGAGCAGGATGGCGTTGTAATCGTCGTGGTTGGCCTCGAATTCAGCTACTTTGGCGTCGAGGCCGTGCCCCGTGGTGACGGCGAAAAGACCGATGTAGTCGGGCAGGCCGCTCTCGACGGGGGCGATGTAGTCGGCCAGCGACTGGTTGGGACGGCCCGGCGGTTTAATCATCTGCTGGCGCAGGAAGTGGAAGCGGTTTAGTTCGCTGGTGCGGGATTCATCGGTATATAGCACCACATCATCCCCCAAACTGGCGGCGGGGAAGAGGCCAAACACCCCATGCGCGGTCAGCCATTTTTCGGCGATGAGCGTTTCTAGCATCGCTTGCGCGTCTTGCCACAGATTTTGCGCCGCCTCGCCCACGATGGGGTCGTCGAGAATGCGGGGGAATTTGCCCGATAGCTCCCACGCGCTAAAAAAGGGCGTCCAATCAATGTAATGACTTAGCTCCTCGAGGTCGTAATCACACAAAATGGTGATGCCTGTCTGCTGAGGTTTGATGGGCGGCTCATTTTGCCAGTTGATGTGCTGTTTGTGCCGCTGAGCGTCTGCCCAAGAGCGCAGTCGTTTTTTAGATTGTCGTCCCGCGTGGCTCAGGCGAAGCGCGTCGTATTCGGCGGCGATGCTGGTGGTGTAGGGGTCTTTGCGCTCGCTGAGCAGGGTGGAGGCGACGCCCACGGCGCGGGAGGCGTCTACGACATGAATGACGGGATAGTCGTATTCGGGGGCGATTTTCACGGCCGTGTGAATTTTGCTCGTGGTCGCCCCGCCGATGAGCAGGGGCAAATTCATCTCTAGCCGCTTCATTTCCCGAGCGACATGGCGCATCTCCTCCAGCGAGGGGGTAATCAGCCCGCTCAGGCCGATGATGTCCACTTTTTCTTCCACGGCCGTGCGCAAAATCTTCTCCGCCGGAACCATCACCCCCAAATCCAAAATCTCATACCCATTACAGCCCAGCACCACGCCAACAATATTTTTGCCGATGTCATGCACATCCCCTTTGACCGTCGCCAGCAGGATTTTGCCGACGGGTTCCGTCGTGCCCAGTTCCTCTTTTTCCGCTTCGATGTAGGGCACAAGATAAGCGACGGCCTGCTTCATCACCCGCGCACTTTTGACCACTTGGGGCAGGAACATTTTGCCCGCGCCAAACAGGTCGCCGACGATGTTCATGCCGTCCATGAGCGGCCCTTCGATGACCTCGATGGGGCGGACAGCGAGCTGGCGGGCTTCTTCGGTGTCCTCTTCGATAAATTTGTTGATGCCGTTGACCAAGGCGTAACTGAGCCGCTTACCAACAGGAACCTCACGCCAAGTCAGGTCCTCTTCCTTGCGCTTTTTCTGGCCGCGCACTCCTTCGGCGATGTCGGTCAGGCGGTCGGTGGCGTCGGGGCGGCGGTTGAGCAGGACATCTTCCACGGCCGTGAGCAGTTCCGGCTTAATCTCGTCATACACCTCGATTTGCCCCGCGTTGACAATCGCCATATCCAGCCCCGCCTGAATGGCGTGATACAAAAAGGCGGCGTGCATCGCCTCGCGCACGGGGTCATTGCCCCGGAAGGAAAAGGAGACGTTGCTCAGCCCGCCGCTGGTCTGGGCGTGGGGAAGTTTGGCCTTGATTTGGCGCACCGCCTCGAAAAAGGCCAGAGCGTATTCGTTATGCTCTTCGATGCCCGTGGCCACGGCAAAAATATTGGCGTCAAAAATGATGTCTTGGGGACGGAAGCCCACCTGCTGGGTCAAAATATCGTAGGCGCGTTGGGCGATGGCGAATTTGTGGTCGGCCGTTTCGGCTTGTCCGTTTTCGTCGAAGGCCATCACAATCACGGCCGTGCCATATTTCCGCGCCAGTTTCGCCTGCTCGATAAACTTGGCTTCCCCCTCCTTCAAGCTAATCGAGTTGATAATCGGCTTGCCCTGCACACATTTCAGCCCCGCTTCGATAACGTCCCAATTAGAAGAGTCCAGCACGAGCGGCACGCGAGCAATATCTGGCTCGGCGGCCACCAAATTGAGGAAGCGGCTCATGGCGGCGATGGCGTCCAGCATCCCTTCATCCATATTGACATCCATCATTTGCGCCCCGTTTTCCACCTGTTGCCGCGCCACCGTCAGGGCGGCTTCATAATCATCATTTTTGATGAGCCGCGCAAATTGGCGCGAGCCGGTGACGTTGGTGCGCTCGCCGATGTTCACAAAGTTGGTTTCGGGCGTAATCACCAGCGGCTCCATGCCGCTCAGGCGTAAATAAGGGTCTACATCGGGGATGGAACGGGGCGTAATGTCGCGCACCGCGTCGGCAATCGCTTTGATATGCTCGGGCGTGGAGCCGCAACAGCCGCCGACCAGATTGATAAACCCGGCGCGAGCAAAGTCGGCCAGCACCTTAGCCATATGCTCGGGCGTGTCGTCGTATTCGCCAAATTCGTTGGGCAGGCCGGCGTTGGGGTAGAGATGGGTGAAGGTGTCCGCTATTTGGCTGAGGGTTTGGATGTAGGGGCGCATTTCGTCTGCTCCGAGGGCGCAGTTTAGCCCGACGCAGAGGGGGCGGGCGTGCATGACGCTGTACCAGAACGCTTCGGTGGTTTGGCCGGAGAGGGTGCGCCCGCTGGCGTCGGTGATGGTGCCCGAAATCATAATCGGCCGCTCGAGGTCGTGGTCTTCAAAGTATTGCAGGCAGGCGAAGATGGCGGCTTTGGCGTTCAGCGTGTCGAAGATGGTTTCGATGAGCAGGATGTCGGCGCCGCCGTGAATGAGTCCGTCCACGGCCGTGTAATACGCCTCTTTCAACACATCAAAAGTCACATTCCGATAGCCCGGGTCATTTACATCGGGCGAGAGGGACGCGGTGCGATTGGTCGGGCCGAGTGCCCCCGCCACATAGCGGGGCGTGCTGTCGGGATAATCCGCCCTAAACCTCTCAATCGCCTGCCGCGCCACCCGCGCCGAGGCTTCGTTAATCTCACGCGCTACATCCTCAAGGCTGTAATCCGCCTGCGAAATCACCGTCGCGCTGAAGGTGTTGGTGCAGATAATATCCGCCCCCGACTCGAGGTACGCATAATGAATCGCCTCGATAATGTCGGGACGGGTCAGCGAGAGCAAATCGTTGTTGCCCTGCAACAAAACATCGTGGTCGGCAAAGCGCGTCCCGCGAAAATCTTCTTCTTGCAGGCCATAGGTCTGAATCATACTGCCCATCGCTCCATCAAAAATGAGGATGCGAGAGGCAAGGGCGTGTTGGAGTTCAAGGGTTTTGTTCATAGTTTAGGAGTGCTGAGCTGGTTTGAGAGTGCTGAGCGATGAGTGCTGAGCGATGAGTTGGTTGGTTGGATGGTTAGTTGGTTGGTTGGTTGTAGCTGTGCTTATTGCCAAAAGGGGGAGTGACGAGGGATAAGATAGGATGTGTCCGGAGATTACTCAGCACTCATCGCTCATCGCTCAGCACTTTTTCCAATACGCTTACAGCTACAAAATCCCTTTCAAGTAAGCCACCACATCCGCCAAAATGGGCATGAAGTAGATGTTGCTCTCTGTTTGCTGGGCGAAGGCGAGGGCTTCACGGCCGAATTGTTGGTTCCACTCGAGGGTGGGGCGGAAGCGGGAGGGGAAGACGGCGCGGTTGCGGGTGGTCCAATATTTTTGGCTCCGCGCGGTCATGACGGGGCTGACCCCCCAATAGATGTTGAGATGGGGGATTTGGTCGTAGAAGATTTCCATGAGCCGCACGTCGAAGAAGGGCTGGGTGAAGAAGCCGTGCGCCCCCGCTTCTTGTTTGGCGAGGGCGTATTCCACTTCTTGCTGGATGCCGTTGCGGTAGGGGTCGATGGCGGCGTAGATTTTGAGGTCGGGTCGGGCGGTTTTGAGGTGGCGGATAAGGGACACGGCCGTGTGTCTCTCCTCCCCCGCCCGCAACGTGCCCGCTGGGGGCGGGTCGCCACTCACCACCAGCAGTTCCTGCAAATCATGCTCGGCGATGAACTCCAGCAGGGGAAACGGCTCATCCGCCACAAAATCAATCGCCCGCAAATGGGGAATGGCGTGGCGCATCTTGAGTTTCCGCGCCAGGGCGCACCCTTGCCAACTGCGCGTCTCAAAGCGCAATAGGTCAGGGATATTGATCGTATCTATGTGGGCAAAGTTTTCTTGCAGGCCACACAGTTCTAGCTGTAGTTGTTCCCGGTCACGCGGGACGAGTTCGATAGAGATGCGAGTCATGGGCAGGGTTCAGGGTGCAAGGTGCAGGGTGCAGGGTGCAGGGTGCAGGGTGTGAGTAACGAGTGCTGAGCGATGAGCGATGAGTGTGTGTTGGGCGAATGTTTAGGGACTGTCTGACACTCCTTGAGCAGAACGCCAGACACTTCTTACTTTTTACATTTCACTTTTCACTCTGTTACCGAACTAAGTTCTCAAAGTCGAAGAGCGACATTACTGCATTATGGCGTGTGGGGCATGAAATGAACGAGGGTTGGGGGGGATGTTTAGGTGGTGGTAGGGTGGGGTGTACAAATTGCACAAGTTGGGGTGGCTCTGTTTGTGCATGTTTTTGTTTGTGTGGTTTTTGGGTCGAGGGGGAGAGATTGCGGTTGACTGGTTGGTTAGCCTATAATCTGCGTAGGACGTTTCCCAGAGAGATTTTATCAACATAAGGAACAGACGAACATGGCTCCATATCCATTGACCCTCCCCGCTCAGTTGCAAAAAGAGGCGGAACAGTTGGCAAGTCAGCAAGGGGTATCGCTCAATCAATTTATTCAGTGGGCGGTATCAGAGAAGGTGGGCGCGTTGAAGCAAGCTTTGGTAGACCCTGCTTTTCCTGAGATTACGTATCGGCGGGGGGCGAGTCAACGGTGGCAAGCGGTGGTGCGTGACACGGCCGTGCGGGTGCAAACCATCGCCCTTGCCCACAGCAGTTGGCAGATGAGCCTGCCCGAAATCGCCGCTGAATACGGCTTAAGCGAAGCGCAAGTCACGCAGGCGTGGGGGTTTTATCAAGCCTATCAAAGCGAAATAGATTTTCAAATTGCCTACGAAGCCAGTTTGGAGCGTCAATATAATGAGCCAGCCCAAACTACACCTTGATGCTGATGTGTCGCTTCGCGCCGTGACTCGTGCGCTTACTCAACAGGGCTATGATGTGAGCCGTACCCCCAATGAATGGATGCCCGAAGATGCCAGCGATGAAACGCAACTGCTACGCGCCACCGCTCAAGGTCGCCTTATTTTGACCTTTAACGTGGGGGATTTTATGCGCTTGGTCGCTATTCATCGCAACCATGCTGGTGTATTACTGGCGCATCAAAACAGTTGGACACCAGCGGGACTCATTCGCGCACTCGGCCGTGTGTTGCAAGAAACAACAGCGGAAGAGTGGCATGGTCAAGTAAGATGGCTGAATGATTGGCGATGATTTTATGGAAGATGGAGGCAAGCAAATGGATGACGACGTAGAAACAACGGCATGGGATGTGATTGAGCATTGGGAAAATGAGGCGGATATGGCGGCGTATTTGGACACGGCCGTGGAAACGGGCGACCCCGCCCTCGTCGTCGCCGCCCTAGAGGATATGGCCCGCGCCCTCAAGCAGAAGCCATACCTTTTAGACCACAGCGGCACGCTAAAATGGCCGCAGGATGGGCTTGCTTACCAGCAAGAACTCCGGGACGAATGGACATAATCACCTATGACAGAGCCTAAAAACCTTACTTCCCAACAATGGTCAGCCTATCTCGCCAGCAATGCCTACAGCTTGGCAGAACTCAAAGCCTTATGTGGGCAACTGCAAGTTGACCACGAAAATTTGCCCCACACCACTAAAATCGAATTATCACAAGCATTGGTACAACACCTAGACCGTCGCCAACGCTTACCCGACCTAGCCACGGCCGATACCCAACGCACCAGTGGCCACAGCGAGAGCTTAGCCAGCTACCGTCAGCAGGTGTTGGCCGAAACCCAATACCTTGAACTCAAAGGGATTCCCTTGCCCCAAAGGCGGGACGGCCGCCCCGACACTCCCCCGATTCCGCTCGACAAAATCTACATCCAATTGCAGGCCGTAGCTGATAAAGAGCAACGCCGCCACGAACGGGCGGAAACAGAAGCCCTTGAACGCAAAGCCAGCCCCAAATCCCCCTTTGATGTGTTGGCGGGGCTACGCACCTTGGGCGAATATTTTTACCGCCAAGGCAAGGTGTATGAAGCGGCCGAACGCCCCCAGCCCGTTGACCCCCAAACCGCTTTGGCTGAACAGAAACGGCTGGTGATTTTAGGGGCACCGGGGGCGGGCAAAAGCACCTTGTTGCGCTATCTGGCTCGTCGCACGGCTGAAAGAGAGAGTGGGCAAATTCCTATCCATATTTCCCTACGAGATTTTGCGGTGGCCTATGATAATAACCGTATGCTCACCTTGCGGGAATATGCCCTGCAACGAGTGGGAGGTGGGGCAATCTTGCGGCTGGCTCTGGGAACGGCCATCGAACAAGGGCGGGTGCTGTGGCTGTTAGATGGCTTGGACGAAACTCGCTTGCTGGCGGATGAGATTAGTCGCCAAGCGAGCCAGTTGCCAGGTGGGTTGCTCCTCACCTCTCGACCCGTGGGGTATAGTGGGAGTAGCTTGCACAACCTGCCCCATTTTGAGGTGTTGCCGCTCACGCCTGATAAAGTGGCGCAATTTTTACATGATTGGATGGCGATCTTTGCTGAAGAAGGGGAAGGGGAAACCGCCGTGGCCGAGCGCGTCACCGC
>JBGTIZ010000497.1:0-35999 GCA_041745395.1 Promineifilaceae bacterium (SeqCode) | reverse complement strand
GACAGGATTTTTTGTGTGAGTAATTTGTGACCAATACACTAAAAAAACTTTTTACCCACCGGACGACCGCTAAAGCTAGATGGGTCGCCCTTCATCAAATTAAAGGAGTACAAAACAGATGACCATCGACAAAAAAACGCTTATTGCGAATTTGAACAAGGACTTGGCGGATGAATTAAGCGCGGTTATTCAATACACCGTTTATGCGGCCAAATCAAACGGCCCTTATCGTCCGCAGTTGTCCCAATTTTTCTTAGCAGAAGTAACGGATGAACAGATCCATGCCCAGTATTTGGCCAACAAAATTGTGGCTCTGGGCGGTGAACCAACGACTGTAGCCGCATCCGTACCCGCCGCCAGCAACAACAAAGAAATGCTGGAAGCGATATTGGCGGCTGAAAAATCAGCCATCGCCAATTACACCACACGCGCCAAAGAGGCTGAGGCGTATGGGGATAAGGGTCTAGCGGTGCAGTTGGAGGATATGGTGCGGGATGAAAGCGGTCACGCAGAGGAAACGGCGCGGATTTTGCAGGATTGGCCGCTTTAGTTTGGGGGAGTAGGCGAGTAAGAGAGAAAGGGAGGAAGGGAGGAAGGGCGGTTGAGTGTAGACTCAGCCGCCCTTACTCTCTCACTCTCCAATCACGGGGCGACCACATTGAGGTAAACGTCTTCCAAACTCTGGGTTAGATGGGTGAGGGTGATGACGCCGAAGCCGAGGGTGGTGAGCAAGCGGATGAGTTGTGGATTGGTTTGGGTGGGCACGGCCGTGCGAAAGCGTAAACAAGCCCCGTCAATGCTGACAATTTCGACTAGCTCGGCCACTTGCGCTTCTTCGCCCCACGGCCGTGGGAGGGGTCTATCCAACATTAACTCCAGTAGCGGCTCCCCTAGCAGTTGGGCTTTTAGCTCCACGGCCGTGCCCTGCGCCACCACTTTACCCGCTTTGATAATGGCAATTCTATCCGCCAACAGCTCCGCCTCTGCCAAATTATGGGTGCACAAAATAATGCTCCGCTTGCCATCGTCGCGCAGGGTGGTGATGGCATCACGCACCAGTTTGGCACTATGCGGATCCATCGCCGAGGTCGGCTCATCTAGCAACAGCACGGCCGGGTCGTGGAGCATCGCCCGCATCAGCCCCACTTTTTGCTTCATGCCTTTGGAGAACTCCCCCAAGCGACGGTCATAATCGTGGGGCATGTCGAAGCGGGTGAAAAGGGCACGGCCGTGGGTCTCCACCGCCTGTTTATTCATGCCATACAGCCGCCCATAAAACTGTAAATACTCCATGCCCGTCATGCGCTCATACAGGCCCGGTTGCTCGGTCAACATCCCAATTTCGCGGCGCACCAAATGCGGAGCCGTGACCGTGTCATGCCCCGCCACTCGCGCCCAGCCGCTGGTCGGTTGCAAAATGGAGCTAATCATGCGAATCGTGGTCGTCTTGCCCGCCCCATTCGGCCCGAGTAGAGCGAGCAGTTCCCCTGGCGGTACGCGCAAATCCACGCCGCGCACCGCTTCAAAATCATCGTAATTTTTGTAAAGTTGATGAGCTTCTATCATGGGGCGAGGGCCAAGGTGCAGGGTGCAAGGGGAGCAACCTTCCTACTTTTCACTTTTCACTTCTTACGATTTTTTTCGCGCATACGCCGCGCCGCGCCACACGACCATCACCACAATGATGACGATACCGACGAAGCTGGCCACGGGCAGTTGGGTTTGCACATCGCCCCAAGCAAGCATACGGCTATCGAGTCGCACCGTCTCGAGCAAAATCCGGCCGAGGGCGTAGCCGATACCGTACAGAGCCATCAGGTCACCCGTGAGCAATTTATGGCGATAGCGGCGAGCAAGGGTGTACAGCAGGAGAAAAACGAGCAGGTTCCAGAGGGATTCGTACAGAAAGGCGGGGTGAAACCGTTGCCCATCGGTAAAACCAGCGAGGGTGACGTTTTCGATGGTCAGCCCCCACGGTAAATCAGTCGGGCGACCGTATAGCTCTTGGTTGAAAAAGTTGCCCCAGCGGCCAAAATATTGCCCCAGAGCCAACCCCACCACGGCCAAATCCCCCCACCCCAAAATGCTGATGCGCTGACGCCAACAGTAGAGCGTTAGGCCGAGCAATCCCCCAAATATGGCGCCATAAATGCCCAAACCACCGTTGCGAATGTTGAGCATTTGCATTGGCTGTTGGAAGTAATCCCACGGGGATTCGATGCCAAATTGAGCCATGCTGGGGGACGGGGTCAGAATATGATAGATGCGCGCGCCGATGATGCCCAAGACCAAAATCCAGACGATACCGTTCCACACGTGGTCAGGGTTCCATTGTCGCCACGGGGCATCGGTCAGCCAAGTGGGGTCAAACTCTTTCACGGCCGTGAGCCGTTTGTCGAGCAGAGCAACTTCGTCATTGCTCAGGCCAACGCTTTTGGGGCCGTAGCCGCGCCGCAGAATGAGTTCGCCAAGGCTCTCTATTTTTTGCTGGCGCAACTTTTTGCTGGCGTCGGCGGTCAGGCGCAGGGTGCTGATGGGGCGGTTGAGCAGGGTGTGGGGCACGGCCGTGTCAAACAGCTCGCGGGCACGTTCATCCGCCAAGAAAGAGGCCACATACGCCCCGAGGGCGATACCGCTGACGATGACCACTCCATACCAGTAAATATCCAGCCCAAAAATAGAGATGGCGACGCGATTGGGCATGTTGCCTGTCGCCAAATGGTAGCCGTATAAACTAGTGACGATAAGCGAAAAACCAGCAATGATAAACCAGAAGCGGGGCAGACGTTGCCACCACGCCCCGTTTTTGTTAGGCGTTTTTGCCTCAGAAGTAACAGACATTATTCGTTATTCTCCGGATTACGTTCGGATTGTTGCCAGACATACCACATGCGCTGGGCGGTGGTCACGGCCGTGCCTACCGCCAGTAACACCATCAGCACATCGGGCAAACCAAGCAAAAGAAAAACTACCAGCAAGACATACCGCTCTAGCCGTCCAAAGAGGCCAGTTTTGCAATCATAGCCGAGTGCTTCGGCGCGACTGCGAGTGTAGCTGACCATGATGGAGCCTGTCAGAGCGGCGTAGGCGATGAGGGCGAAGAGGGTGTCTTGGCGCACGGCCGTGTAATAATAAATAAACCCACCAAATAAGATAATTTCAGCAATGCGGTCAAGCGTTGAATCTAAAAACGCGCCAAAACCACCTTGCTTGCGCCCCAGCTTCCGCGCCAGCGAGCCATCCAGCGCGTCGAGCGGGGCAATGACCAGCAACCCCACGCCCGCCCAAAACATTTGATCCTGCACCACAAACCAGACCACCAAAAAATGGCCGAGCATGCCCGCAATGGTCAGGGTGTCGGGCGAGAAGCGATAGCGAGCCAAGAAGGTCACAATGGGGTCAATGGCGGGCTTGGCCAAGGCACGGGCGCGGTCAGTGATGGTGGGTCGGCTGGGTTTAACCGTTTGCTTGCTCATCTATCATTTGTCCTATCCAGCAGGTGTGTTATATCGGGTAGAGATGCTATCAGACTGCCCAAAGGTGTCAAGGAGATTTTAATCTTTCAGTCGCTTGGTGGAATGGCTCTTGCTGACTGGCTAAAAAACCAGCCACGGCACGCGCATCTCATCGGGCGCGAGGCCACCGTGCATCCCGATGAGGTCAAAGGTGCTTTCTTTGCCCCGGCCGAGGGTAGCGATAAAACCGTGTCCCGGCCGCATGAGGGGCACTACATCGCCTAGCCGTAGGGCAATCTCGCGTGTGGGTGGTTCGGGGCCGAGCAGGCCGTCGTTGATGATGTCCACGGCCGTGTATGCCTCCATTTTATCCCCAAAATTGGTTTGCAAATAAGACAGCAACGCCGCGCTCTGCCCCTGTCGTGCATACAAATAAGGCGTGCGCGGCTCACCACTGTTTTCGATGAGCAACATTTTTTGCAGGTCAGGCGTCTCGTCCAACATCAGGTGCTGAGGCATATCAAGCTGGCCGTGGTCAGCCACCAAACAGATAAGCGTCTCCTCTCGTGCGGCGGGGGAAAGTGCCTCCAAAAGCAAGGCGCGAAGCTGGTGGGTTAGCGCCTCTAGCTCGGCCGTGACGGAGGGGCTGTGGGGGCCGTAAATATGGCTGAGGCTGTCTATGGTCGGCCAGTAGGCGGAGATAAAGAGCCTCTCGGGGGTGGGCTGTTCTAGCTGTTGTCTGATTTGGGAGAGCATATCGGCGAAGGTGGTCGCGCCAAGATTGCGGGCTACTCCACGGCCGTGGATACGGCTCAGCACCGAATCAATAATGTCACGCGGCTTATACGCATAGGTCTCAATCCCTGCCCGAGCCAACTGCTCGGCCATGCCCGGCACAGGCAAAAACTTCTCAGTATCAAGAGCCGCCTTCTTGACTTTGGTCAGCGCGTCGGGTGCATAAACGACAGCAGGCGACATAGAAAGCATCTGCCCGACTGTGCCAAATTGGGGAAAGTAGAGGTAGAGGCCAATCAGTCCGTGGCTAGCAGGGGCGACGCCTGTCCAGAGGCAGGTGAGCGCGTTGACGGTGGTGGAGGGGAAGACAGAGGTGATGGTTTGATTGACCACGGCCGTGTTGAGCAACGGGGCAAACATATCGGCGTTGCGCTCAATTAGGTTACGTCCCAGCGCATCGAGTATAATAAGCACCACTCGCTTCACCGACCGCTTCGGCGTTGCCCAATGTGTCTCTGGCAAAGTCGGCAATCCCACAAAATCAGCCCCCAACCAATGCGCCACCGTCGCCGGCACATTAGCAATCGTCGTCCCACCCAGTGCACCCACATACTGCGGTTTCAAAAATTCTTCTTTCATTGACGCATCTCTCGTTATAATTATTAGTAATGGCCTAGTTTACGCCAAATCTTGTGGAAGATACTGCCCTCTAAACGTAAAGGCAATAGCCACAAACGAATAACCTAACTAAAACCAAGCACAAAGGACAAACCTCATGCAATACAAAATTTACGGCACAACCTTTCCTAGTCTCGACATTATTCTGGAAGCAGGCGAAAGCGTCTACACTGAATCAGGTGGTATGGCGTGGATGACTGGCGACATTGAGATGAAAACCTCTACCAAAGGGAGCATCCTGAAAGGCTTGGCGCGTATGGTAGCTGGCGAATCCCTCTTCCTAACTGACTACACTTGCCAACGAGACCAGGGTCTCGTCACCTTTACCCCAGATGCCCCCGGCCATATCCTTACCCTTGAATTAGGTGAAGGAGAATCCCGCATCTGCCAAAAAGACGCTTTTCTGGTCGCCCAACAATCCGTTGATTTAGCCATTCATTATCGCACAAAATTGGGCGCAGGACTCTTTGGTGGCGAAGGCTTTGTTCTGCAAAAGTTGACTGGCCCCGGCTTAGCGTGGGTAGAAATAGCGGGCGAATCGCGTAGCTACACGCTCAAAGAAGGGCAAACGATGCGGGTCAATCCGGGCAATATCGCCATGTATGACCCGTCAGTCAACTACGACATCACCCGCATCCGAGGTGTGAAAAACATGCTCTTTGGTGGCGAAGGGGTTTTCCTAGCCACATTGACCGGCCCCGGCCGTGTTTGGCTCCAGTCAATGACCCTTTCCAGCCTAGCGGGCAAGCTCCGCCCCCATTTAGCACTCAACCAATCCTAACCAGTAAAGATAGAAGTACACAAAAAGGCCGGGAAGATTCCCGGCCTTTTCTAACTTCAAGTTATTCTCAGATTGTGGTTTAGCTAGCGGTACTGCTCGCCAAACTAACGCAAAGTACTAGACAAATCATTCAGTTGGCTAGCCACGCTGTCATCCACGACTTGGTCATCCACACGGATAATTAAGCCGCCCAGAATGCGCGGGTCAACTTTGAAGGTAATGTCGTTAGCGTTAATCGCTTTCTTCGCGGCAGTTTCTTCCACGGCCGTGAGTGGCAAAGCACTCGTGACCGTAGCCTGATTGCCCTTCAATTTAGACACTTCTCCCGGAACATTAGCAAAGAAAGTGTCCAAAATTTCGCGCTGGCGCTTGTCATCCATGCCTTCACCCACAAGCTTGCGGGCGGCGGCGATAGAGATAGAGGCAACTTGACCACGTAATTCAGACAAAATCTTATTACGTTCCCCTTCTGCATCTACCCGCGCATTAGCCGCGACGACCTTCGCATCTTCATTCGCCTTGTCCAAAATACCTTTGGCAGTCGCTTCTGCTTCCACCGTCGCATTTTTACGAATGTCGTTTGCTTCCTGACGCGCTTCCTCAATGATATTCTTCGCATCAGCATCCGCGTTGTCACGCGCAATCGCCGCCTGACGGGCATCTTCAAGCCCTTTTGCTATCCGTTCCTTACGCGCTTCCAAAGTGTTGGTAATAGGGCCAACAAGGAAGTGACGCAAAACAAGGAACAGGATAGTAATGATCAATATCTGCATCAGCAGATAACCAAGATTTATGCCTAATCCTGCCATAAGAGTCTCCTGTTACGTATTGGTTACGAGTCCGTCTGTCGCAGTCTAAATTACAGTACGAACAAAATGATTAGTGCCACAACCAAAGCATAAATGGCAATAGCTTCGGCAAACGCAATACCCAAAATCATGTTCGTCTGAATATCACCACTCGCATCAGGGTTGCGAGCAATACCCTGCACAGCACCAGAGACCAGCATACCAATACCAGCACCAGCACCAATAGCCCCTAACATGGCCAACCCGGCACCCAATGCTTTCAAACCAACAGCTAAAGCTTCAGCGGCTGCTACATCCATTTGTTTGTATCCTCCAAAAGTAAGTAATCCAGTTTTAGAATTTGTCTTGCTTTCAAACCATGCCACGACCCAACGGTAATGGCTAAAATTGACAAGGTAATTCACCTAACAAGTGCAAGTGCAATTGCTAGTGATGACCATCTTCGTGGTCGTGATCATGGGAGTGAGTGGCCGTGTTCATGAAAATCGTTAACAAAATAGCGAACACAAACGCCTGAATCGTGCCCACAAACAGCTCTAAGCCGAAGAAGGCCAAGTTAGCAACGGCCGCCAGGTTGCCCATTACAAAGAGCAACACCATACCACCAAACATAGCCCCCAGAAGACGGAAGGCAAACGAGATAACCTTCGCAAATTCTGAAACCAGTTCGATGATCCCCACCACAGGCGGAATCACATAACCAATAATGCCATCCAGCGGGTTACGGGCAAAGGCATCAATAAAGCCACCCTTGAAGCTAAAGAACTTCTTGAGATAACTAACTCCCAAATATTGGAAGCCAATTATTTGCACAATAACCATCCCCACAATAGCCAAAGCCAGCGTGAAGTTTAGATCAGTTGCCCCAGGCCGGAAGAACGGCACAATTGTCCACTGAGCATGCTCTTCGGGCGTATCAGGATTAAACCCAAGAGCTTCCTCATTTTGTGCCCCCAGCAAGAAGAGGCCTACCTTCAAGTCACCTTGCGGGACTTGTTCATACTCTGCTTCTTTATCATGCACGTAAGCATTGTATTCAGGCGTGCCGTATTCATACCCTGCCGCATTAGCCGCCTGCATGGCTTTGAAATGGGGTTTGTACTCCCAGAAGCCAATGCTATCGAAGCCTGGCACCAGCCCCATCAGGTTGACTAAAAGCACCAAGATAAAGAATATAAAGAAGAAGGGGAAGAAATGCTTCACCTTATCACTCCCCACAACACCCTCTATGAAGCCATAAGCACCTTCGATAACCATTTCCACCAAGTTGTAAAAACCAGTTGGAACTTCATCAGGGGTGTGTGCCTTGGGGCGTACGATAGCAGGCAACATAAAGAGGATAAGATAAGCCAACAAGGTGGCGATAAAGGTGTTTAACAACCCAACGCCGAACAAAGTGGGCAATATTCCCGGGTAAGCCTCACCAGCCAACTGAATATAGGGCCGAACAGGCCTAATCAATGGCAAAAATGTGACCGCGAGCAACCCGATGAGGGCGAGAATTACGATATATCTCTTTTTCATTCTGTCGTTTTGTCCTCCCAAGTTTTAGCAGTTGAATTTGCCTCATCCCGCGTCGGAATGTCGGCAACTGCGGACATACTAATTTTCCAAAGTGTCCAGAGTGTAATAGGGATGCTGAGCATAATCATGCCAAACGTGAATAGTTGGCGTTCCATGTTCAACAGTTCATCAAGTAATAGACCAACTATCAAGGCTACAGCCAAAATCAGCGTGACCGCTATGGCGACTTTGAAAGCGACACCGAGGGCACGCGACATAACTGTCGCACGAACTGACTCATTTTTTTTAGACACAATTGTTAAGTTGGGCTTTGAGAATTCTATCACAATCGAACCGAGGTGCAATTGTGATTATGAACCTCTTTTGTAGGTAATATGACAAGCGCCAGTGTTGCTTAAGCTGTATTTGCACAGCGTTAGTCTTCTCTTGTTACGTTGCTAACTAAAGAAGGCGAGTGCGGCTTGGCTTGTCCATTCAAAAAACGCATCGGGCATGACGCCTAAGTAGACAATCAAGAGGGCGGTGATGAGCAAAGCGAGGCCAGATGCGCCCGAGACGGGAATGGTTTGCTCATCTGTGGGTTGGTAAAGGTAAACGTACTTAACGACATTGAGGTAGTAGTAGAGGGCGATAAAGGCATTAAAAATGCCGATAGCGGCCAACCACCAGAGGCCTACATCCACGGCCGCTTTGAAGAGAAACAGTTTGGCAAAGAACCCGGCCGTGGGGGGAATCCCACCCAGCGAAAGCAAAGCCAACAACATGACCAAGGCTAACCATGGCGAGCGGCGACTAAGACCAGATAGGTCAGAAACTTCGTCACTACCACTGACATTGCTAACCAAAATAATCACCCCAAAAGCGGCAACATTGGTGACAGCATACATCAGTAGGTAAAACATCGCCGAGCCGGCTCCATCGGGCGTGAAGGTAGCTAACCCAATGAGGATATATCCAGCCTGAGCAACGCTTGAGTAAGCCAACAAACGTTTAATGTTCGTCTGCCAAATCGCGGCCAAGTTGCCGAGGGTCATGGTGGCAATGGACATGGCCACAACAATCGCCCACCAATTTTCAACATCGGGCAGACCCAGTGCGCCACCAAGGAACAGCCGTAGGAAAACAGCAAACCCAGCCGCTTTGGAAGCGGTAGAGAGGATAGCTGTAACTGGCGTGGGCGCACCTTCGTAAACATCGGGTGCCCAAAAATGGAAAGGCACGGCCGCGACTTTAAATCCAAAACCCACTAGTACCATCACACTGGCTAGCATCACCAAAGGGTTAGGTGGCTGATTGATTACGACATTAGCAATCTCGTTAATGTTCGTTTGACCAGTAAAGCCATATAGGAAACTGAAGCCATACAGCATCACTGATGAAGCAAACGCGCCATAAACGAAATATTTAATGCCTGCTTCTGGCGAACGACGTTCATCTGTGGCAAAACCCGCCAAAATATAGAAGGCGATACTGGCCGTTTCGAGTGCTAAGTAGAGCATAATCACATCGGCTGAAGCGGCCATCATATTGAAACCGACTGTCGCCAAAATAATCAGGCCAAAGAATTCACCATGCTGTAGACGGCGCACATCGGTGGCAATGAGGCTCGTGACCACGGCCGTGCCGATAAATAAGACCCGGAAAATTAAGGTGATGCCATCATTGCGGAACATCCCGCCCCACATCAGGTCGGGCGTATTGGCGGAGGGGATACCAGCAAAAAGCCAGAGTCCAACGGTTAGAGCCAGAATTAAGGTTAGCCCCATAGCGGAGACGAGGCCAACTTGCTTCCGACGTTCGCCGAGGGGATGACGGCCATAAACCAAAATAATGGCCGCCAAAATCGTTAGGGCGATCTCAGGCGTAAGCGCGAGAATACTGGAGAGCATTAAGAACCTCCAAGCAAGCGGAATATGTTGATTGCTGATGTTTGAGCGGCATCAACAATTGTATTTAAGTCTTGGGTGGTCACAATAGCGGTAGAGACGCGCTCCATGATTGGGGCAACCCCAGACTCCACAATGGGCGCAATCACAGGGGGATAAATACCAATCACAATCATGACCAAACAGAAGCTAACAATCACGATGTAGTCGGTTGCCCGCGCTGGACGCATATCATGCCATTTTTCGGCGTCGTATTCACCAAAAAAGACGCGGTTGACGGCACGTAAAAGATACGCGGCCGTGAAAACGATGCCTAAGACAGATAGGATAGCCACAATCCAGTAGAAATTATTGGGATTGAGACCGAAGACCGTAAACGGAGTCGCGCCAAAGTCGAGCGCGTTGCCGTGCCACAAACCCATAAAGATGGGGAATTCGGCGAGGAAGCCAGAAAGGCCAGGCATACCCATCGAGACCAAACTGCTAATGACAAAGGCAACCATCGCATAGGGTAATGGTTTCATCATGCCGCTGAGTTCGTCCATGTTGCGGGTATGGGCGCGGTCGTAGATAACACCAACCACGGTAAAGAAGAGGGCGGTCATGACGCCGTGGCTGACCATTTGGATGCCAGCTCCGGTGAAGCCGTAAATGGACATAGTGGCGAAGCCCATCACAACCAGACCCATATGGCTCACACTAGAGTAACCAATCATGTATTTCATGTCGCGCTGGCGCATCGCCACAAACGCGCCGTAAACGACGTTGATGGTGGCTAGGATCATGATGAGCGGCATCCAGTAGACGGTGCCTTCGGGCAGGACTTGGATGCCCATGCGCATGGCGGCGTAGGCGCCTAGCTTCATGAGGACGCCCGCATGAATCATAGACACGGCCGTGGGAGCCGCCACATGCCCATCTGGTGACCAGTTGTGGAACGGAAACATACCCGCCAAGACCACAAATCCCCCAAACAGCGGCAAGAAAGTCAGCACCTGCAAATCTACGGGGAATTGCGCCTCCGACCAAATGCGTAAGTCAAAAGTCAGCGGCAAACCAATCTCTGGCATCCGGAAATAAAGGATCAGAAAAGCGATGATGGACACAAAACTGCCCACCAGCAAATAAAGCGTCAGCTTCATGGCCGCATATTCACGCCGTTCCTTCCAGCCCCAAATGACAATCATCAAATACATGGGCAAGACGGCTAGCTCATAAAAGAAGAAGAGCATCAAACCATCAACGGCGATAAAAACACCCTGAACACCAGCTACCAGCAAAAGGAACAGGGCAAAGAACTCACGCGGTCGGTCTTCAATACCCCATGAGACAAGAACACCGCCTACCCCGACTAACGCCGTCAGCAAAACGAGCGTGGCACTCAAGCCATCTACCCCGGCAATGTAGCCAAAGCCAATGCTGGGAACCCAGTTATATTCTTCTACAAACATCAAGGTATCACGCCACAACGTCTCTCCCGCAGGAAGATTCATGTTGTAGGTGTAATAGACAAACCCCGAGAGTACCAATCCAAAGAGGCTTGTTACCAAAGCAATCGCCCGTGAAATATCGCCGCGTTCTGCTGGCAAAAACAGCAGAACAACGGCCATCGCAATAGGCGATAGCGCAATGATTGAGAGGAAAGGAAATTCAGAAAATTCCATAATGTGCTTTCCTAAAAGCGTTCTGTTTCCTAAAGATTTAAGAATCGACAGGCGTTGAGCCTAAAGCCCCCTCGCCAGCCAGTCATTCCCTAACTAAAACAATAAGCTGATGGTGTCATTGATGTAGGCCAATATCAACTGCGGCCAAACACCCAACACCAGCATCATAATCATCAACGGCCAGATGACAAAATGCTCGTCGCGAGTCATCTGGGGCAAATCTGCCCATTCGGGCTTGGTTGGCCCATGCAGGGTTTCACCGATGGCTTTGAGGATATACGCCCCCGTCATCAGCAAGCCTAGCATAGAGATTGCTACCTGTAGGTAGAATATCCCCCAAGCACCGCGCGTAATCATGAATTCACCCACAAAGCCATTCAAACCGGGCAAGCCGAGTGAAGCCATGCTGGTAAAAATCAGGATGCCGCCGTACACGGGCAAAACAGACCAAATACCGCCGTATTGCTTGAGGTCACGGGTATGGGTTCGCCCATAAATGACGCCCACCAAGAAAAACATGCCCGCCGCTGATAAACCGTGGTTCACCATCTGCAAGACAGCCCCGTTGGTCGCCATAATGGCATCATAGCGAAGCAGGTCACTGGGATCACCAGGCATACCGTAAACAAAGGCCATAACGGCAATACCCAAAATGACGAACCCCATATGGTTAATCGAGGAGTAAGCCACCAGACGCTTGAAATCCCACTGGCCGAAAGCGGCAAACCCACCTAGCACGATGCTTAACATGCCCAAAGTGGCAAGCAACCCAGCCGTGACAAACGCATGTCCGGGAAAGAAGGGAATAACTAGCCGAATGAAGCCGTATGCGCCCAGTTTAAGCAGAACGCCAGCCAAAATCATTGACCCGGCCGTGGGTGCTTGCGTATGCGCATCTGGCAACCAAGTATGGAACGGCCAAATGGGCACTTTGATGGCAAAAGCAATGAAAAAGGCAATATAAGCAAACCACTTCACCACGTCAACGGGCAAGCCAACCTGACCTAGGAAAGTAATCTCATCCATGTAAACCCACGCAATCATGAGTTCAGGAATGTTAAATGTCCCCGTCGAAAGGCCAACAATCTGAATAGCCAGCAATAAGCCTAAACTACCAGCCATCGTGTAGATAAAGAATTTAAATGAAGCGTACTCTCTATCTTTACCGCCCCAATAGCGCATGAGGAAATACATTGGAACCAGACCAATCTCCCAGAAAATGAAGAAGATAATCAAGTCCATAGAAGCAAAGAGACCCAACATGGCCGCTTCCATCATGAGAATCAGAATCATGTACATCTTGACCCGATCTTTAATCTCAAAGGAAGCAACGATAGCCAATGGGGTCAAAAAACCAGCCAAGAGCATAAGCGGCAGGCTAATGCCATCAACTCCGACGCTGTAGCTTGCCCCAATGGCGGGGAACCAAGGAATCGTATCCACAAACTGAATGCCAGGATTCAACCTATCAAAGTTGGCCCACATGGCAATGATAAAGCCAAAGGGGACAAAGCTGGCAAAGAAGGTGGTCAGTTGTATGAGCCGTTTTTCACCCGACGGAATAAGGGCGACCACGAGGGCGGCAAGCGCGGGGGAAAAAATAGCCGCAGTTAGAAGGAAGGTGTTGGTTTCCATAAGTTAAACCATCTCTCCTATAGTAGGGAGGGGAATGACAATTTTTGCTTTTGTCTTAAAGCACAAAGTTGATGATGAGAATGAACGCGGCAAATATCCACGCCAGAACAGTTGACAGCAGAGCGTACTCTTGTATCTTCCCACTTTGGAAGGTGCGGAATTCCCGCGCCAAATCAAGGAAACGATCTTTGAGCCAGTCAATACCATCGCCAAAGACTGCCCGTTCAAAGGCGGCCATCGCGCCACCAATGGCAAAAGTGATACGCACCGTCAGGTGGAGCAGGCCATCAATAATGCCCTTATCCATTATTTGCGGCACAACAACTTCGGACACAAAAACGGTGGGGCGAATGAGGACTCGGTCGTAAAGGCTGTCCCAATACCAACGGTTGAGCAAGAAGTTGTAGAGAGGTTCACCCAGTGTTCGTAACAAGGGGTCTGGTTCGCCGGCTTTTAGCGGCTGGCGGCCATAGACCAACCAACCTAAGAAAAGCCCACCAAGAGCTACGATTAACGAGGCAGAAATGGGAACCCATGACCAGTCAGGCGTGGTAATACCCTTGGACACAAGGCCCGCTTCGAGTAGAACAGCTAACGGCTCGTAATAAATCGCGCCCGCAAAGTCGTGGAAATGGTTGACGAAAACTGATTTGTACTCGGTTCCCAAGAAGTTGCTGGGGATACCCACAAAACCAGCGGCAATAGCAGGGATTGAAAGCAAAATCAGAGGCAGAGTGATGAAGCCATTGCTTTCATGCGCATGTTCAGCGAGGGGGGTGCGCGGTTCACCGAGGAAAGTGAGGGCGATTTGGCGCATGGTATAGAAAGCGGTCATAAAGGCGGCGAGAACTAGGGTGATAAAGACTACCCAGCCCATGAAGTTACCTTCTGTGCCAGCGGCAAACGCTTCAACAAATATTTCGTCTTTTGACCAGAACCCGGCCGTGATGAACGGGAAGCCAGCTAGGGCAAAACCACCAATCACAAAGGTGATGAAGGTGATGGGCATCTTTTGACGCAAACCACCCATGTTAAACATATTTTGAGGGTCAGTGTGATGGTCATGGACGTGTTCTGCGCCATGCTCCATACCGTGAATGATGGAACCAGACCCCATGAAGAGCAACGCCTTGAAGAAGGCATGGGTTAGCAAATGGAACGTAGCGGCGATGAACCCGCCTACGCCAAGAGCGGCCACCATAAAGCCTAGCTGGGAAATGGTGGAAAAGGCGAGTACCCCTTTCACATCAGACTGGGTGAGGGCCATGGTCGCGGCCATGAGCGCGGTGAAAGCCCCAATGCCACCAATGATGATGCCAACGGTGGGGTTGCTATGGATGCTAACCGCAATAAGCGGGAAGATGCGCAAGAGGAGGAAAATACCTGCGGAGACCATAGCGGCGGCATGGATAACCGCGCTAACAGGCGTCGGGCCTTCCATAGCGTCGGGAAGCCAGACGTGTAGCGGCCATTGGGCGGATTTGCCGTCTGTACCCGTGAAAAGCAAGAGGGTGATAATGGCGAGGCCAACCAAACCCACGGCCGGACTTTCGGCCGCTCTGAGTAAAGCTTCCCCGTTCATTGTTTGGGAAAAATTGAGCGTCCCAAAGACCCGATAGTAGTAGACAATACCCAAAAGCATGACCACATCTGCCACACGGGTAGTCATGAAGGCTTTAATTGAGGCGTAACGGGGGGGGATTTTGTTGGGATCGTCATAGGTGCGAGCATACCAGAAACCAATGAGCGAGTAAGAACAAAAGCCCATTATCTCCCAGCCAATGAAGAACAGAAGCAAGTTGTCGGCTACAACAAGTATAAGCATCCCCGCCGCAAACAAGCTCATCATGGCAAAGAAGCGGCCGAATAATGGCTCTTCTTTACCGTGGTTGGGCGTGCCGAGCTTTGTGCCGAGCGGTTGTCCATAGTTATGATAGCCAACACTGTAGATGAAAATCATCAAAACAGTGAAGGGAACCATAATGAGCATGAGGGTGTTGAGGGGGTCCACCACGACGCCCATGGAGAGCCATTGGCCGTTGTATTGCGGCACGGCCGTGGACACGTGCCCCACCGCTTCCGCCTCACCCGCCAGCATATGCGGCGCATCCGCATAATAATCCCCAATAGGGAGCCACGCTATCGAACTTTCGATGACAGCGGGATGCGCCTCAAGCACATCCGTCTTGTTTTGGTAATCTTGCCAATATATCCCCAGCATATGGCCAGCTACAATCCAACTGAATACCAGAGCGACCCCGATACCAGTCCACGCCGTAATAAAACTAGCCGTGTGATTCCGCTTTAGGAAAAGCAGAATCAGAAAGAAAGCTAGTAGCGGACCAGCCGGTATTAACCAGGTCAGCGCAGTTAATGTCGTTTCACTCATTCAGACGACCTCTTATCTACCGGAATTTAATACTTTAATACGTCAAGCTCTTCGGCAATAACCGAATCACGCTGACGATATATCGAAATAATCAGAGCCAAGCCAACAGCCGCTTCAGCGGCCGCTACGGTTAGCACAAAGATAGCCCACGCCACACCCGTTGGTTGCAGAGGGTCGATGTACCGCCAGAAAGCAATCAAGTTAATATTGACTGCATTGAGCATCAGCTCGACAGACATCAGCATAGCGACCGCGTTGCGACGCGCCAAAACGCCATATAAACCAATGGAAAACAAAGCGGCCGCGACGATGAGGAACCAAGAGAGGGGAATTTGGGAGACCGCTTCAATCATGATTCATTCTCCTCCACATCTGGGCGAGCCACGATGATGGCTCCTACAAGGGCAACCAAGAGCAACACCGAGGACAAAATAAAGGGCAGGACATATTGTTCAGCCGAAACGAATGATTCACCCAAGCTAATTACCATGTTGGATAAAGCATCATAGAGAACAGCGTCGTTGATAGCCGAAGGGGCCATAAAAGCATTGGGGTCAGTCGGCAACACGGCCGTGACCTGCGTAATCACCAACACAATCAGCGCAAACACCGACACCGATGCAATCCCCGACCACACCCATTGCGAGTTATAAGGCGTCTCCGTCGTTTGCATCAGGCGGCGCGTCATCATAATGGCAAAGATAACCAAAATGGAGATAGCCCCGATATAAACCAACAGTTGCGCCGCGGCCATAAAGCCTGCATCCAGCAACACATAGAGGCCGGCCACTCCCAAAAAAGAGAGCATCATATACAAAGCGGCGTGGAACAAGTTCCGATTTGTCACCACCATGATGCCCGAGAGCAACGTTACGGCGCTAACAATGATGAAAATAATCTGCATAGCCAATTTGATTTCTCCAGTTGCGTTTAGCCGTAAAACTTATTAGTCGTGAGCGGTTGCCGAAGCACCAGCCGTGCCGTCAAACACAGGCCCCGGCTTCGGAGCAATCGCAATCTCTTCCGTAATATAACGTTGACGCTGGGCAAAGCGACGCAAAACCTCTAACGACAGGAAGAAAATCACCACATTACTGACCAAATGCACCCCAGTGCGCACCAGCAAACCAGCATCAGCCACAAACTGATCTAACACAGCCACGGCCAAAACCAACGCCAAGGACACTGGTACAAAGAATTTCCAATTTAGGTCTAACATTTGGTCAATACGGACACGGGGGAGCGTCGCCCGTAACCAAACGAAGACAAAATACATCAGGAACATCTTGATGAAAAAGACCACCAAGCCAATTAGCGGCGGCGTGACAAAACCTGTGAAGATCAGTTCAAAAAAGACGAGGCGATACCCACCCAAGAAAACTGTGGAGAAAAAACCCGCCATAAACAGGGTGCTGACAAATTCAGCCAAGAAGAACATGCCGAACTTCATGCCGCCATATTCCACATGGAACCCCGCCACAATTTCTGATTCCGCTTCGAGCAAGTCAAAAGGTGTACGCCCTGTCTCCGCCACGGCCGAGACAAAAAAGACAAACGCCGCCAGGGGAACCATTAGCACAAAAGGCAAGGTTTGGGCTTGAACAATGCCTTCCATGGACATGGTGCGTGCCAAAATAATGGGCACAATGAGGGAGATGACCATGGGCACTTCATAACTGACCAATTGGGCCACCGACCGAAACGCGCCTAATAAAGCGTATTTGTTGTTTGACCCCCAGCCAGCCAGCAGAAGAGAGACGACCGAGACTGAACTGATGGACAACACGTAGAAAACAGCGACGTTAAGGTCAACCCCGATAAGACCAGGGGCAAAAGGCATAACTGCCCACATCATCAGAGCCGTCATGACAATAAGGAAAGGGGCCAAGTTATAAGCGAGCCAATCCGCGCCAGAGGGCGTAATCATCTCTTTGGTTAGCAGTTTGAGAACGTCAGCCACCGTTTGTAACAGGCCATAGCGGCCACCCACGCGGTTAGGGCCAATACGGTCTTGCATCCGCGCAATGATTTTACGCTCCAGCCAGATAAGCAGGATAACGATGAGCAGAGCGAAAGTGGAAACCACTACCACACCCGCCACATCGAGCAAAAGCTCGACAGTCGGGGTGGAGCCATAAACGGAGCGGATGTACTCAAACAGTTGTAGGTTGAGCAAACTATTGAGAAGTTCACCTAAGTTCATCGTTTTTCTCCAGCTCTTTCAGGCACGGTCATTACGTCGTTACCGTTGAGTATGATTAACGCCATTCCAACGCACCCTTAGCCCAAGCGTAGGCCAAGCCATCAGCCAGCAAGATAATGAACACGGCCGTGGCCGCAATCGCAAATAAATCTAGCTGACCATACGCGGCCGCAATAGGGAACAAAAAGACCGCTTCCACATCAAAAACCACAAACACTAACGCATAAATGTAATACTGCACCTTGAACTGAATCCAAGTATCTCCGACAGTTTCGATGCCACATTCATATGTAGATTGTTTAATGGGATTGGGTTTACTCGGGCTTAGAAGCGCCTGAATAAGGATGGGAGCGGCAGGAAATATGGGCGATAGCAATAAGAAGATTGCAATAAATTGCCATTCACTAAGCACGCCTTTTTCCTCCAGTGGAAATTGATTTTTGGCAGGTTGGATGTAGACCCATTTTCAGGATGTGACCCACAATTTACAAATTTTGTCAGAAATTTGGAATGTAGGAGCGCGAGTTACAGGGTCAAACCAGAGTGTGCCTCTGGCAAAACAAACCCCTGAGGTTGCCGACCTCAAGGGTGTGAGTTTTAGGTGGTTGGTAACTCGTTTGTGAAATCTGTTACATTTATAGCACATGCGAAAAACATGGGCAAAGGAATCGCAGAATTTTAGCAGAATTGTCCAGCTTAACCAGTTGTAAACGGGTCAATGGGCATCATATCAATCATAAGCTGATTAACTTACGGCGCGAGTCGTGTTCTTTGCCATTCATGGTGGACAGCGGCGCGGGTATACAAAAAACGGTCGTGTAGGCGGCTGGGTCGCCCTTGCCAAAATTCTATGCGCTCGGGTACAACCCGATAACCGCCCCAATGTGACGGGCGTGGCACTGGTCTGTCTACGCCGTATTCATCCCGCACAGCGTATTCGCGCTGTTCTAGCGTGGCTCGGTTGGGGATGGGCTGACTCTGGGGAGAAATCCACGCCCCAAGCTGACTGCCGCGTGGCCGACTGAGAAAGTAGGCGTCTGATTCGGCGGCTGAAATGGGGGCAATGGAACCTTCGATGCGTACTTGTCGCTCATGTGGCCCCCACCAAAAGACGAGCGCGGCGTGCCCGTTGGTCGTTATTTCTTGCCCTTTGCGGCTGTGGTAATTGGTGAAGAAGACGAATCCATCGGCATCATATCCCTTGAGTAAAACAATGCGGGCGGAGGGGCGACCATCGGGCGTGGCGGTGGCGAGAGTCATGCCGTTTGGTTCGTGGAGGTTGTCGTACACGGCCGTGTTAAACCACTCGCCAAACAACAAGAATGGGTCATCAGGCACAGCCGCCTCATCCAAATCTCCCCAGCGATACTCTATCCGAATCTTCTGCATCACGGGCGCGTCATTATCAATTTTATCCGCACACATAAGCCACTTACTCCTTCACTTGACAATCTGGAAATCTACCATTACGCTTCTAGCATGAGGCTAAAAAGTGTCTTTTAACGTCTCTACTCGTGTACAATTCACAAACCAACGCCCCAAAATTGCATCACTTTGCCCGATGACAGCCCCCAACTGGGCGTGTTAAGATATTCTGCGGTCATTTTGCGTTTTTGGCACGACCTGAATTTATATCTGAAATAACCTTTCGTCACGCAAGTGACCTTTTCTGAAATCGAAAATCGAAACTGAAAGTTGACCATGTCAACACAACCTGGAGGATATATGTTGAAAAAATCGTATTCCAAAACTGGCAGTAAATGCCGCGTAACGTTCAAATTACCGGCTGACGTTGGTGCCGAAACCGCCGCTCTATGTGGTGAGTTCAACGACTGGGACGCCGAAGCCACCCCCATGAAACAGCTCAAAGATGGTAGCTTTAGCGTCAGCGTATCGCTAGATGCAGATAATAGCTATCGTTTTCGCTACTTGCTAGATGGCGAACGGTGGGAAAATGATTGGGAAGCAGATGAGTATCTGCCTAACGCTCACGGCGCGGAAGATTCAGTCGTCACAGTCTAAACAAAACGGCCTGATTAGCCAAGCAGAAACAACGTAACTTCTCGAGTATAGCAACTAAATTCCTCGAAGGAACTTAGTTGCTACGCAGTGGTTCGACACTGGCTTTCTCGTAAGTAGTTGCGCCAAACAACTGTATAAACGAAAATGCGTGAAGCGCGGCAAGCCGTGCTTCACGCTTTTTTATTGGCAACCTAGCGGCGCAAGCTGTTGCGCCTCCCCCCAAACCATGTCTAATTTTTACGAACAAGTGTATGCCGTGGTGCGCTGTGTGCCCGTCGGAAAAGTGACCACTTACGGCCGTGTGGCCCAAATGCTAGGTCGCCCCCGTGCCGCCCGCGCCGTTGGTTATGCCCTGAATGCGTTGAAAGATAAGAAAGATAAGCCCACACTTCATCATGATGTGCCGTGGCAACGGGTGGTCAATGCGCAAGGGCGGATTAGCCTCGTTAATCGAGAGTTTTCGGCCAACCAGCAAGCGGTGTTATTACGACAGGAAGGAGTCGAGGTAGATGAACAGTTGCGGCTCGATTTAGAGCGTTATTTGTGGGCGGGTTTGTCACTGCTTGAGCTAGATGATATTTTGTCGGCTTGGGGTAGAGAGGGCGAGAGAAAGTGAGCAAGAGAGTAAGTGAGAAAGCGAGAAGCGGCTTGTGAAATTGATTATTCAGATTCCCTGTTTGAACGAAGCGGAAACGCTCCCGGCCGTGCTGGCTAATCTGCCGCGTGCGATTGCGGGGATAGATTGTATTGAAACGCTGGTGATTGATGATGGGAGTAGCGATAACACGGCCGTGGTCGCGCATCAGCTCGGCGTCAATCATATTGTGCGCCATCCCCAAACCAAAGGACTCGCCCAAGCGTTCCAAACGGGACTCGAAACGGCTCTGCGGCGGGGCGCGGATATCATTGTCAACACCGACGGGGATAATCAATACCCATCTAACGCCATTGCCGCCCTCGTCGCGCCGCTAGTTCAGGGAGAAGCGGATATGGTCATTGGGGATAGAGGCGTCCACGCCAACCCGCACTTTTCCCCGCTCAAACGGTGGTTCCAACTGCTGGGCAACTGGGTGGTGCGTAACGTCAGCGGCACGGCCGTGCGGGATGCCGTCAGCGGTTTTCGTGCCTACTCCCGCGAGACCGCCCTGCGGCTGACCATCCTGACCAGCTTCAGCTACACCCTCGATACGCTGATTCAGGCGGGCAAACTCGGCCTCACTATCGTCAGCGTCCCTATCTCCGCCAACGCCCCCACCCGACCATCCCGCCTGCAAAAAAACATGGCTCACTTCATCAAAGCGCAAGCCTCCACTATTTTGCGTCTTTACGTTTTTTATGAGCCGCTCAAAACGTTTAGCTACATTGCCCTGCCCTTTTTCCTCGTGGGCATGGGTCTGCTAGGTCGCTTCTTTGTCGTCTATCTGCAAGGAGAGGGCACGCGTTTTGTGCAGTCCGTTTCGATTGGTATTGGCCTGCTGGTGGTGGGCGTGCTAATTTTTCTGGTGGGTGTGCAGGCGGATGTGGCCAGCAAACATCGGCAACTGTCGCAAGAGGTGCTGTATCGCCTGCGTAAAATGGAGCTAACAGGGGAAACTAAGCCTGAGTCTGAGCCAAATGAGCGTAAGTTGCCTCGTTAGACGCTGTTGCTATGCTGACTGGGCAGGTGAAGCCCAAAAGTCATGAAAATCATGACTTTTGTCATGTAGCTTGAACGTGACAACCAGAGGTCCGCCTGCTATTATACGCTTAGGTGTTGTTTCTCATCATTTTCTTCTGTTGTACCGCAATAAAATTATCTTGAAATGACCAGTGACCACCAGCCGTTAGCGTGGACAGTTTGGTCATAGGCACAAAATCGGGTGTGCCGTTTTCCGTTGTTGCTTAGCAGTTTCTTGCAACGGCTAAGGGTCGTGGAGTGTTTTGTTTTGTGAGTTGCCGTTAGCCACGGCCGTTGGTCTCGTCGCAGTTTACAGGAGACCTTTACCATGCGAGCCAGTTCCCCTTTTATAGTATCCGCAAGATTCCGGCCCACGGCCGTGTTTTTCGCTGTGGCTGTTATCCTCCTACTCACCAGTACCGCCTGCGTCCAACTCGATAACAGCACCAGCAGTGGGCGTTATTACTACAAAGTCCAACTTTGGGATGATACAGGGCCAAACAGCCTAAACCCCAATGCGCCGCGCCAAAACATCCCTGTACAAATTCAAATTAAAGGTGTAACTATCGGCGAAGGAGTCACAGATTCACAAGGCATAGCTATTTTAGATGTTCCAGGAACCTACAATGGGCAGGTGGCGTTCATCATCGTTGATGATGGCTTTATACCAACCTTTACCCATACCATTATTATCGGCCGCGAGACACAATCTCCTGTATACATTGCCTACACGAACGACAATAGGCGGCGACGGGTCGCTTCCCTACCCCAACCGACCCAACCTCCACCACCTCCCACAGAAAGCCCACCCAACATCATAACCCCCACCCCAGGAGAAGTCGCACAAGCTATCATTCACCTTGGCGGTCAATCAGAGGGGCAAGACAACAGCCCGCCCCCCAACCAACCTGTACCAACGGTAACTTTACCCACTCAGCCCCATCCAGACTCCCCACGCCTCATCACCCCAACCACTGACCCGTATATGGGCATGTCTGGGTGGGGTGGGCAAGATGCGCCTGTTCCTTTTCAAGACACACAAATCAATAACGACCCGTGTATCCTAGAAACCTTTGATGATGAAAACACGGCTCGTAATTGGTCACTTGGCACGCGCAACCACATGGATAGTATCCTAACAAACTCTATTGTTGATGGCCGCTTTCAACAGGTAGCTGAATTCAAAAATGGCATTAGCCGAGTACGCACCAAGATACCATGCCAGATGCGTCCGCATGATATGCGGATAGAGCTAGATATTTTCTTTCCAAACGACATTCAAGAATCAGCCACAACCACTTCCGTCTTGCACTTTCTACACGTAGATGATGCCAATTATTACGCCATGGGGATACAGGATAATGGGGAAGTGTGGCTGGGTAAAATGGTGCGTGGGCAGTGGCAATTGCTCAGTTCTAGTGCCAGTGATCCAACCAACATACGTTACTACGCAGGAACAGCAAATCACCTCAAAATCGAAATCCGGAAACCATATCTTTATGCTTATGTCAACGACCAATTGGTAGCGACGATTCAAGACCATAATTTACACCAAGATGCGCAACTATGGTTGGGTATACAAGGAAGTCCTGGCGCGGAGCGCGTAGTAGAGATAGACAATGTGCATGTGGTGACGATTGCGCCCTAACAAATCAAGTTTCAAGTCTACATAAACTACAGTCACCATCTAAAATCCCAAAACCCACGGCCGTGTTTTTTCCCCCTGCCCGTTTATTTGGTATGATGGTGGCTCTACATTCACTATCCACTACCATCCTCACCTCCTACTTTTCCGCACGACTCAAAGCTGAGCCTACTGAAAAAAGCCCCTTTTCGCAGAAATCCACCTCTGGTAGATTTGGCGAAAACACCCCTTTTTTCAGGGCACTCAAAGCTCACTTCTATACACCATGAAAATAAACCCCCGCACCCTCGATTTGACACAAATCCGCGCCCTGCCCTGTTATCATCAAGCCACCATCCCCGAAAGCTATCTGGATGAGATGGGGCATATGAATATCCAGCATTATGTGGGGCTGTTTAGTGATGGGGCGGGAGGCTTGTTGATGGCGGTAGGCATGGATGAGGCGTATGTGGTCGAGGAGCGCAAGGGGGCGTTTGCCCTAGAACAGCATATTAGCTATGTGGCGGAGGTTCATGCGGGGCAGTCGGTTTCTATCCACGGCCGTGTGCTCGCCCGTGACGCCAAGCGGCTCCACTTCATGCTGTTCATGGTCAACGAAACCACCAACAAACTAGCCGCCATCATCGAAACCATCAACGCCCACGCCGATTTGACCCTGCGCCGCGTCACCCCGTACCCGCCCACCATGGCCGCTAAACTCGACGCGCTCTTGGCCGAACATGAAGCGTTGCCGTGGGAGCCGCCGTTGTGTGGGGCGATTGGACTTTAGAAAAGGAAGAGGGAAAAAGGAAGAAGGAAGAAGCGGACGATCTAACTTCGCCCTAGAGTTGTTACCGATTCAACAAATGGTAACACGAGAGGTTTTATTCACCATTATGTATTAGTCACGAATTAGTAACACACCTTCTTTTTGACAAAAAGGCCTAAAAATGCAAATTTCAGACAGATGTACCAGAGGAATGTGCGTTTTTTGAACTCTTTTATCACCCAGACAAAACGTGCTATTAATTAATGACTAATACATTTTATTCACCATTAGCTATTCACCATTTACCATTTACAATTCAAAACAACTCTACTTCTCACTTTCAACTATCAACGGCTCAACAGTCACCGTATCCCCCCCCTCTAACAGCGGCAAACGACGGCCAGCGCGTTCTTCGTAGAGGCCAACCACGGCCGTGTACTCTCCCACGGCCGTGTCAGGAGCCACCCACATCTGATGCACCTGCACGACCACATCCCCCGCCTGCCACCCCCACGACGGCGCGGACAGCACGTCTGCCTGCGTCAAAATGGAGCCATCAGGGCGCAACACATGCGTAAACAGCACCGTCTCGGTTGTATCTGCGGGGGGAACCCGCGCTCCCACTCGTTCAGGGTCAAGCACGCGCCACGTTGTGACTAGTTCGGCCACGCCGCCGGGTGAAGTTGTTTCGCCGAGCCACACGGCCGTGAGTAGCTCTATTCCCCCGTTAAAATTTGCCCCCAACTCATTTTCTGGACGGGGTGGGCTAAAGGTGTAATGCGTAAAAAACGGGTCAAGGTCATCCGACCGCTGGTCAAACTGCCCCTGCGGAGTTGCCCATTGCCCCAAATAAGGATGCAACGGCGTCGAAGCGGGCACCAGAAGCGGCAAATCCGTCTCATCGCCCGGCCAAATCAAGCCCAAACGCGCATCACTCCAGCGGCGCGGTCGTTCTTTCTCGCGGACCATGACCATACTGACCGAGGTGTCGTGCGCCGAGCCGGGGTAGACGGACGAGAGCAAAACCGTTTGCGCGGGCGGGAACGTCTCGTCACTATAATCAAGGGCGGCGATAATCGTCGTCTGGTAAGCGGCGCGCACGTCGGGCATATTCGCCCACACATTAAAATAGGTGTGACTATTCAGCAAGCCAATCAGGCTCAGCCACAAAATTGCCAACCCCACCCCCGCCTTTTTGCCCAAGCCCCAGCCTGCCTTCACCCATTGCCCCACTTGCCAAAAACCAAGTCCCGCCACCAGATAAATAACAGGCAACGCCCCAATATTGCGCGTCGTGTTGGCCGTCGCGCCCGTCACTAGCGAGGGGGCAAGGCCGACCAAGAACCAGCCCAGCAGAAAAGCGTAGCGAGGGTCGCGCCACCGCCACAGGCTGGCGGCAATGCCCAGCAGGAAGAAGGGAGCGACGAGCCAAGATAAAACGGGGCGGCCGGGAATGTTATAGGCCAGAAATTGGTCGCCGTAGCCGGGCCATACCAGTGCGAGCAGGGCTTCCGCGCTGTTTTGCAGAAGGGGTTGGATGTTCCCGTTTCGCGCTTGGTTCAGGGTGCTGTCCAGCATTTCGAGTCTGGTTTCGGCCGTGGGCACGAACTCGAGGTAGACAAACATGGGCAGGACGAGTAGCCCCGCCACGCCCAAGCCGAGCAAAACGCGCCGCCACGACCGCCAAAAAGTCTCCCGTTCTAACCAAAAGAGGGCGACCAGAAAGGCGGGGAAGATGAGCCACAGCACCCGAGAGGCGAGATAAATGTGCAGGGTGAGGGCGATAGACGCGCCAAAGAGGGCCACACCCCGCCGCCGTGGGGTGGGACGATAGAGGAGTTGCCAGAAGAAGTAGACCGCTCCCAGCAGGAAGAAGGGGAGCAAGGTAGCACGCAGAGCCATGCGGCTAGCGACGAGGGGCCAATAGGACACGGCCGTGAGTCCGACCGCCAGCAACGCCACCTCCTGCCCCAAAACTTGCCGCGCCCAGCGATACAAGGCGGCCAACATCAGCAAGCCAAAGAAAACGCCCGCCAGCCGCAGGGCAAACAGGTTTTCGCCGACCAAGGCCATCGTGCCGGCCACAGTGTAGCTGTAGAGGGGTTCACTGCCATAGTTGAGGGGGAAATAAAAGCGGAGGTTGCCGTCGAGGATTTCTATCGCTTCACGGCCGTGGTTGGCTTCATCATGCGTCAGGCCGGGGGGCACGGCCGTGAGAGCCGACACCCGCAAGGTGAAAGCGAGGAGGAGAATAGCGATGAGGGGCAGATACTGACGCATTTTGGGGAAGAGCAAGAGAGTAAGAGAGCGGGGGAGGAAGAGAGAAAGGGCGTTCTCTTCCTCCCTTCCTCTCTTTCTCACTTACTCTCGTTTAACCGCGACGGCGAACACTTCCCGCTCAAAGAACCAGCGGAAGGGCGGCACATCGAAGGCGATTTTGCGCAAGCCGGCCATGAAGGCGTTTTCGTGCCGATTTTGCGGGGGGGAATCGAGCCACACATGCCCCTTAAACCCCGCCGCATTGAGGGCGCGGTGCATACTGCGCAAATCTTGCTCATTCACATGCACATCTTGGTTCACGGGGGTAATGGCGCGGGGATCTTTGGGATAGTTCTGCCCCTGCCCCAGCGCGGTACGCACGAGGCGCACCACGGGATAGGCGTAGGTGTCGTACCAGCGGTTGGGCGCGGTATGGATGATAAACATGCCGTCATCTTTCATGACTCTGCGCACCTCCAGCATCGCTTCCTGTAGCTCCCACGGGTAAAGATGTTCGACCACGTCAAACATGAGGACGCGGTCAAAATATTTATCGGGATAGGGCAGACGTTTGGCATCGGAACGGCACACCCCAGCGGGCGTACTGCGCGAAACGTCGTCGCCACCTTGCCATTCCGCCTCGATAACGTCTTGGGACATGCGCACGGCCGCTTCGGCGTAATCAATGCCAAACGCCTCCACGCCGAGCCGCATACAGTGGCGGATAATCTCTCCCCGACCACAGCCTACGTCTAAAACGCGCATCCCAGCCGTGACCTCCGCCACGTCAAAGGCGTCGTGCAGACGGCGGGACAAATGTTGCCCTTCCGATTCGATAAAAACGTCATACCCTTCACACGCCGTCAGGAAATATTCTTCCGTGTACAGCGTTGACGGGAGGGATTTCTTCTCTTGCTTTTGTTGCATCTGTTGTTCGTTCTCTGTGCTTGTACCCATAACCGAGGGATTATAACAAAAAGATTAGCGGCTTACAGTTGACCTGTGGGGCTGTTAGCGGGGGTTAAGGTGAGTAAGAGAGGAAGGGAGTAAGAGAGGGGGAGAGGAAGGGAACGCCACACTCATCGCTCGTTACTCATCGCTCAGCACTTTTATTATCTTCTGGTCGGTGACGGCGAAGGCGTACTGCTCTAAATCGGGGAGCGTGACCCAAGCGTGGTTGGCGACGCCGAGGTGTTGGATCTGGTCGGGCGTGCTGGCGAGTTGGGCATGAAGCGCATGTAGGGTGATGCGGAAATGGGTGTAGGCGTGTTTGATGTGGGTGAAGGGGGTGGTGTGGGGGTGGGGGATGATAATTTGGATGCCCATCTCCTCGTGAATTTCGCGGATGAGCGTTTGGGGCAGGGTTTCCCCGTTTTCCTGTTTGCCGCCAGGGAACTCCCACAGGCCACCAAGCAAGCCATCGAGCGGCCGCTGGGCGATGAGAAAAGGGCCACGGCCGATTTCGTCCCGCCAAATGACGCCAGCGGCCACGTCGTAATGGGGCGTTTTTTGGCGCGGGGGGCGCACGGGTCGCTCGGGCTGTGTGCCGCGCTGGCGGGCGAGGCAGGGGGCGGCGATGGGGCAGAGGTGGCAGAGGGGGGCTAGGGGCAGGCAGATTTTTTGGCCTAGCTCCATCAGGGCTTGGTTAAAGTCGCCGGGTCGCTGGGGGGGCAGATGGGTTTGGGCGAGTGCCCACAGCTTTTTCTTGGTGGCGGTCTGGGTGATGTCGTCGGGCAGGTCGTGCAGGCGGGTGAGGACGCGGGTGATGTTGCCGTCTACCACGGCCGTGGGTTCACCAAACGCTATCGACGCAATCGCCCCCGCCGTGTAAGGGCCGATGCCCTTCAGCTTTTGCAATTCCTAGGCGGTGCGGGGCAGGTGGCCGTCGTGCTGGCTCATAATCGTTTGCGCGGCCGTGTGCATATTACGAGCGCGGCTGTAATAGCCCAACCCTTCCCATCGCTTTAGCACGTCGTCAAGCGGGGCGGTGGCGAGGGCTTGCACGGTGGGGAAGCGGGCCATCCACCGTTCAAAGTAGGGGATGACGGTGGCAAGCTGGGTTTGCTGGGCCATGATTTCGCTGACCCAGATGGCGTAGGGGTCGGGCGGGGTGTCGGACACGGCCGTGCGCCAGGGCAGGTCGCTGTGGTTTTGTTCCCACCAGGGGAGGAGTTGGTTGGCTAGGTTGGTTATCACGGGGCAATCATGCTTGGTTCACGGGGGGATGGGCATTCGCCTCATACAAAATACGGCGCAGATTGGTTAATCCAGAACGATTCAGCTTTAAGCATGCCACCGTTGCCCGGCCATGGGGTGAGATGCCAATGATGTTCGTACAAGTCGAATTCCAGCGAAAATGATCAGACCATTGCTGTTGGCGAGGGTGATAAAGAGCAACCATCTGCCCTGTGAGTGGATCCACGGCCGTGGTAGCTGTTCCTTTTGCATTATTACAACCAAAACAAGCCAGAGACAGATTGTCCGAAACCGTCTTGCCTCCTTTGCTCACAGGCAAAATATGCTCGGCGTTAAACGGGTCGGGGCTGAAACCCAACTGAGCATAGCAATACTCACAACAGTTCCCTGCTCGTTCATGCACCTCTTGGCGCAAAGCAGGCGAAATATATTTACTCCCCATACGACTGCCACAACCCCAACTGCTTCACTACGGTTGCTAACGGCTGTTGCCAGAGCGTCGCCAATTCGGAGGCTTTAGTCATTCGCACCACATTTAACGCTTCCGACTGCTCCACTAATTGCGCTAACTCTTGTTGTTCATTGGTTGATAATTTTTCATCTTCGGCTTTAGCTCCCAGTGCATGTAGACGTTCCCGTTGCCCTGGTGGAAGCTGAGCGGCGTAAATAGCCGCCACTAATTCTTCCTCCGTGGCATTTAGCGTGGCGGCCGTGCGACGTGCTTTTTCCACCAGCACTTTGGCCGTAAAATTGTCTAACTCTGGTTGGGGCATTTCGACCACAATTTGCAACAAATCTTCAGGTGATACAGTTACTTGTAGGGTAGCCATGACAAAACCTCCGTAGAAAGGGCTGACCAAGCAAAGGAATACTTATTCAGCTTCTTGAGGTGAATAAGTGCAGGTCTGATTGTATTATAGTATAGCTTATGTAGGTCAGCTTGAGGGTTAGATTGTTTAACGGCCGTGCGCCAGGGCAGGTCGCTGTGGTTTTGTTCCCACCAGGGGAGGAGTTGATTGGCTAGGTTGGTCATAGAGTCATAGAACTTAAGATTGTGTCCATTTTCGGAGTTTGTTACACTGGAGATAATTCACCACATAGGGCACAATTTGGAAGGGTCATATCATATGCCTATTAGAGACATAATACATGACGTTGTGAAGACCGCGCTTATCAAAGATGGTTGGTCTATCACTCATGACCCCTTTTTCATGCGCTTGGGGATAATTCGTACTTATGCTGATTTGGGAGCCGAACGCCCGTTTGCGGCGGAAAAGGGTCAGCAAAAAATTGTGGTCGAAGTTAAAAGTTTTACTGGCCGCTCACCTATTTATGATTTGGAGCAAGCGATTGGACAATATGCTTTGTATCGAGCGTTGTTAGCTGAAATTGAGCCAGAACGTCGTGTGTATCTAGCTATTAGCACGGCCGTGTATGCTTCCCTTTTTGCCACCACAGAAGGCGAACTTATCAGACGAGAGATAGGCGTTGCTTTGTGTGTGGTAGATTTGGAACAGAAGGTGATAGAAAAATGGATCAACTAAAACAGTTCAGGCCAATCATTGAGCGTTTGCTAGCCGAGCATTTAGAGTTTGCCGCTGGTGACGATCAAATAGAGTGCATCCCTATCATTGACCGTGAAGGGAGCAATTATTTACTGTTGGAGTTGGGCTGGCAAGCTCCCCGCCGTATTTACAACGTGGTTTTTCATGTGCGTCTGCACGAGGGGAAAATTTGGGTAGAGCAGGATTGGACGCGAGAGGGGATTGCCGTGCGGCTAATGGAAGCGGGTGTGCCAGAAGAGTTGATTGCGTATGGGTATCAAGAGCCTGATATACGTCCCTATTTGTCACCAGCACAGGTTTGAGGGGTTTACACGGCGGCAATGTCCCACCTGCCCACTATTGACCCCTTGCGAGGCAAAAATATCCACTGCCAAGGTGCTGGTCAACACCCCGCCAAAGCCATCGTACACAATCTGCCCCACCTCTTCTTGCGCTTCATCCAGCACGGTCAGGATTGTACCTGTGGGGTCGGTGATGGGGTATATGGTATCAGGCACGGCCGTGTTTTCCCACTGTTGGCTGGCTGAACAAAAAAGAGGGAGACACACGGCCGTGTGTCTCCCTCTTTTTTTGCGGGCGAAAGTTGATTGGTTGGTTCGTTAGCGGGTTCGCACCTGCGGACGTCGCCACAGCAGGAGCAGGGTGAACCCTGTCAGCAGGAAGGCGATGATGGGCAGGGTGGTGCTAGCGGCGGGGAGGGCGGTGGGGTTTTGGGAGAGGGACACGGCCGTGGGGCTAAACGCCACCATATAATCCTCAACCTCCCCCCCCGTCGCTAAGCCCTGCGGACTAGCCGTGCCGCTTTGATACGCCTCGGCACTTGCACAAGTCGTATCTGCATCACGCGGCGTCAACCGCGCCCGCACCGCCAGCGTCGCGGCATCAGCCGCGCCAACTGGCAACGTGAAATCAAATTCGGTCACACCCGTTGACACGACTGCGTTAATAATGACATGCTCATTCATTGGCCCCGCAACCACATCAAATTGACCATTGGGGCCCAGTGACGTTCCATCACCAAAATCAACCCACACATTCAGGCAAGCATCACCACCAGTCACGGTGACATTAATATGCCCGTCACCATCACTCCAATTACCGCGTGAGCCATCGCCATCTGTCGGCCTAGGGAAGTAAACGCCATCTTCATCATCGTCTATACAAGTCCCAAAGATAATGGTAGCCAGTTCACTGCTATCATCCCCATCAGCCATATCAGACGGTTGCCCATCCGTCTCACCATCTACACAAACCCCTAAACGAAGCGTGTCATCAATAATATGACGGGGACCATTGCTACTAAACAGCGTGCCATAGGTATTAGGCAAATCCCCCCAATCCAAACATTGCGTAAAGACAATGGCTTTGGTTTGGTCTAACTGCGGTTCACCAAAAGAACCCACGATAGACCAAGTTCCGCCACTAAACGTCAGGCGATTAACTTGACCCACACCACCGCTGGCATTGTACTCGGTGACAAACAAATCCCCCTCTGGCGAGAAGGCGAAACCAACTGGGCGCGTTAGCGGAAACACTGTTCCTTCCAAGGTGCCAATACCTGCCGCGCTGACACTATAATAGCGCAAGCGATTATCTGAATACTCAGTCGTGTATAGATTCCCATCTGGGCCAAAGCCAATATCACGCAAATCATTAAAACCAGTACCAGCATGCGTGGTAACGATGCTGGCAAAATTGCCCGCAGTGTCAAACCGCAAGACACCATGATGACCTGTACCCGAGCCATCAAAAGCGGAATTATTACTGCCTACGTATAAAAAGCCATCTGGTCCAAATTCAATCCCTTCAGTCAGACGGTTTAAAGTGTAATTGTTGTCGGTATCTGTCTGCGGAACAAAAACGGTAGCGGTTATGGGCAGTGTTGGGGAGGGGGAATCAAATAAACCTGTCACCCGCAAAACCTGTATCCCACCACCTATCCCCCCTCCGCCAGTTATATATAAATTATTGTCTGGCCCAAAGGTGATGCCAAAAGGAAACGGAACCGTGGCGACTGTCTCAACCGTATCGGCTGTAAAATTATAGCGTTGAATACGGTTGTTCTGGGTGTCCGCTATATACAAATTACCATCTGGGCCGATAGTTATGTCATGGGGATCATCCAGGTCACCTACATTCACAGAATTCTCGAACCCAAATGAGGTATTAAAGCCTTGTACCAAATTACCATTGAGGCCTACCTCGCCGTTAGAGACAAGAATATGTGGCTCGGCGCAGGTGAGCTGGGCGTGGGCAACGGGCACAGTCTGTCCGAAGGGAAGCAAGGGGGCAAACAACAGGCCAAGGCTTAGAACGGTGGCAAATAAAAAGGTAAAAAAGCGTCCCCCTTGGCGCGTTTGTATATGAGTCATGTTTGGGTTCTCCTTTGAGTGTGAGTTTATGGGTGGAATGCTGGGCAGAGAAATAGTACTGAAGTAATAATCACGACCAAACATTACAAACCATATTACGGTGCTGTGATGGTTCATGAAGTTGGGGTTTAACACAAAAGAAGTTCAACTTTTTAGAAAAGTTGAACTTCTTAACAGCCGTGGGATGGGTAGGGGAGAAAACGAGGGGCTAGGCGCGGATGTATTGAATAACGGGGTGGCGCGTGGCCGCGATTTCGGCCACATTGGCCGCCACCAACGCGCCGCGCTGATACAAATATTCCACATGCGCCCCCGCCTCTTCGATAGCGAGCAACACATGATAGCTTTCCCGCCGCCCAAATAGCTCTTGGCTCACCTGAGCTATCGTCTTGGGCGTGGTGCAAATGTCCAGCACCTTGTTGAGGCGCACATCATGCGCCGACTGAATCTCTCGAATGCGACCGTACACGTCGGGGATTGGCTCCTCATGCCCGCCCAAGCCAAGCCGTATGCCGGGCACACGGCCGAGTTTTTTGAGCGAATCGAGATAATGCCCCAGCCCCATGTTCATGGTAATGCTCTCGGGGGCTTGGTGGGGCGTCGTGCGACTGAGCACATGATCGGTAGTGAGCATGATGTCGTCCACTTGGAGGCACACTTGGCCGGGGCAATGGCCCGGCACGTGATAAAAGTTGATGCCGTAGCGGGGGGTCTCTTCGTCGAGGGTGAACTGCACGGCCGTGGAACGATACTGGTCTTTGGCATAGAGATACATCGCCATCAGGTTCTCGTGCATCTGGTGACTAACCCCCGCCTGCTCCAAGAAAATCTCCAGCCGTCGCGAAGCCACAATGCGCCGCTCTTCATAATGAGACAGCACGCGCACATCTAGCTGATGCACGCCAATCGGCGCGTCGGTGAATTGGCGCACAAAAGAGAGTCCGCCAAAATGATCCATGTGCCCGTGGCTAATCAACACGGCCGTGAGCCGTTTTAGCCCCACTGTTTCCCCATACTCCGCTTTAATCCCTTCCAAACCAGTTAGCAGTTGTTTGTTGGACAAAGCCATGCCCGAGCCACAATCAACCATTAGCAAATTTTCGCCATCGCTGATGATGTGGACGTAAGCCACCAGTTCAGGAAAGGATTGCACAGGGAAACGATAAATAACACGGCCGTGGGAGGTAACAAATTTTTCAATCATAAGGTTTTTGAGTTTGGCTCAGGTGACCGTCGTGCGCTCGACGGTGTACTTCTCATACAGCTTGTCATGCAGGACGGCGCGGAGACGCATCACGGCCGTGTAAATGTCGCTATAAGAAGTATAAAGCGGAGCAAAGCCGAGCCGTAAATTATCCGGTTCGCGGAAATCAGGCAGAACATTTTTGTCGTTAATCAACGCTTGATTGATGCGCCACCCCTCAGGATGACCAATCGAAACGTGACTGCCGCGCTGGCTGGCGTCGGTCGGGGAGTTGAGCGTGAAGCCCAGCGGCTCCAAAATTTGATGATACAGGTCAATAAAAAACTGAGTTTGCGCCACGGATTTGGCCCGCAGGCGGGGCATGCCCGCTTCCAAAATAGTGTCTACCCCCATTTCGATGGCCGCCAGCGAGAGCAAGGGGGGCGTGCCCGTCAAAAAGCGGCGGATGTTTGGCTCGGGCGTGTAGTCGGGGCCAAGGGCAAACATATCGTGTTGCCCAAACCAGCCCGAAATGGGGTTGCTGAGCGTCTCTTGCAGGCTCTGGCGCACGTACAAAAAGGCGGGCGCACCCGGCCCGCCGTTCAAATACTTATAGGTACAGCCCACGGCCAAATCTGCTTTGGCGTCGTGCAAATTAATAGGCACAGAGCCGACCGAGTGGCTTAAATCCCACAGGGTCATGACTCCATTTTCTCGAGCCACGGCCGTGACCGCCGCCATATCATACGTAAACCCGCTCTTAAACACAGTGTGCGATAGCGACAGCAGGTTGCTATCTTCATTCATAGCCACGCTGAAATCCGCCAGCGATACGCCGTGAACCCCATCAGGCGAAGCCAAGCGGCGCAGTTTGGTGCCGGGCAAAAGCCGGGTAATGCCCTGAAAAATGTAATAGTCAGAGGGGAAATTAAGGTCGTCGCTCAGAATATGCTTGCGCGTGGGGCGAGCCAGCATAGCGGCCAAGGCCAACTTATACAGGTTAATCGAGGTGGCATCAGCCACAATCACTTCCCCCGGCCGTGCGCCAATGATTTGCGCGATTTTGTTGCCCACTTTCTCCTGTAGCTCAAACCAGCCCTCCCCCCAACTGCGAATGAGCCTGTGCCCCCACTCTTGGGTGATAAGGTCTTGCAGGCGGCGTTCGGTGGCGCGGGGCAGTCGCCCCAGCGAGTTGCCGTCCAGATAAATCAGCTCGGAATCGTGCATGACAAACCGGTCACGCAAGTAACCGAGTTCGTCTTTGGCGTCAAGTGCGTAGGCAAAAGTCGCATCTATCATGAGGTTAAGAGGGGGGAAATGTCTGTGAGGGGAGAACGGTAGCCTACATCTATCATTTGTGTGAGATAGTGATTGGCCGTTGATAAGGAACAATGTGTTTGTTCGACAGCCATTGCCAAACAGCCCAGTGTACCGGATAGTAGAATTTGTTTTTGATAAGCTACGCGCCTTGCGGCCTGATCATCTGTCAAAAATAGCCAACCTCTATGCTGGGCAATGGCTAAACATTCCGCCTCACCACGATGTAGCTGTTTGGGCAGGGTGCTTAACGTCTGAAGTTCTTGAATCCCTTCGATAGTGGTGATGTTTATCCAACCGTTCTTTGCTTGATTGGTGGGATAGATAAGGGGCATCAAGGGCTGGTAAAAGGTATACCCATCTTCCAGACCATTATAAATTTCATCATACACGGCCGTGGGGATATAAAGGTTGGGGAAAATATACTGTAGCAAAGTCAATTGTTTGACGGCCGCAAAGTTAGAAAGCACCGTGGTGTTGCAAATAATACTCATGCGCCACTACTAGCCCGTAAATACTGTCGTAATTGGTCAACTTCAGCTTGGGCTTCTGCCATAGATTCAGGGCCAAGCGTTGGTTCTACACCATATTCCAGCAAAACATCGCGCATTTGTGCCCAGCTAATCCCCGCAATTTCAGCCGCTTTGGCTAACGAAAGCGCTTCGTTTTGATAGCGATGAATAGCTAATTGCACGCGCAAATCGGGACGGGAGCGCAACAGATGACGCAAGGCATCTTGAATGACGGCTTCTTCATTTTCATACAGATTGGCTTGGACAAAATCCTTAACAGCTAACATTCATTGCACCTCAACATTCAAAACGCAAAGCGATTTTACTCACGGCCTATCTCTTTCACCATTATAATACACGGTTGTTACAGGTGATCAGGCTAACGAAAGCAGGTTTTCTTGGCAAAAACCCGCCCCCTCATCGCTCGTCACTCATCGCTCAGCACTTTTAACGCGGCACGAATAGGTGAACCATCACCGTTAACCAACTTGAGGGGCAGGGCAACCAGTTCATAAAGGCCATCTGCCACGGCCGTGAAATCTAGCCCTTCCAAAATCATAATATCATTGCGGAGAAGAGCGTTATGCCCGGGGAGCGTCGGGTTGTCACTGGCATCCATCGAAGGCGCGTCAGCCCCATAGAGGATAATCCCCTGCTCACCCAAAAAGTCGACCAGCTCGGGGCTGGGATAGACAAAATCATGGTGAAACTGGGTTGGGTCTTGCTGGCTGGCGCGGGAATGCACCAGCAGGCGCGGAGCCAGA
>JBGTIZ010000496.1:0-5443 GCA_041745395.1 Promineifilaceae bacterium (SeqCode) | reverse complement strand
TGAGTTAAATTCTCGAAGTTTTAAAGTTTTGTCGTAACCCAACTGCATCTTTTCATTTTTAGGGTGCGACTTTACCTAATTTAACTTTTGTTCTTTTTTTGAGCGAACCTAGAGTTATTGTGAATTGGACAGAAGCAGGATTATGTGTCGTCGAGCATAATGACAGGTAACTGAACATGTAGCCAACATGCTTGTCACGACTGAGATAGGCCGCCACCAATGCTATATAAGTTTATAAAACAAGAAGGCCACTCCGGTGGGGAGTGGCCTTCTTGAGGGTGACTGCGGGAGCTGGAGTCGAACCAACACTGACGAATTCAGAGTCCGCTGTTCTGCCATTAAACTATCCCGCAATGACAGTTGATGAGTATAACACGGCCGTGTTTCTCTGTCTAATTTTATTTCTCCCCCACTTAAAAAAGGCTTTTTGGGAATTCACGGGCCACTCAGCGACCGACTTGGCTAAAAAAGCCAAGTCCAAAGAAAAGCTACATGACACATGACACGTGAAACCTGACACCGTTCAAAACCCCACGAAATCCGAAAGACAAAAAAAAGACCCTGCCATTTACTGGCAGAGCCTTTTGTGTGCCCTCACGGGGATTCGAACCCCGGTTTTGGCCTTGAAAGGGCCACGTCCTAGTCCCCTAGACGATGAGGGCGGACAACGTTTTGGATTCTAACAAACCCCATTGCCCTATGCAAGGAATTCATGGGTAAACATGAGCAATGAATGAATTGGCGGGGACGGTGGACGAGGGAAATAGACGCTCAAATCTGTATTGTCCCTCTGCCTTGCTTATGCTATCCTGTGCTCGTTCACTTTTAGCGATGGTCTGGAGGAAAAATTTTGGTCTGGGGCAGTATTGGTATGGGAATTGTGTGGGGATGGTTGATGGTGTGGCAGGTGTGGCCGCTGAGTAAGGAGCTGGCAACATGGCGCACGGCCGTGTGGCTTATCCTCTTCACCACCACGCTCACCCTTGGTTTAGCCTTGCTTTATACTCCCCGCGCCGCCTTTATTTTCCTCATCAGCACGGCCGTGGGCATCACCGCCCATGCCATCGCTCGAGAAATTATTTTGGAGCTATAAGTCACGAGCTATAAGCTATAAGCTATAAGCGGGTTGGGCGATAACAACTGTTTTGGGTTAACAGGCAAGCTTACGGCTTAAAGCTAACAGCTTACAGCTACTAGCTATCTCACACACGGAGGGTTTCTTAAATGCCAGAAGATGTTTCCGCAACCATGATTCAACTGTTAGGAGCGGGGGGTTTTGGAGCGATTATTGGGTGGTATGTGTCTTATGTCAACCGTTACCGCAAGGGGGGGGTGCAGTTTAGCGACCTGACTACCGTTGTCGGCATCATTGGGGGTGGGGCAGTCGTCGCTCTTTTCCCTGCCCGAAGCGATTTGTTTGGTGCGTATGGCATTGGGCTTTTTATCGGCTTCTTTGGCTATTATCTGGTTTTGTCCATCACGGTCGCCATTAGCCCCAACTTTGATGCCGACTGGTTCCTCGACGGGCGGCGGCGCAAGGTGCAAAAGGATTTTTATATCCCTGAAGAAATCCGCGCCACGGTCACGGCCATGGATGGCAATGAAGAGCGCACGGACGAAATTGATTAGTAGCTGTAAGCTATGAGCCGTAAGCTGTAAGTGTGCGTTTCGCACCTCGCCCCTCGCACCCTGCCCTATGAACCTATCACCAGATTTGCAAGTTTTGGCTGATGCGCTGGCGGATTTTGCCACGGCCGTGGAACTGCGCACCCTGCTGACGGAGTGGGGCGTTGACCCCACGGCCGTGTGGCAGGCGACACGGCAAGAGACGGCCGAGGCCATCGTGCGCAGGGCAGAGGCATACGGCCGTGTGTCCACCCTGCGCCTTTACCTCCAGCAAAATCACCCCGAAAGCATACCCGATCCCGACCCGCTCATCCTGCCCGAAAGCGAGTGGAACGCCTTCGCCAAGGGGAGCAACAACCTTGTGCGGGAAGGGGTGCTGAGCGGCGATAGCCAGCCCGCCCCGCCCGATTTAGCCCGTTATGTCAATCTCGGCTTTGCCAGTCGCGGCAATCCCGACCAGCCGCTCGACCCCGCCTGGCCGCTCGAAACGGAGCGACTCTATTACTTTTGGGTCGAAATTGGCGCGTTGCTGGCTGGTTCGATTGCCACCGACGCGACCCAAATTGACCTAAGCGACCTGCCCGACGACGCGGTGCTACAGGTTGCCCTTTTCAGCTTTCCCGATGAGCTACAGCTAACGGCGGGGCAAGACGTGGGACGGCTTCAGCTTCAGCCAGACGGCTCTTTGCTGGTGGCTAAGCAAGCGATTCGCCCGCCCCGCACGGCCGTGGAACTGCTCCAAAAGCGGCTCTTTTTCCCCGTGCGCACCCCTGAGCCAGCGGGCGAATACCGTCTGCGCTGTCACATTTATTACCAGCAAATTTTGCTACAGTCGCATCTGGTCACGGCCGTGGTCAGCCCCTTGCCCCAGCCTCAAAAAGAGCCAGCCGCCCTGCGCGCCACGGCCGACTATATCTTCTCCCAAAGCCTCAGCCCCGCCCATCTGGCGCAGATGCCGCCCCACAAACTGAGCATCATGGTCAACGACAATGGCGCGGGCACGCACGGCTTCCGCTTTTTTGGCGCGGAAGAATTCAAGAGCGAGGCCACCTTTGACGCGCATGAGCTACAAAACGCGCTCAAGCTGGCGCGGGGAGCCTTGCGCCGTGCGGCGTGGGGGGACGAGGAGTCGTACAGCGAGGGCAAAGCGTATCGTTATACGGGCGGCGTGGATTTGGAGCGGCTGTTTGGGGATTTGCTCCTCTGTGCGGTGCGCGGCTATCGGCTGTATGACGCGCTCATCACGCAACTGGCGGGGGGCAGTGACCAAGCGTGGGAGTTGGCTGACCTGATGCGCACGCCCGGCGAAGTGCAACTGGCGAGCAAAGTTTCGGCGCGGTGGTTGGTGCCGGCCGCGCTGTTTTATGATTATCCGCTGGACACGGGACACAAAGCGAGCGAATTTGAATTGTGTGAGGCGTTTGCCACGGCCGTGAAAAAAGGCACGCCCTTATTAGAAACGGCCTGTTTCCAAGGCGACTGCCCCCATTACGGCGAAGACCACGTCATTTGTCCCAGCGGCTTTTGGGGATTTCGTCATGCGTTGGGCATGCCCGCCTCGGTGCAGGGTGCGCCTGACGCGCCGCTGGAGCTAGCCGCGCCGCACGGCGTGGAGCTGGCCGTAGCCGTCTGTACTGATCCGCTTTTCCACGGCCGTGAAGCGCATGAAAAAACGCTCCGCCAGCTTTTGCCAGACGGAAAATTGCACTGGCATTATGCCGCTGAACGGGCGGAGACATTGGCCATGATGAAGGATACAGAGCCGCATTTGCTCTATTTCTTTTGCCACGGCCGTGTGGCTAGCGATACGCCGTCGCTCATTGTAGGGCCGCCCACTGCCCGGGGCATTTCGCGGGATAATTTGCGCCACGGCCGTGTGCGCTGGCGCGGGACTCGCCCCCTTATTTTCCTAAACGGTTGCCACACAACCGCGCTCGCCCCCGAGTTTGCCCTTGATTTGGTCAGCGGTTTTGTGGGCACATCCCACGCCGCTGGGGTGATTGGAACCGAAATCACCACCTTTGTGCCCCTCGCCCGTGATTTTGCCGAAAGCTGTTTGCATCACTTTTTGGTCGAAAAACGCCCCATTGGGGAAGCGATTAAGCAGGCGCGGCTCGCTTTGCTTCAGCAGGGCAATCCGCTGGGGCTGATTTATATTCCGTATGTGCTGACGGGGGTGAGAATTGTCAATAGCTAATTGACAATTGACAATTGACAATTAGCTATTGATAAATTTTGATGGTTGTTTTTTCACGGCCGTGTTGTTATAGTTCTCATCGTTATGACTTTTAGCTTCAGCACATCTCCCCGTCGTTCTCGACGCCCAGCCAGCCGCATCGGTCTGGCTTTTTGTGTTGGCTAAGTAACGCCCTTCATCAAAAACTGCTTAAACGCATTCTGCGCCAGACCTGTCTAAGACACGGTCTGGCGTTTTTTTTTGCAGTCTAGCAGAATTGACAAATCTTCAAGATTTGTCAATTCTTCACGGGAGACAAGGAATTATTATGAAAGTCGGTATTTTTGGCGCAACAGGCTATGCAGGTCTGGAACTGGTTGAACGGCTGTTACACCATCCAGAGGTCGAGGTCGTTTTTGTGACCTCAGAGAGCTTTGCGGGGCAAACGCTGGACGAAGTTTATCCGCAGGCGCCGGCTTGGCCGCTCATCCCAAGTGCGGACGTGCCGCTGAAGCAGGTGGAACTCGTCTTTTTGTGTCTGCCCCATGCGGCCAGCGCGTCCACGGCCGTGCGTGCCCTGCAAGCGGGATGCAAAGTGATTGACCTGAGCGCGGATTTTCGCCTGAACGACGTGGCGACTTATGAGAAATGGTACAAAGTGCGCCATCCCGCGCCGCAGTTGCTGAACACGGCCGTGTATGGCCTAACCGAACATGCTCGCCCCGCCCTGCACGACAACCCTGATTTGGTCGCTTGCCCCGGCTGTTACCCCACCAGCATCCTGCTCCCCCTGCAACCGCTGGTCAGCGGCGGCGCGATTGACCCCTACGGCCGCATTATTGCCGATTCTAAATCAGGCGTGTCGGGCGCGGGGCGGTCGCCCAAGCAATTGACCCATTTCGTAGAAGTGAGCGACAACCTGACCCCGTACAGCGTGGGGCAGAAACATCGCCACTGGGTCGAGATGACGCAGGTGTTGAAGGGCTGGCACACGGCCGTGGCCCCGCTCATCTTCTCCCCCCACCTCATCGCCATCCCACGCGGCCTCCTCAGCACCATTTATGTGCCGCTCGCCGCTGGCTGGAACGAGGCGCGGGTGCGTGACCTGTTCCACACGGCGTATGAAAACGAGCCATTTGTGACGGTTCTGCCCCAAGGCAAATTGGCGACCATCGCCCATGTGGTGCGCAGTAATCGGTGTGTGATTGGCTTGCAGATGGGGGATGACCAAACCCTGATTATCACCTCAGCCATTGATAACCTGACCAAAGGCTCGTCCGGCCAAGCGGTGCAAAATTTGAATGTGATGAATGGGTGGGATGAGACGTTAGGTTTAATATAGGAAGTGATGAAGATGCGCGTACTAAAACTGAGTGGACATCAAATAGAAGAGGCTGATTTTTTGGCGGCGTTTGCCACGGCCGTGGCCAGCATCACGCAGAAAGAACAGGTGGTCATTGTCAATGGCGGCGGCAAATCCATCAAAGCGATGCAAGAGCGGCTCGGTCTGCGCGAGGAAAAGATAGATGGCCTGCGCGTGACGGATGACGACTCTTTGCTCGTGACCGAAATGGTCATGTCTGGTTATGTCAACAAGCTCATTGTCCGCGCCCTGCAACAGGCGGGCGTCAACGCCATTGG
>JBGTIZ010000495.1:0-15846 GCA_041745395.1 Promineifilaceae bacterium (SeqCode) | reverse complement strand
AAATCTTTTGAAGATGAGGTCATTGGTATTGCGGCTGGCCTCTGGAATTTCAACCTTAATTATTAAGGAACAACTCTATTGTGGGGGAATATTTTTGTTGGGTCACGGCCGTGTTTTCTTTCTAAACACGGCCGTTTGTTTACACGGTATCCGTGAAAGTGTACAATCAGTGACATGATTATTTCTTTCGCTGACGACGCCACGGCCGACCTATATCATGGCCGCCGCACCAGTCGAGTTCGCCGCTTTCCTCATGATATATTACATCGCGCTTTGGTCAGATTAGACGTTCTCAACACGGCTCAAAACTTGATGGATTTGAAATCGCCACCTGGCAATCGTCTTGAAGCCCTCAGCGGCGATTGGTCAGGCTTCCACAGCATTCGGATCAATCGGCAGTGGCGCATCGTTTTTCGTTGGGAAAACGGAAACGCTTATAACGTTCAAGTGGTAGATTATCACTAAAGAGGTGACAACATGATTCCTGAAAACCGCATTCCGACTCATCCGGGAGTTATACTAGAAGAAGAATTCTTAATCCCTTTGGGGCTTACGCAGGTTGCTCTGGCTAAACATTTGGGAGTTCCTACACAGAGGATCAACGAATTGATTCGCGGCAAACGAGGTGTGACCCCCGGAACGGCTTGGTTATTGGCAGGCGCTTTTAAGACAACACCACAGTTCTGGCTCAATTTACAGGCAAATTATGATTTGGCTATGAACCGACCCAAGCAAGAAATACGGCCGTTAGCATTGGTGGGCTAACATTAGCTGAACAAATCAAGGAGGCTTGGGGGTTTAGCTGTTGTGGGGGGGATGGTTTTGTTTGGGTCACGGCCGTGTTTGTTACAATCTCCCCATGAACCATCGCTTTCGCCACGATTGTTACCTACACAGCTTTACATAAAGGTCATTGCCATGCTACAACTGACAGAAAATCGGTATATCGTCAGAAATGACAAAATTTTAAGTGGTGAACCCATTATCAAAGGAACACGTACCCCAGTGCGGGCCATCGTGGAAACATGGCGGCAAGGGGTTTCCCCAGAGGAAATACCCACCCTCTTGCCACACCTGACCTTAGCACAAGTATTTGATGCGTTAAGCTACTACAGTGAACATCAGGCAGAAATCAACAAATACATTGAACTAAATCGTATTCCCGATGAACTAATAGACCTACTGGTGAAGGACATGTGAGCCAGCTTTTCATTGAGCTTTACCTTGATGAAGATGTCCATGTCATTATCGCGGATTTGCTCCAAGGACGGGGTTTTGTCGCTACAACGGCTCGTGATGAAGGACAGCTTGAAAAAATGGACGAAGAGCAATTAGCTTATGCCGTTAGTCAGCACAAAACGCTACTCACCCATAATCGTCACGATTTTGAAGCCCTTGCTCGTGAGTATGCTGCTGCAGGTGAAATGCACTATGGCATCATTTTAGCTGTGCGTTATCCGCCTTACGAAGTTGTGCGGCGGTTGATGCGTTTCCTCAATCATGTCACGGCTGACGAAATAAAAAATCAGGTTCGTTATATCTGATAACCTGGTCAACATTTGCTCGTATCACGGCCGTGTTCCCCCTCAAGCAGGCCACGGTAACAGGATTTCCTCACGCCAACACGGCCGTGGTCTCTACCTCAAAACCCGCCAGCAACCGCGAAAACGCCACCTCACCCACACCCGCCTGCACCACCAGCCCAAACGCCCCCTCCTCACCCAGTCCAAACACCACCACCGTTTTCTGCTCAGGGTCAATCAGCCAATACTCCGCCACGCCCGCCTGCGCATACTCCACAAACTTCTCCTGCCTATCCACCCGCCGGCTCCCCGGTGATACCACCTCCGCCACCAAATCAGGCACGCCCGAAATAGTCCCCCCCAACCGGTCTGCGTGTGCGTGGCTATAAAACAGTACATCCGGCTCCCGAATTTTGCCCGGCCATAGCCGCACCGCCAGCGGCGCAAAGGCTACCTCCCCTAAATTTTGGCCCATCACAAAACCGTATAACAACCGATAAAAGTTAGCGACAATGCGTTGATGTTCATAACCCGGTGGCGGCATGATAAAAACGACTCCTTCTGAAAGCTCAATAAGCTGGTTGCTATCCGGCAAACTTAGATAATCATGCTCTGTCCATTGCCCCTGTGGCGGCCACAACAAAGCGATTTCCGTCGCTAAGCGGGGTTCGGCTTCTTGTATGCTGGTTACCATGTTGCTCTCCTGTAATGGCGCAACGTGGGGCGCAACCTGTTGCGCCACTACGCTACGTTGTTCTCCATAATGAAAAAACAGGCTCTCGCCAAGACGCAAAGTAGCAAAGAGGAAAACTTTGCGCTTTTCGCGCCTTTGCGAGAGATTTTACCTTTTTGCAGTGGACTCAGGTCTTGGGGAATTCACGGGGTCAGTTAGCTATTCTCTGAAATAAACAGGCCACGTCCAGAGAAAAACCACCTGACACATGACACGTGAAACATGACACCATTCAAAAACCCACAAAATCCCCAAAACAAAAAAACCTGTCAACTATGCCCAGTATAAGGGATAGTTGACAGGTTTCAACTCGTTACAGCTATTTACGGAAACGTGTCGTTAGAAACGCAACGGCCGAGATTACTCCAAGTCGAACTCAGACGGAGACAAAAGTCGTTCTGACTCATGCCGTTCCCGTTCCCGCTGAGCCTTCGCTTCCGCCGCCGCTTCAGCCAACGCCTCCAAAATGGCGGGGTCGGTGTTGTCATCAATCAACATGCGGGTCGGGTCAAACTCAGTCGGTTCAAGCTCTTCCACTTCTTCCTCTTCCACAGGAAGGTGGAAGCCTGTCCCGGCGGGAATCAGCTTACCAATGATGACGTTCTCTTTCAAGCCAATCAGTTCATCTTCTTTCCCAGCGATAGCCGCCCCAGCCAACACTTTAATCGTGTGCTGGAATGAGCTAGCCGAGAGGAAGCTGTCCGTTTCTAAAGAGGCCTTACTAATACCGAGCAAGACAGGTCGCGCCGTAGCGGGCTGACCACCTTCTTCGATAACCTCATCATTTTTCAGCTCAAACTCCACCATGTCGATTAACTCACCCGGCAACATTTCTGTATCACCAGGCGTGAGAACCTGTACGCGGCTGAGCATCTTGCGAATAATCGTCTCGAAATGCTTGTCGTTGATGTTCTGACCCTGCGGCTGGTACACGTCTTGCACCTCGCGCAGGAGGTATTCGGTCACCGCGTCGCGTCCCTGAATGTCCAAGATGCGGTGCGGGTTTTTCGACCCTTCGGTGAGACGGTCGCCACCTTTGACAGTGTCGCCATCACGCACCACAAGACGCATCCCGGCGGGAATTTCGTACTCGCCTTTTTCTTGGCTTTCCCAAACGACTTTGAAGTCAGAGCCGTTAACCACCACACGGCCGTTGTGCCGCGCCGTGATCACTTCATCTTCAGTTTCAGCCAGAATATCGCCAACTTCGACCGTGCTTTGGTCGGTGGCTTTGACTGTCCAGCCTTCGGGGATTTCGTACACGTCGTCCACAAGTTTGCTGTTAGCCACAAAGACGTAGCGCACGCCATCAACCACGGCCGTGTCAACCACCCCATCAATATCAGTCAGAACGGCCTCACCCTTAGGTTTCTGCCGTGCTTCAAACAGTTCTTCCACACGGGGCAGACCCTGCGTAATGTCGCCACCGCTGGAAGCCGTACCACCCGTATGGAACGTACGTAGGGTCAACTGGGTGCCCGGTTCACCAATGGACTGCGCCGCGATAATACCCACGGCCGTGCCCATCTCAACCATCTTGCCCGACCCCAGTTCCATGCCATAACAAGCGGCACAAATGCCCCGGCGCAACTCACACGTCATCGGCGAACGCACAAAAAGTTCCTGTACGCCAACTTGCTCAATAAGCCGCGACTGCGGGTCGCTAATCATTTCGCCAGCCGAGACAATGACTTCACCCGTCTGCGGGTCAACCACATTCCCAGCCGCCACACGGCCGTAAACGCGGTCAGACAACGCTTGTTTACCAAAGTTGTCCTTAACCCGAATCCAGACGCCACGGTCTGTCTCACAATCTTCAGAAGAGACAATGAGGTCTTGCGCTACATCAACCAAGCGGCGTGTCAAATAACCAGCATCGGCCGTGCGCAACGCCGTATCGGCCAAACCCTTCCGCGAGCCATGCGTCGAAATAAAGTACTCCAACGCCGTCAGACCCTGCTTAAAGTTCGACGTAATCGGCACGGAGATAATCCGACCCTGCGGGTCAGCCATCAGGCCACGCATCCCCGCCAACTGCGTGATCGGGCCGAAACCACCCTTCGTCGCCCCCGAAAGAGCCATCATCGCAATAGGGCCTTCCTTGTCCATCGCGTCCCGCACAGCGACCTCAACATCATCCTTGGCATTATTCCACTGCTCAATCGTGCGTTGATACTGCTCTTCCTCGGTCAGCAAACCACGGCGATATTGACGGTCAATCTGTTCAACACGCTTCCGCGCTTCGTCCAAAATCGTGCTTCGGGATTCTGGCACGGTCAAGTCAGATACCGCCATCGTTACCCCAGAATACGTCGCATACTGGAAACCAAGGTTCTTTACATCGTCGGCCATTTGTACTGTAGGTGTATCCCCCAAACGACGATACACCCGGTCCATGAGCTTGTTCACGCCACCCTTATCGAGTGATTCGTTCACAAACTGCATCTCTTCAGGCACAGTCCGGTTAAAAATGACGCGCCCCGGCGACGTTTCGATAACGCGCATCCGTGGTTTGTCATCCTCATACCTGTTCCCATCATCATCATAATAGGTCAGGGTTTGTAGCTTAATTTTGGCGTGCATATCCAACAAATCATGATGCAAAGCCATTTCGACTTCATCAAAATTGCTGTACATGCGCCCTTCGCCCTTGCGACCAGGGAACATCTGCGTCAGGTAATAAACGCCCAACACCATGTCCTTGGAAGGGCCAACAATCGGCTGACCATCAGACGGTTTCAACAAGTTGTGGGTCGAAAGCATCAGCTCGATAGATTCTTTGACCGCTTTTTGCGAAAGCGGCACATGAACCGCCATCTGGTCACCGTCAAAGTCCGCGTTAAATGCGGCACACACCAGCGGGTGAAGCTGAATCGCTTTCCCCTCTACCAGCTTGGGCATAAACGCTTGAATACCCAAACGATGCAACGTTGGCGCCCGGTTAAGCAAGATAGGACGCCCCTGAATCACCTCTTCCAGCACTTCCCACACTTCTGGCGGCTGGCGTTCGATGACTCGTTTCGCCCCTTTCACGTTACTGGCGTAGTTATATTTGATCAGTTTGCTGATCACAAACGGCCGGAACAATTCCAAAGCCATGCTCTTGGGCAAACCACATTCACCCATGCGCAGTTTCGGTCCAACCACAATGACCGAACGGCCAGAATAGTCCACACGCTTACCCAGCAAGTTGCGGCGGAAACGCCCCTTCTTACCTTTGAGCATGTCCGACAGCGACTTGAGTTCACGACGACCGCGTCGACTGAGTGCCTTGCCGCGATGGCTGTTGTCAATCAAGCTGTCTACCGCTTCTTGCAACATACGCTTTTCATTGCGAATAATTACATCAGGCGCACCCAGCTCGAGCAGACGCTTGAGGCGGTTGTTGCGGTTAATGACGCGCCGATAGAGGTCGTTAAGGTCAGATGTGGCAAAACGGCCGCCGTCTAGTTGCACCATGGGGCGCAAATCGGGAGGAATAACGGGCAAAACGGTCAAAATCATCCACTCGGGACGATTGCCGCTCTTGCGCAACGCTTCGACCACCTGCAAACGACGAGTCGCCCGCTTGGCGGCCTGCTTGGAGCGGCTGGTGCGCACTTCACGCCATAGCTCGCGTGAAAGCGTGTCCAGATCCATATTCTGCAAATTATCATAGAACGCTTCAGCGCCCATGCCTGCCTTAAACACGTTGCCAAAACGCCGCTTCATATCGCGGTATTCTGTTTCGTTTTGGAAAAGGCCTTGCGCCAACGCTTCAAGCTGGTCTTTGCTTTCCTGTGCCCGTTTGCGCAGGGTCTGAAGCGTCATATTTACTTCATTCCGTTTGTTCACGGCCACGGTGGAGGCTTCTTCGCGCAACTGCTCTATCTCTTTTTCAAGGTCAGCCCCAGTTGCTTGCCGCTCGCCTTCGTTCTCTTCTTGAATCGTGTTCAAGCGATCCGTGGTGACATCTTGCACCATAGCGAGATGCTCTTTGCCAATCACATCACCTTTTTTGGCGACGGTAACGGTGCCGAGTTTGATAGTGTCGCTAATTTCTTGCCCCTGCATACTGCCCAGCCGTTGCTCGACAATTTTGGCTTCAGCGACAACTTCGTCGGTCGCGGCCGTGAGACGTTCGTCATAGGTCTCACGCAGGTTACTCAATTCGCTTTCTAGTTCAACCAAGCGGCTGTTGAGTTCAGCGTTTTCCTGCTCAATCTGCGTCTGCATGTCTGTATCTTGACGCAGTTCAGCTTCGGCTAGGTCATCATCAACACGTTTTAAGGCGCGTTGACGAGCATCTTCATCCACGCTGGTGACGACATATTGCGCAAAATAAAGGACGCGGTCTAAGTTGCGGCGCGAGATATTGAGCAGTAAGCCCAGATAACTTGGTACGCGGCGCGTATACCAGACGTGTGCCACGGGTGCGGCCAGTTCAATGTGCCCGAGGCGTTCGCGCCGGACGGATGAGCGGGTTACTTCCACACCACATTTATCACAGACAATGCCCCGATAACGGATGTTCTTGTATTTGCCACAATAACATTGCCAATCTTTGGTTGGACCAAAAATTGCCTCACAGAACAGACCGTCTTTCTCAGGGCGTAAGCGACGGTAGTTGATGGTCTCTGGTTTTGTTACTTCACCATAAGACCAAGAACGGATGTGTTCTGGTGAGGCAAGACTAATGCGTAGGGAACGGAATTCTGTGTTTTCCACCTGGTTCGACCTCCCGAAGTCAAGGATAACGGTTAGCAATCGGCTGTGGGGTGTTGAGTAATTTCAGACAGAGCAATCGTTTAATCAGAAAAAAGCGTATAAACGCGCAAAAAGAGCGTGTGGCTGGGGAGCCAACGCCCTTGAAGAATTACTAGGTCTGTTTCTGCTTATTTTTGGTATTTATTACTTTCACCGCCAAGACTTTCTAATTATAAGGAGGTGGGGCATTCCGTCAAGGAGATGTAGTGAAAATTAACGTTGGAGAGGGTTGGAGACGTTATATAAGCGGTTGCAGATGGATGGCGTCAGGTTGGCGACAGATAAGCGTGTTTTTTACGTCATGTATATGTGCTGTGGGACGGGTATGCTGAGATTGTTCAGGAATTTCTCAGAAAAATAGGTAAGACCAGATGGAGGATAGACAGATGGCTCACATGACTTTGGCAAATCGCATTGGCTCACCCTTGATAATCGGCTTCAGTTTTTTGCTATTGTGGGGGTTGTCGGCTTGCCAAACGGTGAACACGGCCGTGTCCCCTCCCCCGACCCTACAAGCCGCTATAGATGGCACCAGCTACCTGACCAATGAACCAGTCGAGCTACTGCAAACACGGCCGTGGGGAAACGGCCAACTCATTCTCTATCGCTGGACAGACGAAACCAATACCCAAGAATGCCTCGCCGCCGCCTACTTGACCCGGCTCAACGATGAATGGCACGCGCACGACACGGCCATCGCCCCTTGCCAAGACGGCCGTGGTTTTACCGCCGCCTATACATGGAACAGCACCATCGAAGCCCCGTTTGGTCCGCCGCGTGACACGGCCGTGTTTGGCACCAGCGACCACGGCCGTGCGGTGCGCATCGTCTGGTCAGACGGGCAAGTCACCCACGTTCCCCTGCAAAACGAAAACGGCTCCTTCCTCGAATCCCGCCCCGGCAAATGGCACGTCGAGCGCATCGAGCTACTGGATGAAGACAACCAACTCCTTCAGATTGTCAATCTGTAGAATAAGAGAGTAAGAGAGCAAGGGAGGAAGAGAGAAAGAGACTACTATCTCTTTCTCTCTTCCTCTCCACCTCTCTTACTCCCCCTCTCCTTCATCTTCCAATTCCAATGTCGGCTCAGGGGCGCGGGTCGGAGCGGGGACGCGCATTTCGCCCAGCAGGGCGCCTGTGCCCGTAATGCCTGTGCCGAACTGGGTTCCCGCTTCATTTTGAAGCACCCAGCGCGTCACGTAAGTGCCAGGCTGTTGCGGAGCGGTGAGCGGCACGTCAATGATGACCGTCTCGCCAGGCAGGACACGCTGGGGCAAGGGCATGCGGCTGGCGGAACTGCTGACATTCACGGCCGTGTAAGAAGTTGTCCATGTACACGTGCCGCTGTTCAACACCTCCCACCGCTTGCTCACGCTTTGGCCGGGCAACAGCGTGACCCCGTTGGCATGGTTCAAGTGCGCCACAAAAAGAGCTTGATTAAGGCAAGCACTCTCGGCCGTGGTGCGCGGCAAATTATCATAATCCCAGCCAAAGTTGAGGTCATTGCGGTTGTCGCTTATATTGACATAAACTTCGCCATCGCTTAGGTAATCGGGAGAAGCTGTCCAGACGCCGGGTTGCAAAAGAAGGCTGTTGCTCCCTTCCACGGCCGTGATAGCCACACAATACGCCCCCGGAGCCAGCCCCGCCAAGCGAAATGTGCCGTCGGCGCGAGTGCGGGTGGTCAGCAACGTGCCCGAACCGGGGCATTGGTCACGATTCAGGCGAATAACCACCTGTCCAATACCCGGCTCATTAGGCGTGTACACCCCATCTCCCCGACCGTCAACGCACCGCTCGTCGTCCGCTTCCCCCGTGCATAAATCATGCCACACGCGCCCTTCCACCACCCAAAAGCCGGGCATGGCGGGCGCATCTATGCTCATGCCAGCCAGCATACTGGTCTGGTAAGGAAAGGCGGTGCTGACGGCGTCGTTAACGTTCAACACGTAAAAACCGTCGGGCCAATCGAGCGTCGCCAGCGGCAAACGGACGGTAAAAGGTTGGTCAATTTGGTCGGAAGGGCAGGGGATGGGTTGGGTCTGCACGGCCCTGAGGTTAAGCTGGACGTTGGTGTTCTCGCGGCTCTGACCACTGGACTGAAAGGCCAGACAAGCATCGTCGGCCAAACCGCGCACCACGGCCGTGACCCCCTCTTCATCTATATTGACCGTTACGTTTTGCAGTAAAACCGCGACTTCACTGCGTTCGGGGAGTTGGGACAGGGAGGCGAGGGTGGGCAATTCGGTGATAAAAGGGCCAGCCGGGGGCTGTTCGTCTGGCTGGCACGCGACCAAAAAGAGACTGAGGGCAAGAAGAGAGAGCAGGAAGAAGCGGAGCATAGTGAACAGTTTTTAACTGAGCAAATAAGCCATAATTAACACGGCCGTGGCTTGCAACGCCTCGCGGTGCGTGCGCTCATAATGGTGCGACGCATCCACGCCGGGGCCAATCAAACCCACAGCCACATTGCCCCCCGCCCGCCAATACGCCGACCCATCCGAGCCATAATAAGGGTAAATATCGGTGCAATAAGGCAAGTTGTGCGCCTCGGCCAACGCCTCTAGCCGCCGCCGCAGACCCATGTGGTATGGCCCTGAGGCATCCTTGGCGCAAATCGTCACCCCAAATTCATGGGATTGCTGACCCGGGGCGACCACCGCCATATCTATTGTGACCAATTCGGCCAAATCAGCCGGGAAGCCAGCCGAGCCGCCGTGCCCCACTTCTTCATAATTGCTGATATGAATGGTCACGTCTTGGGTGGGCGTTAGCCCCGCTTTTTTCAGGGCGGACAGGGCACCAAAAATGGCGGACACGCTCAGCTTGTCGTCCAAATGACGGGAGCGAATGAAGCCCGTGTCGCTTAGCTCCACGCGGGGGTCAAAGGCGATGATGTCCCCCACGCGGATACCAAGTTCTTGCGTTTGCACGGCCGTGGTCGTGCGCGCATCCAGCCGCACTTCCATGTTCTTTTCGTTTCGTTCAGCATAGCTCTCGGCGCGGGTGTGGGCATGAATAGAGGCCACAGTCGGCATAATCGCCCCACGATACGTCTCGCCGTTGCTGGCAAAAACAGTCACCCCAATCCCCTCTACTGAGTTCCAAATCCAGCCGCCCAGTTGCGTCATTTGCAATCGCCCATTTTCTTTTATTTTGCTGACCATCGCGCCCAGCGTATCCACATGCGCCGTCAGGGCACGCGGCGTCTCGCGGCTCTCCCCCGCCCATGTGCCGCTCAGAAATCCCTTGGGACTTTGGGTCAGGGGTACAAGGTCAGCAAAAGCGTCTTGCACATAGGCAATCGCGCGGTCAGTATCCCCAGTGGGGCTAGGTGTATTGAGCAAGCCGACCAGAAAGTCAACCATGTCGTCAATATGGGGTGTTGGGAGGGGGGTGGACACCAAGTTTTCTCCTGAATAGTTTGGCAAGCAAACGTCTGATTATAGGGGCAAGCAATGCGTTTTGTCAGCCAGCAAACCGTTCCCATATGCCGCTCCCAATCACGGTGCAGGCGGGAATAATGCACATGAGGGTAAACCCAATGAGGCAGGCGACAAAGAACCATTGCATGCTGTTCCACTGAATTTTGAACACGGCCGTGGGCAATATCTCTTGCAAAGCCGGGCCATCCGTTTCTTCGGTCAGCCAGCCATAATTTAGCTCAATTTCCCGCCCACTGGGGAGCGCGATTTTGGTGATGCGAAAAATTTCCACCCCGCGCCGCGTTTTATAGGTGCGATACAGGCGCGTGATGTCAGCCAAGGGAAATGATTCCGTTTTGCTAACGGTGTGGGTATCTTCGACAATGACCCGCTTGTTGGTAATCGCCACCACGCGGCGACGTGAACTCTTCCGCGCTTTGTGGGGTTCGTCGGGGTCAGGCCACGTGGTCTGCGGCGGGTGGATAAAGCTTTCGTCCTCGTCGAGGACGGTTTCGGTGAGGGTTGTGGGTTCAGGGTTCAAGGGGCAGGATTCAGGGTGCAAGGCGTATTTGTTGCCTTAAAAGATGGTAGTTTGCCAACGTGCTTCGGCTAATTGGGCGGCTTCTTCCAGCGTTTTGAATTGGCCTTGGCTAAATTGCTGTTCGCCTATTTCAATGCCCGCTAGCAATTCTGATTGTTCAAGCTGTTGCAGATGAGCCATTAGCGAATCGTACAGGGCTACGCTGATGAAGTAGGCGGCTGGTTGACCAGCTTCGGTGATGACAAGTGGCTCTTGTTGGGCATTTTGCACGGCCGTGGCGGTCTCTCGCCCTAGCATCTCCGTTGTAATAATACGCTCAGTTGTCTTTAACATCACATCTCTCCTTGCACCCTGCATCTTGTACTTTGCTCAGGCGTCATCATCGTCAATGGCTTGTTGGGTCACTTCGGCCACGGCCGTGAGGTCAGCCCCCCGCGCCTGCTCAATACGCGCCATGCGTTTGTTGAATTGACTCGTCGCATAATCGAGAAAGTCATCAATCTCTAGCCCAAACGGCATCGGGTCATACAGGTCAAACGGGTCGCCCACAATGCCCAGCGCGGGCACAAACAGGTCGTTGACCGTCTCCTCCACCACCGCCCACAGGCTTTCATCACTGGCAATGTGGCGGGATAACAGATAAATACCGTAGGCAATATGGCGCGATTCATCTTGTTTCAGACTACGAATGCCTGCCCGCACGCCGGGCAAAATATCCCTCTGCTCTAACACCGTGAAAAAAGTGTGGTAGCCCGTCTCGGCCAGCATTCCCTCGACCATCACGTTGTAAGTCATAGAGGCCCGAACCTGTGCGGCGGGGGATGGGTCAGTGCGCAGGGCATTGAGTGCTCGGGGCAACGCTTCATAAAAGACAGCGCGGTAATTATCAGTGTGATAATGGCCTAAATCGGGGGGCGCACCCGTTACTTCGGTGATGACACGATGGAAAAAGTCTACATGCTTGGCCTCTTCCCAGAGAAAAGTGGTCAGGAACATCTCTTCTTCCAGTCGTCCCTCTTGGGCAATGGCCTGAATAAGCGGCAGTAAATCAAGCGTGACCGCTTCTTCCCCCGCTACAAACATGGACATCAGCCGCAGGAGCACATCTTTTTCGTCGGGCGCAAGCGTTTGCCACTCGACCGTGTCGCGGGTCAAATCAATGTCACTCGGGTTCCAAATGCCAAACTTTTTCGCTTTTTCAAACAAACGCAACGGCGGCAAATCACGTCGCAAACCGCGTGTCGTGGTTACAAATTCTGCGTGCATGGGTTTTTCTCCTAAAAGCAGTAACGAGCGATGAGTAACGAGTGCTGAGTGGGCTTTGACAAGCTCAGCCAACCAACAAACTAAACCAACCCACTCATCGCTCAGCACTCCCCGCTCCGCACTTTTTTCACCGGCTGAGTTCGCGGATGGTGAGGTTATCGAAGGCGACACGCAGGCCAGGTTGGTTAAATGTGCCCGCATCGAGGGCGATTAACCCACGGCCGTAATTAGCATCAGTAGCCTGAGCCACTAACTCATCATTGATATAAAAGAAAAAGTTGGAACCATCAGCCACGACGCGCAAGCGATTAGGCATATTGTAACCGACGTTAATCAGGCTGGAATCTTGCCACTCATCGGTCAGCCGTTGCCACTCGCCGCTGGCTAGTCGTTTTTCCACTACGAATTGACCGTTACCCGTGATGACGAAACGATAAAACTCACCACTGCTTTGCATCCGAAAGAGGACGCCATAACTGCTACCGAGACTGCCCTCAAGCAGAGTCGCATCTACTTCAAGGTCAAAATCAGTCAGAAGCGGATTTTGCAGGGTGGCGTATTGGCTGGTTTGGGGCGCGTCCACCCGAATGACGAGGCGGTTGTCGGTGATGAGGCTTTGCCCCTGTTCGTCTACTTCGGTGAACCATTCCCCTATTTGCCCAGCGGTGAACTGTTCTTGAAAAATAACGGCCCCACGGCCGGGTACGGGGCCATCTTGCAGTAAATTGCAGGCCGTCAAGCCGAAAATGAGTACGCCGAGCCAGAAAAGGGATATGTAGCGCATGATTAGGGTTGAATGACCGTGATATTGTCGAATTGCACCACGGCCGTGCCAGGTTCAAATGTGGTCACAGCTAGACCCACATCACCCGTCACAAACGTCGGGTCTACCACCGTGTCCAGCAAAATGCCGTTGACCGATAGACTCAACTCATTGCCCGCACAGCTCGCCCGAATCGTGTTGGTGGCAATACCTTGGTTAATCACGTCCGAATATTGATACTGCCCCCCACCCGACAGGTATTGAATTTGGTCAGAGCCAGTTTGGTATTTGCCGATGGCGTAATAACCATCCCCGCTAATCAGAAAAATGTAGAAGTTTTCAGGGCTTTGGTAGCGGCAAAGCACCCCATACGCATTGTTATTGGGACCGCTGGCCTGCCGCGCCGTGGTCGTAATGACCGCGTCGGCAAAATTACGGCCTGGGTTTGTCCACCAAAGTTGGCCGGTTTGGCTACTGCTCATTTGCAATTGCCCCTCTTGAATCACCACCACAACCCCATTGGCCTCTTCGTACTCCGCCCAGCCGCACATCACTTCACCCGTGAATTCATCGGTTAGTAACGTGCCCCCATCGTCACACGCATCCACTTCGCCCGTGGGCACAAGGTCACACGCGCTCAGGGCAAACAAGAGCACCAGCAGGCGCGAAAGCCATGCTAAACCAAAACGTTTGTTCATAAGGTTTCTCCCTTATCTAATCTAGATTTGGATTGATAGGCTGTTGGGCGGCGCGTTGCGCTTCTTTTTTTTCTAACAACTGGGCCAGTTCGTCTAATTCTTGTTGCAGACTATTTTGCTGACGCGACAGGATGATGTAATAAGCGATAAGAGCCAGCCAGCCGACGCTTATAATGATGGCTAAAACGGTTAGGTTCCACATAAATTTTTCTGCACCTTTTAGGGCAAAGTTTACCGTATCTGGGGGGCTATGGCTAATTAGATGAGAGGTGGGGGGCTGGGTTAGGGAGCCGACCCGCTCGCTAATCGAGGGTGCGGGCGGCGGCTTCAATGAGGTGCATAGCGAGAACGGCGCCTGCACCTTCGTCGAGCGTGAGGTTTAGGTTGAGCAGGGGGCGCAGACCGAGGTGGCGTAACACGGCCGTGTGTCCTGCCCCCGGCATGAGATTCCCTGCAATCAGGTAGGAGCGCACTTGGAAAGCCAATTCAGAAGCGACCACAGCGGCCACGGCCGTGGTCAGACCATCCAGCACCAGCGGCACACGCCCCGCCGCCGCGCCGAGAATCACCCCCACTTGCGCCGCCAATTCCAAACTGCCCACACAGCGCAACACGTCCAGCACGTCGAGCGGCTCTGGCTGGGTGACGGCGAGGGCGCGTTCGATGACGCGCACTTGGCGCAGTTGGGAACTGTTTTGGGGGTCAAGCTGAACGAGGTCGGCGATGGGTTGTTTTAACACGGCCGTAGCCACAGCTAACGCGGCCGTGTCTCCCCCCAGGCCAACCGTGCCCAGCGCCAGCAAATCCAACCCGGTGGCTATCTCTTGCGAAGCGAGATTCATGCCCACAAAAATGGCGTCTTGTACCTCTGGCAGGCTGAGGGCTGGCTCTTGCATCATGTTGCGCGTGCCGTTAGCCACGCGCAGGTCGCGCAAATGCGGATGTTTGGGCAAGGGCTGGCGCAGACCCACGTCTACCAGAGTGATAACGGCTCCGGCTTGGCGGGCAAGGGCGTTGATAGGCGCACGGCCGTGGGCGATATTTTGCACCCGCACGGCCGTGGTTAGACTCGTTTCGGCCGTGTCAAACTCCGCCCACACGCCATTGTCCCCGGCCGTAATCATGACGCTCTTGCGCGGAAAGGTCAGCGATGTTTTACCCGTCATAGCGGCTAGCCGCAGGGTCAACGTCTCCAGCATGCCCAAACTTCCCAGCGGTTTGGGCAACTGTTCTTGTTTGTCACGCACGGCCGCTTGAGCGGCCAAATCGGGCATGGGGATGGTGGGGATGTAGAGCATGTGGTTTAGGTGCGAAGGGCGAGGGGCGGTGTGCGACAGTGGCTGAGCTTGTCGGTAGCTGAGCTTGTCGGTGGCTGAGCTTGTCGAAGCCACTCGGCTGAACGGCTAGCCTACAGGCGGGAGTTCCAGAGCGGCTCGGGCACGTCGCGGACGTGATTCTCATAGCGAGCCATCACGAAAAGGGCGTCGGAGAGGCGATTGAGATAAGGTAAAACGTATGCGCCAATGGCCTCTTCCCGCATGAGCGTGATAATATCCCGCTCGGCGCGGCGACAAACGGTGCGGGCGACGTGTAGCTGGGCAGAGCTGAGTGAACCACCCGGTAGGATAAAGTTTTGCAGAGGGCCAACCACGGCCGTGAGTTCGTCAATTAGCTCTTCCAAGGCCGTGACGTGCCGCTCCTCTATCTGGGGAATGTTGAATTCCTCTTTGTCCGCTTCGGTGAAACATAAATCAGAGCCGAGATGAAACAGTTCGTTTTGAATAGTAGGCATGATGTCCGCCAGACGATCGCTTAGACCAGCGGCCACGGCCGTGCCCAGCACCGAATTTAGCTCGTCCACCGTGCCATACGCATGAACCCGCAGAGAATCTTTGGGCACGCGCGTGCCACTGCCCAGCGAGGTCAAGCCTTCATCACCACCGCGAGTATAAATTTTTGTTAGACGAGGCATGGAGTTTGTCCTTGGTTAATTGAGAATTGGGAATTTTGAATCGTGAATTATGAACGAAAGTGATCGAGTTTAGCAAGCCTTTGTCACGAGCGTCAACACGTTCAAGTTGTTTCATACTTTACTCTTTCAGTCAATCAGTCCATCAATTCCAGCTTATACCTACACCTCACCATACAACC
>JBGTIZ010000494.1:0-8157 GCA_041745395.1 Promineifilaceae bacterium (SeqCode) | reverse complement strand
AAAAAAACACCCTCTTGAAAGCGAGGCGTGGCCGATGGCCACGCCGAAGCGAAAGTGTAGAAGTGTAAAGGTAACTTTGAAGGGGTTTCTGAACCATCCCGAACTTGGCGTTTTTCATACCTCACGCTGGGCGTTACGGATGCCGTAGGTATGGGGATGTTTTTGCTGTAGAATCAGAAAATCATCATCATAGGCAGGGTAGAGATGCAGAAAAAAGCAATAACACTTGGTTTGTTAGCTGGCTTACTCTTTGGGATTGCCACACCTATCAGCAAAATTTTATTAGACTCCTTCAGCAGTTACACAACGGCGGGGCTACTATATTTCGGGGCGGCCTTTGTATTTTTGCCGTACATGGTCAGGAATTACCGCACCGATTTTCGTTTGGCGTTGATTAAAGATAACAGTCTGAAGTTGCTAGGCATCGTGCTGTTTGGCGGTGTTTTAGGGCCTTTGTTTTTGCTGGCTGGTTTGAGCAATGCCAATGCGACTTCAGTGGCTATCTGGCTGAATTTTGAACTGATAGCCACGGCTTTATTGGGAGTGTTATTTTTTAAGGAACATTTGTCAAGATATGCTCTGCTCGGCGTTTTGTTTACGCTGGTTTCGGGCATCGTTATCTCGTTGAACGAGGATATGACGGGCTTGCGGGCGGGCATATTTATACTCATCGCCTGCTTTTTTTGGGGCATAGACAATCACCTGACCGCCGTCATCGATGGCATATCATCAAAAGCGACCACCTTTATCAAGGGTTTGGTTGGGGGAACGGTCAATATTGCCCTTGGCCTCTTTTTTGCTAGCTCGACAGATTTATTACAACCTCAAACCGTTTTGGCGATACTTCTAGGGATGGCATCCTATGGTATCAGCATTGTGCTGTACATTTCTGCTTCGCAGATTATCGGGGCAACGCGGGGGCAAATTTTGTTTGGCACAGCCCCGTTTTGGGGCATTGCGGGTTCGGCCGTTCTTTTGGCGGAACCGATTAATTGGACAATTATCCTGTCATTTGTTTTGTTGTCCATCGGTATCGTCTTGTCTACGGTTAAGGGGCATGTTCATGCGCATCGGCATCGTGAGGTTCAGCATATTCACCTCCATAATCATGTGGATGGACACCATTTTCATGAGCATGAAAATTTAGCCAGAGAGGCGTTTCATATTCACATTCATACACACGACGCGGTGTATCATGACCATGACCATTTCCCTGATTTGCATCATCGGCATGATCATTTTGGGCATGAGGAGCTTGTTGAAAAGCAGAGTTGACGCCAATGGTCTCAGACGCAAAAAACGCCAAGCTGGGAGTGAACTTGGCGTTGACCACGGCCGTGTGTTGTCATCTATCAAAATTCAGCCGAGAAGACCACTTATTACCCAAAGAAGCCCGTTTCCACCTGCAAATAAATGAGCAACACCGTCCACACAAGGTACGGTATCGCCAGCACCACCCCAGCCAGCGTGAACCGCTCCTTACGCCAGAGCCACTCATTCAAGCCGACAGCCACCAGCGGCATAATAGGGGATAAAAGCATTAAAAGCGACCCTATATCTTGAAACGCGGGGGTCAAGCCACCGCCGCTCAGGCTGACCATGATACCTATGCAGGTCAGGGGTACAATGAGTAACAGGGTGATGAGTTGCAGTAAACGTCTCATAGGGTGATGTTCTCCGCTGATGGGTGGTAGTGATGATGCTCCGCTACTTTATCAGGTTGGTTTCGCTTAGCCCAGCAGGTGCAAACGCCTCATCCAGTTTTCGTCTTAAACTATCGCTGAGGGGCTGGGTGGTGGCAGTAATAGGCTGTAGCTTCACGATAGACATGGAGCTAACTGTTTCTGATAAATAATTTTTGCCCCCCGGATTGTAGCTTTTGATTTGCACAGTCAATCCATAGGCATCCTCAAGATGAAAATTGTACCCATCGCCGTTCCAACTTTTTTTGTAGGGCAACTGTTTGTCGTCTAGGACTCGGGTCACGATGGTCACCGTGTCACGACGGTCTACAAAATAAACTTTCTGAATCTGATCTGTATAGGCGTAATAAAAAAGCGTCCCGAGAGAAAAAACGGGCAGGAGGCTGGCCGCCCAAATGACTAAACGGAGATTCCAGTTATTTATGGGTAGAACGACGAGAACTATAAACGTGACAAGACTGAAACCAAGGAAAATTACTGGATAGATGTCATTGGTTCTTTTGTGCCAGTCGGCTACATGAATTTGGGGCATTCTGCTTGTATACCTCCCACTCGTTGCTGATGCTCATGCTTAACACGCCCAATAATGAGCATCATTTATTTATTGAAACTTTATGTCTATTCCCTTAGTGACTGACTGCTGCAAACCTGCGGGTTTGAAGGCTTCATCTAATTTACGTTGCAAGCTGTGGGCAAGGGGCTGATTATGCCCATTGATTGCTTTGAGGCGCAAGCGAGACATGGAGCCAACGGCGACATCTGAGGAAAAAATGTTATTGGTTGCATCTTTGACTTCAATGACCAACGCATCCGTGCCATCAATGTGGAAGTTATAGCCAGCCCCATTCCAAATTTTTTGATGGGGAAGCTGTTTTTTTTCAAGAACAGCCGTAACAATTTCAACCGCATCCCGCCGATTAACGACACAAATTTTTTCGATTTGGTGGGCGTATTTAGCGCGGTAGTAGAGGCTCATGATAACAATCACCAGCGTACTTGCTACCCACACTAGCCCTTGAAGCATTTCGTTGGTCGTTTGTATCATAAGGATAAACAGAGACATGAAAAAAAAGATGACCACGGCCGTGGGCACAATCATGCTGTTTGAGGCGGTCCAATCTGTATAAGGATTTTTCATCTTCAGTACAATACCTGTGCATAAAATTAAGTGAACAGCTTTTGGAAACTACCTGCTTGGCCTCACCCAAAACTGGACTGGAGATATTGCTCATACTGCGCCAGCCCCTCCCCAAAATTGCGCCGCCCCAACCCCAGACGAATATGTTTATCCCCATACCCCAAACAGCTACTCGGCAACAGCAAAATCCCCTCCTCTTCCGCCAACTGCTGGCAGTAAGCGGCCGCTGAGGGCACATCGAGGCCGACCAAGGCCACGGAGCCAGCTAAGGGTGGCCGCCAAGTAAATAGGTCAGGCCAGCGGGCAAAAAAATCTGCGGCCACGCCTAAGTTCTGGGCAATGATGCCCCGATTGCGGGCAACGAGGACGGGTTCCGCCTCGAGCGCGGCCAAGGCGAGCCAGTCGCTAGGGGCGGGGGGACAGATGGTGGTGTAATGTTTCCAGTTGATGAGTTGGGCGCGTACCGTGGCCTCCCGCACAATCAGCCACCCATGCCGCAGGCCCGGCAACCCATGGCCCCGTCAGAATAATGGCGCGTTCGTACAGCGTGACCGCTGAGGGGAGCGTCAGGTCGTTTGTTGGCTCTAACCCTCGGTACATTTCGTCGCAGAAAAGCCAGATGTTGTGCTGGCGAGCCAGTTCGACAATGGCCGTAAATTCCTCTGGGGTGGGTAAATAGCCCGTCGGATTATGGGGGAAGTTGACCACAATGAGGCGGGTCTGGGGGGTGACGATGTCGCGTAGTTGGTCGAGGTCTAATGCCCAACGGCCGTGTTCCGCCTTCATCTCCCACTTCGTCACGTTGCCCGTCAGATGGTGCGCCAAGTTGAGCAGGGAATCATAAGCGGGGGTCAACACGACGACATGATCTCCCGGCTCGAGCAGAGTGTGCATGGTCAGGAAGATGCCCTCCTCGGGCACGGTGACCACGACCTCCTCGGCCGTGATGCCCGGGTAGCAGGTGGCTACCTGCTGGCGCAACAGCGGATCGCCTTGGGAATCGGTGTACGCTAAGGTCAAGTCGGCCAGGTCGGCTAGCGACCGACTGCTGAGGCTGAGCAGTTCGCCGATGCTCATCGTTTCGCAGTCGGAGGCGCACAGGATCCAAGGGGTGGTGAATTCGTACTGGGCGAAGAATTGTTCGATGGTGAAGGGGGCTATGTGCATTTTGCTTGTTCCTGTCATGAGGTGAAAAGTTAAAAGCAAGAAGTGAGCCTACTGAAAAAAGCCCCTTTTCGCGGAAATCCACCTCTGGTAGATTTTGCAAAAATACCTCTTTTTTCAGGGCACTCAGAAGTAAGAAGTGGTTGGCGTGCTACTCAAGGCGTGTCAGGCGAACGTGACTTCTCACTTTTCACTTTTTACTTCTCACTGCGGTTGTTGCCGACAATTACTCCCAATGCCGTCTTACCCAATCAGGGCAATTTGCTCTCGATTGTACAGACGAATAGAAGCCGCCAGAGCTATGACGGCCACCAACATCGTCACCACCACGGAGATGGTCACATCCGCGACGGGCAGGGGGTCGCCGCGCATCACCTGACCCACCAAAAACACCTGCCCAATCGTGGGTACGAAATTCATCCACGCGGCCGATTTAATGGGCAGGACGGCCAGAAACAGGGCGGGCATAAACCCAGCCAGTGACAGGATTTGGGTGTACGTCTGCGCCTCTTTCACGTTACGGGCATAGGAGGCGATGAGCATTTGCAGGGCTACGGCCATGAAAATGACGGGGGTGATAATCAACACGGCCGTGACCACTCTCCCCGGCGCGATATTTAACTGAAGCTGAGTCAAATCCTGAATGAAGGGCACGCCCAGCAAAAACAGGAAAAGACCCGTGGCTAAAAAGGTAGCCACGATGGTAAACGCCAAGGCGGTAATGTATTTGCCGATGACGAACATCCAGCGCGGAATCGGATTGAGCAGGAGCGGCTCCAGCGATTCCCGCTCCCGTTCCCCAGCGGTCATATCAATCACCATGTAGAAACCGCCCAGAAACGCGGCCGTGAACATAATCACAGGCAGTAGGTCTAGCAGGGTGCCAGCCGCGCCCAACTCCTGCGAAGACACATCCACGGCCGCTACTTGGAGGGGACGAACAAGCGTGGGGCTGACCCCGCGAGCCAGCAGACGCAACACGGCCGTGCGTTGACCATACGCCTCCAATAACTGTTCCGTGCGCCGTACCAGCACCGTAGACCCATCATTTGACCCATCCCGCATCACCTGCACGGGAGCTGGTTCCCCCGCCGTGAACGCCTCCGCATACCCCTCTTCAATCACCAGCACCACATCCAGCTCGCCCGAGAGTAACCCCTGCTCTGGGTTGTCGGGCGCGGGCAAAATTTCCACATTCTGTTGCGCCAGAAAGGCTATCAAGTTGGGCGCGTTTTCCGCGCCGATGACGTGTAGTTCCAGCGTCTGCTCCGCCTGTTCAGAGAAAGCACTGTTGAGGAAGCCGAACAGCACCACATACAAAATCGGATTAAGCAGGACACTCAGCAGGGCATTGAACACGGAGCGCCGGTCACGCAGATTGTCGATCATTTCTTTGCGGGTGATTACCCAAATGGTAGACAACATTACTCTAACCCTTCCTCTGTGCCGATGACGGCCACGAACGCATCTTCTAAATCGGCTTCATTCGTTTGTTTACGTAATTCGTCCGGCGATCCCTGCGCCACCACAAGACCGTCGGCGATGATGACGATGTTGTCGCACAGGGAGGCCACTTCCTGCATGATGTGGCTGGAAAACAGCACCGTGTGCCCTTCTTCGCGCAGTTGGCGGATAATGCCGCGCATGGTGCGCGTGCTCATCACGTCCAGCCCCATCGTCGGTTCATCCAGCAGGATGTTGGGCGGATCGTGAACCAGCGAGCGGGCGATGGCGACTTTCACTTTTTGGCCGGTGGAAAACCCTTCCGTCACGCGGTCGGCGATGTCGTTCATGTCCAGCAAGTTGATGAGATAATTGACGCGTCCATCCAGTTTCGCGCCCGACAAACCGTGCAAATGGCCGTAGTAGGCGATATTTTCGCGGCTGGTCAGCCGCTGATACAGGCCGCGTTTATCTGGCAAAGTGCCCAGCCGTTTTTGGGCGGCCACGCGGTTCTTCTGCACATGGATGTCGTCAATGTGGGCTGTGCCACTGTCCGGGTCTAAAATGCCCGTAATCATGCGCATCGTGGTTGATTTGCCTGCGCCGTTGGGCCCGAGCAGGCCCGTGATGCGGCCGTTGGGTGCGGTAAACGACACATCTTTGACCGCCTGTACCGACCCGAATGCTTTCGATAGATTGGTGACTTGAATCATCTTTTTCTCCTTACGGCCGTGGCCCGACTGGTGATACAAAAAAGGGCGGGGGGGTGATTCTGGCCGTGCAGTCGGTGTTCAAATCCACGGCCGTGCCCGCTTCAATAAAGTCGGCCACCACGGTCGGTATACATCCCACGCTCAAAATGCCGTGCGCATACCCATCCAGCACGATGTGCTGGCTACTGGTCAACGTCCGCGCCACCTCATCCGCGTAATGGGGAGGGGTGATGGGATCCGCCTCGCCAGAGAGCAGAAGGGTGGGGATGTCGCTTTCTAGGGGGGTGAACATTTGCTCGGACACGGCCGTGCTAGGCCAATTTGCGCACGTCGCCGTAAAGTTAGCCGACACCAGCGGGAATTGCGTCTCCGCCTGAATCGCGGCCGCCTCCTCCGCGTCGATGCGCGGCGCATCCTCACTGCACGTCACCGCGTAGAACATGCCCTGATACATCTGCTGACCCCCCGTCAGAGCCAACGCTTGGGCAATGAGCGGCGTGTAATCGGCCGTGTCTACCGCGCCCTCCACCAGCAGGGGCAGGAGCGATGTCAGGTCGGGGCTGTACAACAAGTTGAACATCACCTGCATCAGCTCGTCATCCGCCAGCTCCAATTCTAGCCGTTCCCCCGTCACGGGATGGGTCAGCGTGACCTCTTTCTCCGTCTGCAAGCCAGCCAGAAGCTGGTCGAACTCAGCCGCAAACGTGGGGAACCGCTCCGCGCACGCCTCATCGGCCGTACAACGCGCAAACAGCAGTTCCAGTGCCCTCTGCCCATCCGCTGGGGATTGCAGTTGTAGCACCAAGCTGGGGCTGACCACCGCATCCATGATCACCGCCCGCGTGTGTTGCGGGAAGAGGCGCATGTACGTTTGCGCCGCTCGCGTGCCGTAGGACACGCCTATCAGGTTGATTTGTTCGTAGCCCAGCGCGTCCCGCACCGCGTCCAAATCCTGCATGGCGATTTCGGTCACGTACTGGGTCAAATCAGCCGTTTCCATCAGCGTTTGGCGGCATTCGTCTACCGTTTGGCGCACCATTTCTTCATCCGCGTTCGGCGGTAGCTCCTGTATGGCCGGGCAGGCCAGCGGGTGCGACTGACCCGTGCCGCGTTGGTCAACCAGCACGATGTCGCGGGTCTGGTTCAGGCGGGAGAAGCTGTTAAGGATGAAGGGGAACGTCTCCGTAGCCGCTTGTCCAGGGCCGCCGGCCAGCATGAAGATGGGGTCGGGAGCGGCCCTGTTTTGGGCGGGAATGACGGCGAAGTGAATGTCGAGGGTGCGCCCATTCGGCTCGTCTCGATTTTCGGGGACGGAGATGGTGCCGCAGTTGGCGTCTACATCGCCAATTAAGGCGCATGGTTCCAGCGCGGGGCGGTTGGTTTCCTCGGCAGTGGATGCGCCGCAGGCGACCAGAAAGATGGTTGTGAGTAACAAAAGTAATCGTTTAATTTTCATGGCCTCTTGAAACAGGGTTGCTACTTTTTCTGTTGGTAGGGGTGACATCTCAAACCTCCTGTTTTATGGAAGGGTATGTCAAGTTGGTTGTTTTGCAAAATTTAGGATGCGATTGCTCTGTGGTTGTTGCGACCACGGCCGTGGAAGAATACCCCACCCAAGGGCGCAACGGTCAGAGACCTAAGATTGGTCCAATCTATGCGCCATCTACCGCCCCCGCGACAGAGCATCCCCCGCACCACCCGCAACCGTCGCAACCCCGTCAACCGCTCAATCTCCGACGGCAACCATTCAATCCGCTCCCCTCCAAAATCCAACTCCGTCCACCCTTCCCACTCCGCTTGCTCAATCAAGGCCAACAACTCTGTTTCTGTCATCTCTCTTACTCCTCTACGCGGGCATACTCCACCCGCAACGTATGTCCCCGCCCATCAGCATCCAGCCTCAGTTCAAACCGCTCTATCCGTATGTTGATGTGGCTGTCGTTTTTCACCCCCTTGCGGCGGCGAATCCTTTTTCTAGGGCGTTTTTTCATCTGTT
>JBGTIZ010000493.1:0-12979 GCA_041745395.1 Promineifilaceae bacterium (SeqCode) | reverse complement strand
CTGGATCACATCAATTGCCATACCCACGCGCGTAGAGACAAGGGGCACGGCCGTGGCTAATGATTCTAACACCGCTTGAGGGCCGCCTTCCTCGCGGGAACTGACCAAATAAGCGTCCAACAGATGATACATACCCACAATGGCCTGATAATCAGGCAAAAAATGATGTTGATACGGAACTCCGATTTTGTCCAAGCCCCGTTTGACATAACCGCGTGACGGCCCCGTTAACAACACAAAGAGGTTAGGATAGCGGGCATACAGCTTGGCAATCACCTCCAGAAAAATATCTGGCCCTTTGACCATTTTGGGCGCATCCCCCTCGCCCCACCCCACCCCATCCTTCTGAAAAGAGCCAACACAAAACGCCTCTTCGGGAATGCCGAACTGCCGCCGCTGGGCGGCCCTAGCGCTGGGGTGCGCCGGTTGAAAGCGGTTTAATTCTAGGCCGATGGGTAACAGGACAATTTTTTCGGGCTTAACACCCCATGACTGCAAACGGGAGACCATCAGCGAACAAGCCGTGACCACTTTGGTTAATTGATGCTCGTAGATTAAAAAAGCATCTACGCTTTCGGCCAATTCTGGGAATTGCGCCTCGCGGTTGCCATGAAAAAAAGTACAGATGAGTTGGTTGCGCCGTGTGTACCCCTTTTGGCGGCTGGCAAGGAAGGCGCCCACTTCGCCAAAATGGACAATTTGCCCCGTCACCAAATGGGGCGCGGTGGTGGCATAAGCGTTCCACTGAAATTGTCGTTTCATTTCGTGGGCAATGTACTGCCCAATCCAATCTGTGACCCAGCCAGCACCGGGGATGAGGTAGAAGAGACACGGCCGTGGTTGTCTCCCCATAACCTGAGACCCATGCCACTTCAGGCTAACACCGCCCCCTTGCAACAAGGAGACGGCTTTGGCGACTGCTCTGGTGCGAACTAAACCGCTCACAAAACTCCCTCCTCCTCGTTCCCTAATCAGCCGCTGGCATTAGCCGCATAACCTGAAGGTACTGGTCGGCTATTTCCATGATAGAGGGAACGGCAATTGCCGCCTGATACGCCGCGTAATTTTGTCCAATCTCGGCCAACAGGTCGGGTACTTCCGTCGCCTCCGCAAAGGGCAAGCCGCCCCGCTGTACCAATTCGGGCGTGCCGCCACTGTTCAGGTAGATAACGGGTAAACCACAGGTCAGAGCCTCTATCACGGCGTTCGAGCAGGAATCGTGGCGGCTGGCCGTAATGTAAATGTCATGTTGCCGCAACTGGTCAGCTAGGTTGGCGGATGGCACGGGGGGAATGTGGCGGATATGGTCAAAGGTATGGCTAGATTGGCCGACAAAGGTGTATTCGTATTGAGTCCAATCCAGATGGCTGTCTAGCCAAGCATAAATTTCGCCTCCCTTTTGCGGGTGGTTAGACCAACTGGAGGAAATGAGGCGGATTTTACGTTGGGGGTTGAAGGGTTCACGGCCGTGTGGGTGAAAAATTGCGGGGTCACAAGCGTTGCTTATGACCACTGGCGATTGAAACGGCATCCCTAGTTCTAGGTATTTGCGCCAGCTATAGTGGGATTGAAAAACAGTCACATCGGCCAACTCTTGGTTAATCGCCCAAATCCGTTGGTCACTGCCATCTTCTCTTCCCCTGTAGACAGTGAGAGGGCCATCTATGCGATGAATCATCAAGCAATTTTCGCGGCGCAAGGCACGCAGGCGGGCAAAATCAAAGTTGTACGAATTATAGAGGCAGGCGCGAGTGGTAGCCGAGATACGGTTGTTCTCTACGCGCCACCCGTTTTGCCCCAATGCCTGACGCAAGGCTAACAAGAATTGGTTGCCCCCGCCATAGGGTGGTTTGTGGAATTGATGGAAAATAGCGATATCAGCCGTTTGCCAGTTAGACAAAGCGCGCAGAATAGCAAACCCTAACGTGTTGTCGTAAGAAGATTTGCTCCAATGGTAAAGCTGACGAAGCACGGCCGTGGAACGGTTCATAATTACCCCTCGCCGTGGCCGCGCCGCAAGACCAATAAGATAGAATGCGCCGTCACAGGTGCTATTAGGTTCGTCACCATATAGCGACTACCGCGCACCACTGCCGATTTGCCCCGATAACTGTACCAGCGTTGCAGGCTCTGCCGCCCCCAGCTAATCTCATCCTTTAAGCCCTTCAGGCCATCCAGCGGTTTGGTCGCTACCAACTCAAAGCCTAACTGGCGGAACTGTTCTAACACTTGGTGATAATTCAGGGCAAACTGGTAAAAATCCTCCCGTGCGGCATCTTCGGGCAAAATAGGATAAGCATGGCGGCGAATTTTCCAACGGCGCAACGGCGATAAGTACGGGAAGGTGAGGAACAAAAGGCCATCGGGGCGCAAGACGCGCTTCATTTCTAGGGCAATAGCGGCGTACCCTTCCCAAAAATGCTCAATAACACCCACTGACCAATACCCCGCAAACGTAGCATCAGCAAAGGGCAAATGACGCACATCCCCTTGCCGAATGTCTAATTCAGGGACTAGGTCGTTCAGCGTTTGCACGGTACGGGGCGCAAAATCTACCCCCATGCAGGTGTAGCCATTGTTTTGCAGTGCCGCAACGTGTATCCCCTGACCACACCCCCCTTCTAACACTGGCCCCGCCGTAGGTGGCAGATATTTTTGGGTAATGGGCACAACGTAAGTCCACTTTGTGGCTAACAGACGGCTTCGTTGGAGCTGTTCCGGTTGCCACTGGTTATCCCAATAGTTGGGATTGGCCTGTTGCTGAATGTATACCAAACGGTCATGGCTAGAATCATAATAACGCATAGAGCTTTTATTTGTGCACAATGGCGTATTGTAAGGAGGGTCGCCGCCATTTTCCCATGGTTAGAAAGGGATTGTAAAAAAAGGATAACAAATTGACGAAAAGACGCGCACGGCCGTTGTACAACATCAACTCGTGCCAAAATAGCGGATGGGAAAAACAAAATTGCGCTTGGGGAAATACAGTGGTAATCAGTGATTGGTACTCCGCCGGATACCACTCTTGCACGTGCATGGCATCTAGTGGCTCTTGGGTGATACGTACCGGCGTGCTGATAATTGCCACTCCACCCGGCTTCAGCAGACGCTTTATCTCTTCTAGCAGTTGCAACGGTTCCTGCACATGCTCGATGACTTCGGTGGAAACAATGCCCGCAAATGAAGCGGTACGATAAGGGGTTGTGTAGCCAGAAGCCACAGAAAAAGAGGCTGTAGATTGGCGGGAATGATGTTTAGTTACGGCCATTTGCACGGCCGTGGTCGCCACATCAAACCCATACGAACGCGCCTGTCGCTTAAACAACGCATACGTCAACACCCCATCACCACACCCAAAGTCCAACACTGTTTGTCCTTTCAGCGAGCCAATTTGCGCTTCCAGTAATGCCACACAAAGCTGATAACGAGCTTTTACATACGCATTCATCCTGAGCGGGTGGTTCGACTGTTGTTGCCAATGATAATCAGCACCACGTTGCTCATATTTATTGAACGTAATTTCGCTCATAACAATTCGTTTATCTCCACCACAGTTGGTTCTAACGTGAGCCGACTGCGCACAAACAGCCAACAGCCAACCATCGAAAAAACAGAAGCGGCCAAAAAACGACCCATAGCAACGCTATAAACGCTACCATCTAAACCATACAGCAACGCTACAGGAAACAAAACCGCGCTCACAGCACCGATGATGCGCATAATGTATTGGGGTTTTTCCTGTTCTAGCATCCGAAAATACATTTCGGCAAAAGCCCCCGGAATCAGCACCACTATAGCGGCGATAAGCCAATACATATAGCCGATACTACTGGCATAGGATGCTGGCAAAAGCCATGAAATCAGCCACGACCCCGCCACTGCCACAACCACGCCAATACCGACAAAGAGGAAAGAAACAAAAACTAACTCGATAGCTGAGTGGCGAAAGCGTGCGATTGGCTGTAATCGCACAATTTTGGGATAACGAATCGCAATGTAGATACCCCACAGGCTTTTTATCTGATTGTACACGATAAGGGCTATGGTGTAATCGGCCATGACGGCGGCGGGGAAAAAAAAGCTGACGAGTAACGCATCGGCTCGTGACTGGATGACGCTAATAGAGCCAATCGCCGTCAGGTTTTTGCCATAGCCAACCACCTCTTTTGTTTCCACGTCGGTTAAGGGCGGTTCTCCCCCGCGCCGCAAGCCGCGCACAATCCACCACGTATACCCGAGCATCATCACGGCCGTGGCCACCTGATTCGCCGCATAAAAAGTGGCTATCTGGCTTACCCACCAGACCGACAACAAAATAGGGATAAAACCGGCAAAATCCGTTATGCTTTCCCACAGGCGATACCAGAACAGCTTGTTGAACTTTTCCTGCGCCGCCAGCATCCCCCCTGCGGCCGTCAAGCCAATCGTCACCGGATAAGAAATGGCCGCTATCACAAACAGCCACGCCACCCCCACATCTCCCGTATACCACCAATACCCCGCCCCCACTAGCAGAGCCACCACACTCAGCAACGACCATCTCAGCCGGTAAGTCACATTTACCACAAACGCCCAGGGCTTCCCTTTGGCGACAAAATGGTAAGATGAGCTATCCAGACCAGAAAGCGACAACAATTGCACAAAAGGAATCCACGCCGCCAGCACCCCCATCATGCCTATCTGCTCTTTTGGCAGTAACCACGTCATGGCGGGCGTGCGCACCAAACCCAATGTCAGCACAATAACATTGGCTAACATCAGCACGCTACCTGCCTGCCAAAAATGACGATTGTGCAACCTACGCCAAATGCTGGCACGGAGTTGTCGGACGGTTGACGAATTCATCTTTCGGCCAGCAACAACTCCCGTAACCGCGACACCACCATCCCCACCGCCACCCGATTCTCCCCCCCATGCGGAATAATAATATCCGCGAACTGCTTACTCGGCTCCACAAACTTCAGGTGCATCGGCCGCACCGTCGTCAAATACTGCTCAATCACTGAATCCAACGACCGCCCCCGCTCCTCCATATCCCGCTTCAACCGCCGAATAAAACGCACGTCATCGGCCGTGTCCACAAAAATCTTGATGTCCATCAGTTCCCGCAACTTACGCTTCGTAAAAATGAGGATGCCGTCTACCAAAATAATAGAGGCTGGCTCCACAGTGACCGTCACGGCCGTGCGGCGATGTGTTGTGAAATCATACACAGGCATCTCCACTCCCTCCCCGTCCATCAACGCCTTAATATGCTTAATCAGCAAGCTCGTCTCCAGCGAATTCGGATGATCATAGTTGAGCAAAATCCGCTCCGACAGCGGCAAATCAGGCTGATCCCTGTAATACGCATCATGCGGCAAATACGCCACCTGCTCCGCCCCCACAGATTTTAGAATCGTCCGGGCGACCGTCGTTTTGCCCGAAGCAGTCCCCCCAGCCACCCCAAACACAATCGGTTTTTCTGAATTCATGTACCATCTTCTCCAGCCAACATGCGCCCAATCATACCCCAAAACAAGCATAAAAAAAGCCCTAGCGTAGAGGCTAGGGCTTTCTAGATGGAGCCTGAGAGGGGACTTGAACCCCTGACCTATGCTTTACGAAAGCATCGCTCTGCCAGCTGAGCTACTCAGGCAAACAAGCGAACGGAATTATAACAACGCCCCCAACACCATGCAACCAGAGATGAGGGCAAAGTGAGAAGCCATACCAGCCTAATCAGCCGCTACCTTTTCCGCCACGGCCGTGTCAACCGCTTGCTTCAAACCACACGCTTCACAGCGCAGTTCATTCTTCGTTTGCTGAACCCAGATACCCTCACCGTCAGCCTTCACAGGCGGTTTCCAACTCGTAAACTCACACTCAGGATAGCGGGTACAGCTATAAAACGTGCGGCCGCGTCGCGTCTTCTTCTCAATAATTTCGCCCCCATTTTGGGCACAAGTCACGCCCGTCTTGACCAAAATCTGCTCCGTGAAGCGGCACTTCGGAAAGCGATTACAGCCAATAAAGCGACCGTAGCGACCTTCCCTATAAACCAAGTCGCCCTCTTCACACTCAGGGCATTTCCGACCGACAAATTCTGGCTCCGCTTTTAAGTCTACCTTGGGCAATGCTTCGTCAGCCACGGTCAGCCGTTGTTCAAAATTGCGATAGAAGCCATCAATAACGGGAACCCACTCTTTGTCGCCATGAGCAATCGAGTCGAGTTCATCTTCGAGCCGCGCCGTGAAATCTACCGAAAGCACATCGGGGAAATACTCAACCAGCAGGTCATTCACCACACGGCCGGTTTCTGTCGGTTGCAGGCGTTTATCCACCACCTCCACATACCGCCGCTTCTGAATCGTGCTAATAATCGACGCATAGGTCGAAGGACGGCCGACCCCATTCTCTTCCAAATCCTTCACCAGCGTCGCTTCTGAAAAACGAGGCGGCGGCTGGGTAAAATGCTGGTCAGGCAACAGCTTAATCAGGTCAAGCAATTCATCCTTGAGTAAATCGGCAGGCACCTGATTCTCCCCATCGTCAGGTTTATCCTCGGGAGCCGTCTCTTCATATAGTGCCAGAAAACCAGCAAATTTAAGACTAGAACCCGTTGCCCGAAAATGATACGGCCGTTTGGCAGGGGCGACCTGCGCTTCACCAGCAAAAATATCGGCGCGAACGGTATCATACACGGCTGGGGACATCTGACTGGCCACAAACCGCAACCAAATCAACTCATATAGTCGATGCTGATCCCGCTTCAAATATTGCTTCATCTGCTTCGGCGTACGGAATACCGACGTGGGGCGAATTGCCTCATGCGCCTCCTGTGCCGACTTAGACTTAGTACGATACGTCGGCGGTTTGTCTGGCATATAATTTGCCCCAAACTTGCCGCTGATATACTCCCGCGCCACCTTCTGGGCGTCCGCCGAAACCGACACACTATCCGTCCGCATATATGTAATGAGGCCCGTCGTGCCGTCTTCATCGCCAATATCCATCCCCTCATAAAGCTGTTGCGCCACGCGCATCGTGCGCGTCGTGCCAAAACCAAGCTTGCGGGATGCTTCCTGCTGAAGGGTACTTGTCGTAAAGGGCGCGGCTGGGTTGCGACGGCGCGTGCCCAATTTCACGTTGCCCACTGTCCAGCTCGCCTTTTCGAGCGCGTCCAAATGGGGCAAAACGTCCGCTTCTGAGTTTAGCTCTGGTTTTTCACCCTTCAAACGATGCAACTTAGCCAAAAAATAAGGGCGTTTCTTTTGCCCCTCGAATTTGTGCTGGCTCAGATGGGCATCTAGCGTCCAATATTCTACTGGCTCAAACGCCTCTATCTCCCGTTCACGCTCCACGACCAAGCGCACAGCCACCGACTGCACGCGACCAGCCGAAAGCCGCCCGCGCACCTTGCGCCACAACAGCGGGCTTAGTTTATAACCCACCAAACGGTCTAAGATGCGTCGCGCCTGTTGCGCATCCACCCGTTGCATATCAATCTGGCGCGGGTTTTCAAACGCCTTTTGCACGGCCGTTTTGGTAATCTCTTGGAACTCGACTCGTTGCGTCCGGGCGGGATCCATTTCGGCCGATTCCAGCACATGCCAAGCAATCGCCTCCCCTTCTCGGTCAGGGTCAGTTGCTAGATAGATTTCGCTGGCCCTCTCGGCCGCCGCAATCAAATCCTTCACCACTTTACGCTTATCGTTGGGAACCCGATACTCTGGCTCAAAGTTATTATCCACATCCACACTCAGGCGGGATTTGAGTAGGTCACGCACATGCCCCACACTCGCCTTAACCGTATAGCCCTTTCCCAGATATTTGCCAATCGTCTTCGCCTTGGCGGGCGATTCGACAATAACCAACTTACCCGAGCGGCGTGTCGTTGTACTCTTTTTGGCACTACTTTTACGCTTGCTGTTGGTTTTGGTTTTGCCTTTTTTCGTGGTTTTGGGGGAGGCCGTTATTTCTGGCTTCGGCAAATTATCATGCAAAGGCGTATGCCCACGCTTGTACATATTCGCCCCACACGTTGCACAAGTGCCCCGCGTGGCGGGTGCGCCATTCGAGGCCCACTCTGGCTTGATATTCAGCATCGGCCGATGCGCTTTACATTTTAGGCAATATCCTTCGAGTTCAAGTTCCGTTTCGTTTGTCATAAAGTCCTGTCGCGTTAAGCTGTTGCCCGCGTGAGAGTCGTAGTCAATATTCAGTACACTGACGCGCAAGTGACTGATAACTGAATACTCCTCTAATGGTCAACTAACTATATTTCTCCAAATCAGTCCCCGCAAAGCCTTCCACAATCTGCTTCACAAGGGGCACATTGTCTTTATGGACAACCAGCACCGCATCGGGCGTATTGACCACAATCATCCCTTCTAAACCAACACCCATAACCAATTTATGCCCTTCGTAATTATAAATAAGGGAATCGTGCGACTGTTCATCAATCACGAGGCCACGGGTCACATTTTCTTCTTCACTGGGATTGATGGCTTCTTTAAGCGAGTATAGCGTGCCGGGGTCACTCCAGCCCATCGGGGCATGAATGACCATCGCGCCGTCTAGGTCTAGTTTGGTCAGAATGGCGTCATCAAAGCTGATTTTCTCCAGTTGCGGATAAATATCGGCCAAAGTAGCCTCATACGCCTCGGTGCCAATTGTCTCTCCAATTTGGGTCAATTGTGCCCACATTTCGGGCATTAGCTCTTGATAGGCGCGTTGGATATAGCCGACGCTGGTCACAAAGTAGCCTGTGTTCCAGACCCAATCCCCAGCGGCATACATTTGGTCACATTTTTCTTGCGGTGGCCGATAGTGTAGGCCGTCAAATTTATAATAGGGGCGTTCCTCTAGCGTGCCCATTTTTTCACCCAGGTGAATCCAGCCGAGGCTGGTATTGGCAAAGCGGGGTGATTCGCCAATGAAGACCATTTGCGCCTCTTTTTGGGCGACAAGTTGCTCAGCGGTCGCCATTACTTGCTGAAAAACGGGCACTTCCTTCATATAATTATCGCCCCACAAAATGGCGACGGGTTCATCAGGCGTACTGCTCTGTGCCAGATGAATCATGGCCAGACCCACAGCCGGGGCTAAATCCCGCCGCTCTGGTTCACCAATGACATTTTCCATAGGCACATCAGGCAACTGGCCGCGAATGATGTCCGCGTACCGCTGATTGGTCGAAATATAGACATTTTCCGCGCCGTAAGCCTCTTTGACCCGATCCACCGCGAGCTGAATCGTCGAACGTTCGCCAATGATGGGTTCAAACTGTTTGGGAGAACTAGAAAGGCTGATAGGCCATAAACGGCGACCAAAGCCACCAGCAAAAATCACGAGTTTCATTGTTTTTATCCTTTTTTGGGTAGGCAGTAGGAAGTGGGTGGCGCACAGCGCCTCATTCTTGGCTAGGCGGTGTAACAGTGTATGTACCGTTCATTTCACGGAAGAGGGCGTATTTCATGCCACCTACATGCTGAACAATGCCTTTTAGTTCTAGCACAACAAGCGTACTGCTCGCCATCGCGCTGGGCATTTCAGCGGCACGACTAATGTCGTCAATATGTTTGGGTTCAGTCGAAAGGTGAGCCATCACGGCCGCTTCTTCGGCTGATTCGGGGAGAGCCATTTGCACGGCCGTGTGTTCGACCACCTGCATCAACTGCAACTCCTCCAAAATATCCTCGGCACACGTCACCAGCTTCGCCCCCTGCTGAATCAGCCGGTTCGGCCCCGCGCTCACAGGGCTGGTCACATACCCCGGCACCGCGAAAACTTCACGGTTTTGCTCCAAGGCAAACTCAGCCGTAATAAGGGCGCCGCTTTTCAAACCACCTTCGATGACCACCGTGCCCAACGACAGCCCGCTAATGACCCGGTTGCGCGGTGGAAAATTTTTGGCCTGCGGCCGTGTCTCTATATCATACTCGGTAATGACCGCGCCCTGATCTTGTTTGACAATTTGCCGCGCCAAATTGCGATTTTCGGCGGGATAAACGTGGTTGAAGCCCTAGCCAAGCACGGCAATCGTGCGACCGCCCAAGTCTAAAGCCGTCTGGTGGGCAATGCTGTCAATCCCTTTCGCCAGCCCGCTGACAATCGTCACGCCATGCCGCACCAGCCCTGTCGTAATTTCACGCGTCATCTGACGACCATAGCTGGTCAGCCGGCGCGTGCCCACAATCGCCACGGCAAACTGGTCTTGCTCGGTCAAACGGCCGTGCATGTACAGCACGGGCGGCGGTACGTCCACTTCGCGCAAATAGGCGGGATAAAGCGGAGAGTCCCAATGTAAAATTTTGATGTTTTTCTGCCGTATTTCAGCCAGCTTGGCGTCTAGGTCTAGCTCCGCCCGCGCTTGGAGCAGGTTGTTGGTCGCTCGTTTGTCCACGCCCAGTCGTTTTAGCTCTAGCTCGGTCGCCTGCCACGCGGCGGCTACATCACCAAAGTAATCTAGCAGGGCCTGGAGTTTGGCCGTGCCGATACCGGGCACAAGGCTAAATCCAAGCCAATATTTGTCTGCATCGTGAAGTTGTTCTGTGGACGACATGGTTTCAAAAATACAGGTGAGCGGTAATGATGTCAAGCACGGCCGTGGTCAAATCCACCCTCTACCTCTGGAAATTTTGCCTAGACCAAGCCGTCCATCAGGCGCACGACAATCTCTTGTTCGTCTCGTTTCACGGCCAAAACCACCTCGGCGATGTCGGGCAGGAGGATTTCTTTTTCGGCCGTGGACACCACAAACACATCATTCGCCCCGCCCGTACGCAACACATCCGTCACCTTGCCAAATAGCTCACCCGACTCCGTGACTACCTTCATCCCCACCAACTCATACAAATAAAATTCATTCTCAGCCAGGGGCGGCAACTCCGCTCGCGGCAGATAAACCTCCCAACCGCGCAACCCATCCGCCGCCTCACGGCCATCCACCCCCACCAGCTTCAGCAACAGACGCCCCTGATGCATTCGCAACGCCTCCACCTCATACTTTTCCAATTGGTCCACCCGTCGCCCCAAGAAAAAAGCCTCGCGGTCAACCAACGCCACTTCCTCGCTAAATACCTCCACCCGCAATTCACCCCGCACCCCATGCGGGCGCGAAACCCGCCCAATCTGACGATAATCAGCGTCACGCTTCTCTTGTCGTTTCATCCTGTTCTACCCTCACAGCTTACGCCATCATCATAGTCTAAAATCGCGTCTTACAGAAAAAGGAGGCCTCTCGGCTAGACTACGCCAGAGGAAAACCACATGACACATGACACGTGGCACATGATACCGTTAAAAACCCCACGAAATCCAAAAGATACACTCTTTTCACCCCATAACAAAAAAAACGTGCCACACCCGCAGGCACGGCACGTCCTTATTTGCCACAAAAAACCAGACTCACGCGGCTTTAGCCTGCTGAAATTGATTTCGACAGGCTTAAACCTGCGGTAAAAACGCAAGTCCTCACCAGCATCATACACTCATCGGCTGACTCAAACAAGCCACCCTATGAGACCGTTACGATCACAGGTTAATCAGGAAACTTCAATCGAAACGCGCTTGTCAGCCTGTGTCGCTTTCACTTGCACAATATCCCGAATGGCATTCACCACACGGCCGTTTTTACCGATAACCCGACCCACATCCTCACGCGCCACCCGGATATCTATATCCAAGTTATTGCCGCGCTCAAACATAGTAACTTCAACCGCAACCGGATCGTCTACCAACGATTTTACGATGTACTCGACTAATTCTTGATACATCTTACCTTCTTTGTAATGGGCAATTAGTAGTAAGTGCTGAGTCTACTGAAAAAAGGAGAAAGGATCACAAGCCTTAAAAAGGTACAAAGAATGCGCAAAGTTCCGCTTACTTCATCCTTTTTTCGCCAAGCTAATTACCAATTTCTAAGCAACTTTTTCTTCTTTCGCAACTTCAGCGTCGTTTTTTTCTTCAGCGACTTCAGCTTCATCTTCGTCAGAGCCAGTAATCAGTTCACTGACCTGCTCAACAACATCAGCTACCGCTTCTTGCGCCGTTTCTAAGCCATCCTGCACAGCTTCGGCCACATTACCAGCCGTCTCTTGCACACTTTCAATGGCCTCAGCCACAACGCCTTGACCCTCTTCTGCTTGCTCAGCAACCGTTTCGGCAACGTCCTCAGCAACTTCTTCGGCTTCAGCGGCGACCTCGGCCACAGCTTCTTGGGCTTCTTCCACTTTTTCAGCGACCTGAGCCGTCAGGTCAACCCCTTCGTACTCAGCTACCAATGCTTCAATGGTTTCACCCGTGTGTACACGAGCCAAACGGTCAAGCGTACCCTGTTTTTTCAGCAAACGCTTCACCGCTTCGGTCGGCTGAGCACCTACGCTCAGCCAGTACAAAGCGCGGCCTTCGTTAATGAGATACGTTTCAGGATCAGTCAACGGATTGAACCAGCCCAGACGCTCCACATAACGACCATCACGCTTGAATTTAGATTCACTAACCACCACCCGATAGCTCGGCTGGCGTTTTTTGCCATGACGACTTAAACGAATTTTCAACATCTTGCGACAATCTCCTGTCTAATTAAGTGAAGAATGAGTAGTTAGTAATGAATAATGAATTGAATAAAGGGAGATTCTTAGCGACCAACCTTTTACTCATTACTAATTATTCATTACTCATTCCCCTGAGTGAATAATTACGGAACTGTGACCCCCTGTCGGTTAAGTAGGCCACAGAACGTTCCAGACTTGCCCAGCCGCCACTGTTTTGTGCGGCAGGACAACTGTAAAACGCACCGAAAAGCCAACCAAGGGCGAACGCTTTTGGTTGGCTTTTCGCTACGTTCTAAAAATGGCTAAAAGTCATTGATTAGTAAGCAAACTCGAACGGAGTATTATAAACCAAACGGGTTTTTCCCGCCAAATGGGTTCCCACCACCCAATAATTTATTCAAGCCGCGCATGCCCCCTTTGCGGGTCAACTGTCTCATCAT
>JBGTIZ010000492.1:0-6966 GCA_041745395.1 Promineifilaceae bacterium (SeqCode) | reverse complement strand
AGCCGCCCCGACGTTGCTCACGTTTACCGTCCAATCTGCGCCAGGGCCGTCGGTTGGGTTGGCGAGATCGCGGTCTTGCACGATAAAGAGATTATGCGTACCAGCGGGCACAAAGTAGGCCACGCTCAGGTTGTTTTCGACGGTCTTGCGGATGACTTCGGGGCCGCCGCCGCCCGCTTGCACCACGAATTGATAACGGCCACCGTCGTTGGTGGCGTTGAAGGTGTACAGGCCGTTAGTGGGGAAGTTAACGCGGATATGACTGCTTTCAGCCATATTATTGCCGTCCGCGTTGCCGCTCCAGTTATAACCAGCGGTGGGCAGGTCATACAGTTGGAGGGTCACATCTATGGCTGTACCCCCGTTGTTGCTCAGGCTGATTTCGTTAATGCCCGTGAGCGTGCCTGTGCCCCAGAGGGTTTCGCCGTCGTAGGCGGTCACATCAGCCACGGTATTGTTGTCGCCATCGCTGATAAAGAGGTCTACATCGCCACCAGTGACGGTGAGTTCGTAGTTAAATTCACGGTCGGCTCCGCTAGGGACGGTGTAGAGGGGGGTGATGCTTTCCCCAGCGGGGAGGTTGCCGTCGAAGGTGAAGAAGTTTGCCACGGCCGTGACCGGAGCCACACTCGCCGTCCACGTCGTTTCGACGAACTGGGTATCTTGTTCGACATAAATCACATGCTCACCCGCCGTCACTTCAACGTCGTAGGTGGTTTCCACCATGCCGAGCAGGGTAGCAAAGTTGTTTGTAGCGCGGAGCATGGCATCATCAAGAACCAGATTGGCGAAGCCAGGGTCAGCCGCAAGGGTAAAGCGGTATGTGCCCGTGCTGGGGAAATTAACCAACACGGCCGTGTTCAACCCTGCATCCAGCGCGTTGCCATCCCAGTTTAGCGTACCATTGGTCGGCGCGGCCGTGATGTCAAAATCATACGTCATCGCGTCCACGTTGCCGCCATCGGCCACAATGTGCAGACGGTTGATGCCCGCATTGAGCGTGAAATTGCCCCACAGCTTCTCTGTGCCCAAAACTTGGGATAGCGTATAGGTAGCGGTCGGCGCACCTGCTTCATACACATGCACCATCAGCGAATCGGCCGTGTCGCCCGTGGTCTCAATGCTCAGATTGACCGTGGCGGGTGCATTTAAGGCCAACGGGAGCCACTCTTCATTAAAACCGTTGCCAATGCCGCCCAGCAGGCCGCCATTTTGGCCGTAAGGCAAGCTATCATTGCCCGGAGCGACTAGGGCAATATCGACATGCCAATCAACCGCGCCGCCTTGCGCTTGGTCAATGTACAGGTTGTGCGTGCCGGCGGGGATGAAATAGGTCACATCCGCATTGCTATCCTCAACCGTTTTCTGGATAAACTCCTCGTTGACGATAAATTGGAAGCGACCGCTGGCAAGGGTGTAATCAAAGGCGTAGAGGCCATTTTGCGGGAAGCGTACCCGAATGTGGCTGTTCTCGCCGAGTTCGTTAGCGTTGCCGTGCCAGAGGTAGCCAGCTGTGGGGAGGTCATCTATGACCAAGTCATAATCAACCATGCCCCCGTTCCCGGCATCAGAGGTTAGCACCACGCGACTATTGCCCGCAGGCAGGTCAAATGTGCCCCAGAACGCTTCATCTACCAGCGCGGAACCACTGTAAAGCGTTTGGTTATTGGGGTCTAGCACTTCGATTAACAGGAGATCATTAGCAACTGTGCCCGTGGGGGTGATGACCAAATTAACTTCGGCCGCTGTCTCCAGAGAGATGGGCAGAATTTCGGTGCTAATATTATTCCCTTCTTGTTCATACGGCAGGGTGTCGAACGGTGCATTCGCTACAGGCTGAATGCTGACACTCCAGTTGACCACCGCCCCCGCATTACGCTGGACGGTCAGGGGATAAGTGCCTGCTTCGACATAAAATGCGGCCGTGTTATTGGTCTGCACTTGGCGTTGCAAAGCACCATTGTTCAGGTCAAACAGGTACGCGCCCCCAGCGGCAGTGAAATCAAAACGATATAGGCCGCTTTGAGGGAAGACGAGGCGAATTTCGCTGTCTTCGCCACCATCGTTGGCGACACCTTGCCATACATAGCTGGTGGTGGGCAAAGTGCGGAGGGTCAACTGAAAGGTGGCGGTTGTGGCGCCATTATTGGTGATTTCAACCGTGTTGACGCCTGCGTTGAGATTACCCGTGGCCCAGAAGGTTTCGCCGGGGAAGGCTTGCCCAGTGATAAGCTGGGTCGCTCCTTGGCGCACTTCTACTTCTACGGGGCCGTCGTCGCTAACGACGAGTTGGTAATTGGCAGGCGTGGAATTGGGACGATTAAGCGGAATGGGGAGGCTGGCACCTGGGGGAAGGTCACCGCCAAAAGTAAAAATCGTTGTTCCTTCACCGGCTGGGGTGGGCGCGGCAAATAGCTGGGTGGTTAAAAACCCGAGCATGGCTACCACGGCCGTGATTAACACCACCACCAAAAAGGAACGCGCCAAAATCGTTTGAGACTTGCGTTCTAATATCATACTTTTCCTCACTTACTGAACTGATATGGATAGATGGCTTTCTGCTAGACGGTACGCCTTGGCTCACATAGGCACATGAAGCGCGTTTAGTCAGCTAGAAAACCATGACAATAACAACAATTTACCTTCGTCATCATTCAGCCCCCGAGTTAACAGGCTGGCCGCATCTGTTTGACCAAGCCGTGGCTCTGTGATGAATGATGATTGTCGCAAGGACAATCGTAAGGTGTGATGCAGACAGGTTCATCATAGCAAAAATGAAAGATAAGAGCCAGATAAACACGGCCGTGAAAATTACGAAAATACGGGAATAGAGTACTAACCATCGTTTCTGTAAGCTTTTAGCGACGCCATACCTTTTCTTTAGACTCATTTATGACTATAGTCACGCGGCCATTTAGATGGAAGTTGAATGACAGTACGCTGACCACCGTTTATAAATCCACTTTAGCAGGAGATTTTTGATGTCTACCCCATTTTCCAAACTGTTTCTTTTTTTATTTTTACTAGCGGGGTTGTTGCTCACGGCCGTGTTTCTCACCAACCAGCCCGCCACCGCCCAAGCCCCCCTCTGGACAACCATCCAGAGCGACCAAATCCCCGCCCTGCGCGGTGGCGAACGGCAGATTGTGCCCCAGCAATACCAACTATACCAGCTAGACTTAGACCAGATGCAGGCGGAGCTAGCCACCGCCCCGCTCGAATTCACCCCCGCCGCCCAGACCGCGCCGCTCATGCTCACCCTGCCCTTGGCCGACGGCACGCTGGCCGAGTTTGTCGTGGTCGAATCCTCCATCATGGAACCAGAATTAGCGGCCAAATATCCCGCCTTCAAAACGTATGCGGGACGCATGGTGGCTGACCCCGCCACCACGGTGCGGCTCGATGTCACCCACCACGGCTTCCACGCCATGATCATTGGCTCAAGCGGCACAAGCTATATTGACCCGTATCGCACTCAAGACAGCATCCATTATCAGGTGTATGCCAAAGCGGATTACGAGCGCGAGACGGGTTTCTTTGAGATTGGCGTACTAGATAAATCAGGCGCAGATGCGTTGGCTTTGCCCACCACGGCCGTGCCCGCCGCCCCCCCCACTGGCCCACAGCTGTACACTTATCGCTTGGCGATGGCCGCCACGGGCGAATACACCCAGTTCCACGGAGGCACAGTGGCCGACGGCATGGCCGCCATTGTCACGGCCATGAACCGCGTCAACCACATTTATGAACGCGACACGGCCGTGCGCATGATTCTCATCGCCAACAACGACCTCGTTGTTTACACCAATCCCGCTACCGACCCCTACACCAACAATAGTGGGGGAACCATGCTCGGCCAGAACCAAGCCAATTTGGATGCCGTGATTGGCAATGCCAATTATGATGTCGGCCATGTATTCAGCACTGGCGGGGGAGGCATCGCTACCCTCGGTGTGCCGTGCGAAACAGGCTGGAAAGCGCGGGGGGTAACTGGCTTGCCCCAGCCTATTAACGACCCTTTCTATGTCGATTACGTCGCCCATGAAATAGGGCATCAATATGGAGCGTTGCACACCTTTAATGGCAGTGTGGGTGCTTGTAGTGGCGGAAATCGCACTGCCTCCGCCGCCTATGAGCCAGGCAGTGGCACGACGATTATGGCGTATGCGGGCATTTGTGGGGCGCAAAACATTCAGCTCAATAGCGATGACCATTTCCACACCTACAGTATTGACCAAATTGTAAACTACACGCGCTTTGGGCAAGGCAATCAATGCGCCCAAATCATTAACACGGGCAACAACGCGCCCACGGCCGATGCGGGCACAGGCGGCTTCACCATTCCCATCAACACGCCCTTCATGCTGACGGGCGAGGCCAGCGACCCCGACGCCGAACTCTTGAGCTATAACTGGGAGCAACTAGATTTAGGGCCAGCCGGCGCACCCAATTCCCCCTCGGGCAACGCGCCCATCTTCCGCTCTTTCCCCTCGACCAGTTCCCCCACGCGCACTTTTCCGCGTCTGTTTGATATTGTGAACAATACGCAGACGATTGGGGAGATTTTGCCGTCGTATACGCGCTCCCTGACGTTCCGCTTCACGGTGCGGGATAACAATGTGTTCCCCAGTGCGGGCGGGGTTGATTCAGACACGATTGCTTTTGATGTGACCAACACAGCCGGGCCATTCCTCGTGACCAATCCCAACACGGCCGTGACTTGGACCGGACTCACCAACGAAAACGTCACCTGGAACGTCGCCAACACCAATCAATCCCCCGTCAGTTGTGCCACCGTGGACATCGCCCTTTCCACCGACGGCGGCTACACCTACCCCATCACCCTCGCCACGGCCGTGCCCAACAACGGCTCTGCCAGCGTGACCGTGCCCAACCTCAACACCAACATGGCGCGGGTTATGGTCAAATGTGCGACCAACATCTTTTTTGATATTTCCAACGCCGACTTCACGATTGAGCTGGGCAACGCGGCCGTGTTAGACATCAGCAAAACGGCAGACCCAGCCCCTGACACGGCCGTGCTAGCGGGCGACACAGTGACCTACACCATTGTGGTGGATAACAGCGGCACGCTCCCCGCCACGGTCACCCTGACCGACACCCTGCCCTATCCGTTGGCAGACGTGGTTTGTGATGGTGAAACAGGAGATTTGGTCACGACTTTTCCCCTGCCAGCGGGCGAGTCGGCTGATTTTGACTGCACGGCCGTGGTCACGGACGCCTTCGGCTTAGACCTCAGCCATACGGTAGATCAGCCCATCGTCAGCCCCGGCACGGCCGTGAGCTATACCATCACCGTCACCAATCCGCACCCTGTCGCCCTGGAAAATGTGCTGGTAGAAAGCGACCATCCCGTCGCCTGTAGCCCCGCTTTGGGCGTGCCCTTTGGCTTAGATGCGTACAGCAGTGTCAGCTTTGTCTGTGCCAATATCATCGCCACCGAGGGGCAAAGTTATATCGCCTCTGCTTCGGCCGAATTGCCGTTCCAAAACGTGGCGACCGCCTCTGCGCCTGAAGCGATGCCCAGCATGGTCAGCAGTGACCCCGTGGCGCATTATCTCACTTTGCAGGCGGCCGCCTCGGCTGAGGTGCTGATGGGGGCGGGGTTGCAGGTCAGCCACACGGCCGTGTCACCCACCGCCCTCGGCGCGGGCGATACCCTGACTTATACGGTTGTGGTGACCAATACGGGGGATGTTTCGACGACGGCTACCCTGAGCGATAGCCTCGGCTATCCGTTTGTGGCGACAGTTTGCCCTCCCACATTCGCCATCGCGGGGCAGGAAGTGGTTGAATTGACCTGCACGGCCGTGGTTAACCCCGACCTAACCCTAGATTTACGTCATACGGCAGATGAGATGCAGGTGCGCCCCAACACGGCCGTGAGTTTCACCATTGGCCTGAGCAACAGCCACCCCGTCACCCTGACCAACGTGGTGGTTGACGGCAACCATCCCGTCGCTTGCACCCCGCCCTTCACGCCCGACGCACCGTTTAGCTTGCCGAGCCAAACCGAAGCCAGCTTTGTGTGCGCGGCCGTGTCCATCATGACCGAGAGCGTTGTTTACACCGCTAGCGCGACGGCCGAAATGGCTTGGGAGAGCGTCCTCACGGTGTCCGCATCCGCGCTGTCGCCAAGTACAGTCAGCAGTGCCCCGCTAACGGGCATCGTCTCACTAGCCACGGCCAAAACAGCACAGGTCACGGTAGGGTGGCAAGCTTACCTGCCTATCCTCACCACGCCGTAAGGTGGTCTTGAGAAGTTGAATTTTGCCGTAAGCGTTCAGACCCCAAGGGTTTCGTCTCGATAGTTGAATCATATTTTGACTAAAACCCTTGGGGTCTTGCTCAAGAAGCTGAACGATTCCCTTTTGCCTTACAAAAGGCAACAATAATACGAGGTCAATGAGTGAATAATCAAATAAATGATTTAATAAATATTCTCCAAACTGGAGATGAATGGGAGGCGGCTAAAGCTGCCGAAAGACTTGGACAACTTCGCGCAAGGGAAGCCATTCCCGCTTTAATGGTTGCTTTGTATTCACAGGATTTACTCAAAGATTGGAACGCGCTTGACATGACAAGTCAAATTGCATTTGGGGGTGTTGGAGAAGGCCTTGTCGCTATTCAAAATCTTCGTTGCAAAGCAGCTAAAGCTCTTGGAGTAATCGGTGATGTAGCGGTAATTCCTGAGTTACTAGCCGTGTTCAGGTCTGACAATCCTGATGATGTTGAGATTCGTTATAATATCGCCAAAATATTAGCAAATTTCCCTTTCCCAGAAGTCCAAAGAGTAATAGCCGATTACTCGACGTTCGCTTAAATTCTGCGAATAAAGTCAAATATGGTATACCTGCCATATTATGACAAATCTCAACAATATCGATACGCAAATAGAAAATGTAGACCAAATACCACTCACCTTCGGCCTACTGCAAAAGATGA
>JBGTIZ010000491.1:0-2948 GCA_041745395.1 Promineifilaceae bacterium (SeqCode) | reverse complement strand
TGTGTCAGCTAGGCGTCAGTTACAGCGGGTCAAGGAATGCTTTCCTTGACCCGCTTTTTGTTTGGTTCTGTCAGCCTTTGGTTTGCTAGCTCAAACCAGAGGTCAGATATAGAAAGTATACTTTGGGTAGTTAAGCAAACAACAACTAAACAGCAGAGAGGTGATGAGATGACGCAACATAATTTTCTACGACGGTTTTCTGAAAAATGGCTTCGCCGACAATTTGTACCGAGGGGTCAAGTTGGGATCGTGTATGGATATGATGGTCTCTTTAAGCGGTTTATTCTTCCGGGAGAGCGTGCCCGACTGAAATGGTTGAGGGAATTTCGTTATGGAGATATTTCAACTGACCCCTTTGTTGTTCAGGAGATAATCGAGGGGTTTTCTGAAGATGGCTTGCCTTTCTTTGTAGAGTTGACGGCCTTGGCTAAGTTTAATCCTACGTTGATTGAAGACCCAGCTTTTTCAGTAGACAAATGCTTGAGCAATCCAGACTGGCCCAAATTTATTTTACGCAAGTATGCTAAAGCAGGTACGATTTGGGCTCTTGGTGAGTACGATGGCTGGGATTTGCACTCTGGCAAAATGGTGCGCACATTCAATAATTTGTTGACGGCATACATCAAGGGCAAATTGTTTGATGGTTTTGAATTGCTTTCCGTAGATGTTCACCGCATCGTGCCGCCTGATGAATTGGTTGATGCAAAACAAGTTGGACGAGGCGTTATTGTGAGTGCTTTTGAAAGTTTGGGACATTTGTCTAGCCAACAGATTGCAGAATATCAATTGTTGGCACGTGGACGAAGTGTGATGATGGGTCAGGCCGCTGTCAATGTAACTCATGTGGAAACTGACGGAGACCAGTCACAAAAAACCCGCCACTATACTATGCTTAATAATGATAGTCCGCCCAGTCGTGCAAGGTCGAAAGGTCACAATAAGACGCTACCATCACGGTCTGAGCGCAATCATTCGCGAACGATTATTGAGAATTAGAAGGAGGTGCGTTAATGTCTAACTTGGTCGTCCTGTGTTGCTTGAATTGTTGAGGAGGTGTCTATCGTCTGCTAATCTACTTGGTCTAATCCACTATTTTTGAAACGATTTGGAATGCAATACCACACGGCCGTGTTGGCGACCTCAGGAAGCAATGACTGTTCACCCGCCACCGCCACCAAACTTAAACAAAGAGGGGAGGGCGCATCCGCCCTCCCCAACCCTAACCCAAAACTTTTGCTAAAAGGAGACGATCATCACGTTTAGTTTCGGCAAACCCCAAGAACCATTGAAAAAATACGTTACACGAGCTGTTGTTCGGGCCAGCAACAGGCAAATTATCCGCGACTGGGCAAGTTCCCCCTTCGGGCCAAGGTATCTGTCGAAACGCATGGGGCACGCACAGTTATCCGTCATCAGGGCTTTTGGTCAGAAACCACCTATGAGCCTTCATTAAGCGAATCAGTTGAGTACGAAGTTTGACACTTTGTTTTCACGAAAATGTATTGGTCACAAATCGATCAGACAAAAAATCGTAGCTCGACACGCCTCGCCGCCTGCGGCGGCTCGGCTATTCTAAAGGGTGTTTTTTCGTTTAGACAAACGACCAAACGAAAAAAACACCCTCTTGACAGCGAGGCGCGGCCGCAGGCCACGCCAAAGCATTTTATCGCTTCTGGAAAGCGACACAATTACACTTGTTTTAGCAAGTCGTGATCCATACAATTTCGTCATTTTGCTCATTGCACTTTGTTAATTGTCCATTGACCCTACCGTGCCCCGAGTTTACGGGCAATGCCGCGTCCCAGCCATGTTTCATGTGGAAAATCATTGCCCAAGGCGGAGGCCACAAAGTAGGTCACACCCTGTACGGTGGGCCGTTTTTGCAGTTCTCGCCAAAACTCAATGTACTCCCGCGCTTTGGTGTTCCAATCGTCTCCCAAATTATTGCTTGCTTCCGTAATCCAGATGGGTTTGTTGGGGAAGCGGCGGATGTAATCATCGACGAGGGGCAGGCCGGAATCAGGGTGAGTGTGCATGGGGAAATGGGGATTTGACCAGTAGGCGTGCATCCCGAGGCCGTCGGCGGCGTTGATTGAGGGGCGACACGCTTCTAAGAAGGGTCGGTCAGCCTGACGGATGTCTGTGGCCACGCCAGGAGAGAGGCCAGGGAAGATGTAGCGGACGCCCGGCAGGGCTTGGCGATATTTGCCCAGCACTTGGAGCCACCAGAGGTTAAAGGAGGCCCCATCCTGCCATGAGGAGCGTAATCCTTCATCAATGAGATTGGGTTCGTTGTGCAGTTCGACGACGACATCACGGCCGTGTAACACATTCAGTGCTCGGCGGGTGTCCCCAAGGGTGTCGTTGACAAATTGGTCAGGGCTGATAACACGGCCGTGCATACTCAAAAAGGCGCGCACAATCCAACTGGCCTGCGGATGCTCGCGTGCTAGTCGGCCAATGTCGTCCCCGCTTTGGTGAGACATCACCTTAATCATGCCAGGACGCAGGGCGGCAAACTCACCAAATTCTGCGGGAGGAATGTGGGGCGTGGTTGCCGCGTGTAGTCCGAGGCGGGCGTGGCCGAGCAGGGGCGGCTCGGGGTTGGGCGGTTTCACGGCCGTGGTCGAGGGCGCAGTATCCGTGACTGGTGACAAACCCACGGCGGGAGCCGCGTTGCTGTCTAGCGGCTTTTGTAGGTCATTATTGTCCACACGCACGGGCGTATACTCGCCCTGTGCCCGCCCGACAAGCACCATTTGTTTGCCAGCGGGCACGAAGCCGACGTTTTCCGCATCGCGGCTTGGTTTGGCTCGTAGGTTAATGCCGAACTCACCCACAATGGCTAAGTCACCACGGGAGGAGATGGCGGTGGAGTATGCCCAGCCGGGGGTGCTTTGGTGGGGTGGGCCGGTAGGGGAAGACAACGAAGAATCACGAAAGAAGGG
>JBGTIZ010000490.1:0-2696 GCA_041745395.1 Promineifilaceae bacterium (SeqCode) | reverse complement strand
GATGCGCCCCTTTGTTCTGTTATTCTTCCTCGATGGGGTCGGGCTGGGTGGGGCTGACCCGCTGGTCAATCCGTTTGCCACGGCCGTGTTGCCGCACCTGAATAATCTACTGGGTGAGAACTGGTTTCTACATAAAGACGGCCCCATTACCACCGAGAGAGCCAGCTTTGTGCCCACCGATGCCGCGCTGGGCGTGCCCGGCCGACCGCAAAGCGCGACGGGGCAAGCCATGATTCTCTCGGGGCGCAACGTGCCGCAAGCGGTGGGCGAGCATTATGGGCCGAAACCAAATGAAGCGGTGCGCCAAGCATTGCTAACCCACGGCACGCTGTTCGACCAAGTTCTGGCGGCGGGCAAAAAGGCCGCGCTCCTCACCCCTTATCCCCAACCTTATTTTGACGCTATTGAACGGGGACGACGGCTGTACTCGGCCGTGCCCCAAGCGGCGGTTAATGCGGGGGTTCGTTTGCGCACGGCCGTGGATTTACGCGAGGGGCAAGCCATCAGCCCCGACTTTACCAACCAAGGGTGGCATGACCTGCTCGGCTACACCGACCTGCCTCTCTACACCCCCGCTGAAGCAGGGCAAAAGCTAGCCGAACTAGCCGCCCAGTTTGATTTTAGCTTTTTTGAGCATTGGCCAAGTGACCGCCTCGGTCATCGCGGATCGCTCGAAGCGGCGCGGGCACATCTGGAAATGCTGGACACGGTTATCGGTGGCCTGCTGGCCGCTTGGCCAGATGAGCATGGCCTCCTGTTGATTACCAGTGATCATGGTAATATTGAGGACAAATCCCAGCGTCAGCACACCCAGAATCGGGTTCCAACGATTTTGGTTGGCCGCCGTCATGCTGAGTTGGCGGCCCACATCGAGAGCTTGGCAGATATTGCCACGGCCGTGCGCCACACCTTGGAAATTAGCAATTAACAATGAGCAATGAGCAAAGGAGCCACACGTCGCCCTTCGCCCCCTAGCCTAGAGGATAACCATGACCGTTAAATCAGAAGATTATCGCAACGCCCTGCGCCATTTTCCCGCTGGCGTGACCATTGTCACGATTAAAGCGGGAGACGCCATTCACGGCCTGACCGTCTCCGCCTTTGCCTCCGTTTCGCCCGACCCGCCGCTCATCACGGTCATCATTGACCATCGCCATTATGCGTATGAGCTTTTGGAGCGGGAAGATGCCGTTTTTGCGGTTAACATTTTGCGGCATGACCAAGAAGATTTGTCTAACAGGTTTGCTTGGTCAAAGGAGGATCGGTTTGCGGAAGGGGATTGGACCACGGCCGTGACGGGTGCGCCCATTCTAGCAAATGCGCTGGCTTGGCTGGATTGTCGGATTCACAGCCGGCTCAATGTGGGCAGTAATACGATTTATTTGGGCGAGGTGCAGGCCACGGCCGTGCCTGAGGAAGAGGTTCAGCCCCTGCTGTACTGGAACCGCGCTTATCAACGTTTTATCAGTTGAGCCGGCCTATTCTCAAAAATCCGTGATAGAAACTCCAGGCACTTAATAGCAGATCATTTTTAACATAGCGATTTGCGAGACAAATGTGACGCAAGGCATTACCTGAAACAGATCAATTGGTGAATGGGTGAATTGATGAGTGATTAACCGAGGCGTTCCCATGACGCGCCATTAACCATTCAGCAATTCAGCAATTCACCCATTTTGTTTGATTGATAAACGCCTACGTACTTTTTGACCGATTACTTAGCGAAAGTAAGGCACGCCTTCTGCAACTACCCTGTAGCCCCCCACTGCTACACTCCTCCCCAAAACACCCACTTACAGCTTACGGCTGACAGCTTATAGCTATCAAAAAAGGAGATTCCCATGAGCAACAAAACCCCTCAAGATGTGGTTATCATCAGTGCGGTACGCACCCCCGTTGGTCGCTTTCAGGGCGGCCTCAGCCCCAAAACCGCACCTGAACTCGGCGGCACGGCCGTGCAAGAAGCGGTCAGACGAGCAGGCATAGACCCCGCGACCATCTACGAAGTCATTATGGGTCATGTGCTGAGCGCGGGCGTAGGACAAGCCCCCGCCCGCCAAGCCGCGCTCAACGCAGGTTTACCCCATACCGTTGGCGCGGCCAGCGTGAACAAAGTGTGCGGCTCTGGCCTAAAAGCGGTCATGCTGGCCGCCAATGGCATTGCCGCTGGCGAAGCGGAGGCGTATGTGGCGGGCGGCATGGAAAGCATGAGCAACGCCCCCTATCTGCTTCCGCAAGCCCGCGCCGGCCATCGTTACGGCCATGTCGAGGCCAAAGACGCCATTCTGCTTGATGGCCTCTGGTGTTCGTTTCAAGATTGGGGCATGGGCAATGCGGCCGAATTTATCGCCCAAAAATTTGAGCTAACTCGCGAGGAATTAGATACGTTTGCTCTGGCTAGCCATGATAAAGCGGCCAAAGCCACGGCCGTGGGACAATTCACCGCCGAAATCGTGCCCATTGAAATCAAGAGCCGTAAAGGGAGCCAGCTTATCAGCCAAGATGAATCGATTCGCGCCAGCTATGATGGCGCGGGTGGTTATACGCTCGGCACAGATTTAGAGAGTTTGAGTAAATTGCCCCCAGCGTTTGAAAAAGAGGGCATTGTCACGGCGGGCAACGCGCCGGGCCTGAATGACGGCGCGGCGGCGTTGGTGGTCATGAGCCGCCGCGCGGCGGAGGCGCAGGGGCTGAAG
>JBGTIZ010000489.1:0-4469 GCA_041745395.1 Promineifilaceae bacterium (SeqCode) | reverse complement strand
AACAGCTAATAAAATGTCGAACTGGCTTATGGACACGCCTGTTAAGGCACGCATTTGGCGATCATCACGTATGGCTAAACTCATTGGGCTACTCCAGTTTTTGACTGGAATTTACCCGATTTTTTAATCAGGAACAACTCTAGTAGATAATGATGCGTTGGGTGGGGTCGGTGGGGATGGTCAGGCGGTTGGCAGGCCATTGTGTAAGGGGTTGCAAATGGTTGATGGCGCGTTGGTGGCTATGGCACACGGCCGTGTCCTGCTCCTGACCCAACCGCCCTGCCGTATGATGAAGCTGAATCACCAGCGGCCACCGTTCCAACTTCATCCCTGCTTCAATGCCCTTTTGCCACAGTCGCCGCGCACGGCCGTGGTTCCCCTCCAGCCAGGCCAACCAGCCCGAACACCACGCCCAATCCCCCCACACCAACACAAACCGCTTTACCATCCGCTCCAAATGCGCCAACACCTGCTCAATCTCTGCCTGCAAAGCGGGCGGAATGGTCTCCGTCGCCCGCCACGCTAACTCCGCCTCCCACAATAAAACCGAAGCGAAACGTACCACCATCCGCGCAAAACTTTCCGATGTGCCCACACCCTGAATAAAACGATCCACCAACCCCTCCCGCCCCGTGCGCACCGCCTCCCAATCTCCTGCATGAGCATACCAAGTCAGCCACAACACCTGCAACCCAGCATAATCATACCCTCGGGTCTGTTGTAACCAGCCCTCCGCCTCCTGCAACCGCTCCTGCACCTGCGCCCATTCGCCCAACGCCAATAACGCCTCGCAGACTGTCACCAACCGCCACACGGCCGAGGCAAAATCCTGAATCTGCACGGAGGCTTGCGCCAACGCCACGCCTAAAACCACCGCATCATTAAACCGCCCCTGCAAATAATCTATGGCCGACACCAACGAGTGGGCAATATTCCGTTGTCGTTCATCTCCCAAGCGGGTATAGACCACGACAGCTTCTTGGCTGAGCGCCATGACCTCGGCCAACTGCCCCACGCTGAGCTTGGTAAGCGAAATACGGCTGAGAACAAAGGCTTGCATCGAGAGGTCGGGGATTTGTTGGCTGGTGTGGCGGGCAAGATTGGCGTAGGTCTGAGCCAGCCGATGTCGTCCCGTCATGGTCGCCATGAGGGCGGCGATGGCGTAGGTGATGGGCAAATCGCGGTGCAAGCCAGCTTTTTCGGCGGCGTTAAGGGCGCAAAGAATGGTGTAGAGGAACTGTTGGGTCTGGTTGGTAAAATAATAGGTAGACCCCAAGCGAGAGTAAGCCCGCACGGCCGTGGTCAGGCGAGTTTGCTCTTCCTCCGACCGTGCCCGCCCAAAAAACAGCTTCGGCAGGGCGCGATGTGCCAATTGCCGCACCACTTGGCGTAACAAACGCCGCCGCAACTGGCCGGGCGTACGTGGCATCGGTTGCCCCAACTGGTGCAAAATCGCTTGCGTCGTCGTTTCCGTTTGGGCAAAGAGACCCAAGTTGTAATAGGCTAAGGCCAACTCCGCTTGCCACGCCAAGGCTGAGGTTTGCCAAGATTCGGCCACGGCCGTGGGCAAATTCCCATACATCTGCAACGCCGCCTGATAAAAATCAATCGCCTCCCGATTGGCAAACGACTGCATCGCCAACTCCGCCGCCTGCACATAATAGCCCATCGCCTTTTCCGGCTCATCCCCCAACTGCCAATGATGCCCCAGCAACGGCGCGACCTGCGCCAAATCCGCCGCAAACGCCAGCTCATACCATTCCGCCAGCGTGCAGTGCAACTGCCGCCGCTGGTTGTAAGACATCAACTCATACGCCACTTCTTGGGTGATGATGTGCTTGAACAGATAAGACAACTGCGGCGCCGAATCCTCCAGCAAGGTTAAATCCAACTGCCTCAGGCGGAAAAGATGGTCGGGCAAATTGGGGCGGTCACTGACGATGGGATAAATGCTATCCAAAATCTGGTAGGCAAACACCCGACCAATCACACTGGCAACTTTTAAGGTCATCGCCTGTTGTGCATTCAAACGGTCAATCCGGCTGATAATCGCCGCCCGCAATGTGTCCGGCAAGGCGATTTGCGTCAGTTGGATGTTTTGCGCCAAACGCGCCGTCTTGGTTTCGGAGTCAATCAGCAAATGCCCCGCATCCCGCAGATTACAGGCCAATTGGGTCGTATAAAAGGGATGACCCTCCGCTTTTTCCCAGATAAGCTGGGTCACTTGTTCCGGCAACACCTCCACCGCCAGCTCTTGGCAAATAAGCAGGTGCGAATCCTCTTTAGACATCCCTTCGAGGCTGATTTGCACCAAATCGGGCAAGGCGAGCAGGGTTTCGTATTGGCGTGGGGGATGGGCAAGGGGCCGGGTGGAGACGAGAATCATCAGCGGTTGGATTTCTCGTTGCACCGTGACCAAGAACGACCATGAGGTATCGTCGAGCCAGTGGGCATCTTCGACGACCAGAAACTTGGGGGAGAGGGTGACAGAGTAGTGCAAAACGCGGAGCAGGAAGTTTTCGGTGCGGCGGGCGCGGGCTTCTTCCCCCATGGGGCGGGTGAACTCATTTTCTGGCAAATTAAAGGGGAGAACGGGGTTCAACAGCGGGGCGTACTGCACCAGTTCGGGGTCGTCGGTATCCGCCAGCAGGTTGAGCAGGTGGTCTTGGGCGGCGGGCAGGTTTTCCATTTGGGCAAAGATGCTCAAATCGAAAATTTGGGCAAATACGGTGCGCCACGCATAGTAAGGGGTGATGCGCTCGACGGCATCGGCCGTGGCGACAAAAGAGGTGAGGCCGATTTGGGCGGCTTGGGCTTGAGCGTATTCAACAAGGTTGGATTTGCCAATGCCCCCTTCCCCCTGCATGAGACAGAAGCTATTTTGGCCGCGTTGCAGTTGGAAGAGGTGGTGCAAGATGACCGATTTTTCAGCAAAGCGGCCAATGGCCTCGCTTTGGGAGGGAAGAAATTGCAAGGACACGGCCGTGTGGGGGCGGCGTGGCTCATAGGGAACCACCGGCACCGCCTTCCCCTTCAGGCTCACGGCGGGATGCGCCTCATACGTAATCCGCTGGCGCGAGGCGGCTTCGGTAGCCGCATCACACAAAATGGGCGACACAAGCTGGGGCAATGTGCCCGCCAACTGCATCAGCCGCGCCGAAAGATTCGCGGCATTCCCAATCATCGTATATTCTCGCCGCGTCTCCGTGCCCACCAAGCCACAAAAGACGCGCCCCGTGGTCACGCCAATCTTCACCCGCACCCCCAGTTCCCGCAGAGCAGGCACAATGTTGAGCGCGGCCAAACTGCCCCGCACCGCATCATCTTCGTGCGCCATAGGGGGCAACCCAAAGGCGGCGACCATCGTCGCCCCTTTTTCGTCCACGCTAATTTTGTTAACGCTCCCCTCGTAGCGATACAAATGTTGTTGCAGGGTCAGCACCATCTGCTGGGCGAGGACCAGCGGGGTTTTGTGGGTCAGGTCGGGCAGGTTGATGAAGAGGATGGTGAGGGAGCGCATTTCGGCTAGCCAGCTACTTTGCCCCGCCGTAATGCGGAAGTTGATGGCGCCGGGGACGTAGCCAGAGAGGAGTTGATTGACCACGGCCGTGTTGGGCACATCCAAAGCCAACGGCGCGGGCGGCTCCGACCATGTTAGGCTCGTCAGGCGCAACGCCCCCGCTTGCAACAAATCCCCCCGTATCACCCCCCCCGCCAAACGCCGCGCCCGCGCCGAAAGCACCACCTCTTGCACCTGCGCTTGCGTTTCCGCTTCGTTGATTTGGTTGAGCGGTTCCCCCGCTACCAGATATTCCCAGCGGCCATACATGCCGCCGAGGTGGAAAAAGGTGAGGTCGCCCGCCCCGATGGCGATGCGTAGGGCGAGTTGCTCCCCACTGGGCAAGTTGCCCTGATAATCTTGCAGGCGGCTTTGGATAGCCAGGGCGGCTTGGCAGGCGCGTAACACGGCCGTGGACAAATCCCCCTCTGGTAAGACCGGCCACACCACAAACAGCGCATCCCCCGCAAACTTAAACACATCCCCGCCATGCTCCTGAATGGTGTCTACCAAGCGACCAAAATAATCATTGAGGATGATGGTCAACTTTTCTGCCCCAGCCGGCCCTTCTTGCGCCAACTGCTCGGTGAGGGCGGTAAAGCCAGAAATATCGGCAAACATGACCGCGCCCGGACACACGGCCGTGAGTGGTTCCTCCGCCGTGCCCACCCCAGCTAAATAGTGCGCCACCAAGGTAGGGACATAGCTGGCCAAAGGAATGCGTTCGACTGTGGTTTCCATGAGGGGGGAATGGGTTGATTGGTTGGTTGATTAGTAATCGGTCATTTTTATGTAGTGGTCACGAATCAGTAACGTACTTTTTTTGACAAAAGGCGTCTCTTCTCAACCGACTAGCTTCGTCGTGGCCTGCGGCCACGACTCGCTGGAAAGGCAGTTGGCGTTGGCAGGG
>JBGTIZ010000488.1:0-3747 GCA_041745395.1 Promineifilaceae bacterium (SeqCode) | reverse complement strand
TTTTCTTGATTTTTCCCGCGTGGTTTGTGGTGTTGCTTGGCCCGGCTGGTTTTCGCGTCTGGCGTGTGTTTAATGAGTCTGGCTTGTAAAAGCAAACAACGTGCGGTCGTTGTTGCTATTTTAATATAAGGGTAAGCGTGTAGATAAGGGGCTTTTTTACAGATTGAACGCTTACTGTTTCTGTTTTTCAGCACGTGGGGTATGCATTGTTATACCATTTGCGTCGGACTTTTTTACAGACCATTGATTTTGTTTTACCACCGCGATGCGTGGGGTGTCGCCAGAGTGGGAGCCTGCTCTGTGTAAATTGTCGGCAAGCGTTGCCCCGTTTGACTGGTATCGTGTGTGAGCGGTGCGCACGGCCGTGTAGCGAATCTGTTTGTTATCATTGCAAGATAGCCCCCTTGGCTCTCAACCGCATTCGTGCCGCCGTTTTATTCAAAGACAACGTTCCCCCCCTTGTTCATCAATTCAAATATTACCGTGTTTTTGGGCTGGCTTCAGTGATGGCTGAAGTGATGCAAGCGTTCATTCCGCTCACGGCCGTGGAGTGCGATCTAATCGTCCCTATCCCTCTTCATCCACAGCGTCAAAAAGAAAGAGGATACAATCAATCCACCTTGTTAGCGCGAGAGTTGGCGGGGCAAAGCGGTATCAGCTATACGTCTGATGCTCTGCATCGTGTGCGCTACACAACCCCGCAGGCAAGGCTAAAAATGGATGATCGTCGGGTCAATGTGCATCAAGCCTTTTCCGCTACGGCAACGCATGTGGCACACAAACGGATTGTCCTCGTTGACGATGTTTGTACAACGGGGGCGACGCTTGAGTCTGCCGCCGAGGCGTTGTACACGGCTGGAGCCACGGCCGTGTCTGCCCACTGTTTCGCTCGTGCGGTATAGTCAGAAACAAATGCCAAACCATTACATTCGTAACTTATTCACGCTTTAAACGCCCATTACAATATCCACAAGACCGCAAACCATCACACAAGTTTGTGATCCATATTCATAAAGGAGTAGACGATGGAACTCGCTATAAATGTACACAACCTCGATTTAACCCCCCGTCTCGAAGAGTATGTTGCCAAAAAGACCGACCGTCTTGACCGCTATATGCCCACCCTGGTCGAAACAACCGTTGATTTAACTGAACAAAATGCCCGCAACGTGATGGAGCGACAAGTGGCTCAGATTACGGTGCGTGACAAACACGGAACCATTCTGCGGGCGGAAGAGCGGACTGGTGATATTTTTGCTTCGGTTGATGCCGTTATTGACAAAATTCATCGGCAAATTAATCGTTATCGCGGTAAACAGCAAAATAAGCGGCGGCGTGGTCAGCAAAATGGAATTGATGATTTTGCCTTGGCTGAGCCATTGCCCATTGAGGCTTTTGACGAAGAAGAAAGGTCAGTTGTGCGCCATAAGCACTTTTCACTAAGGCCCATGACCGTTGACGAAGCGGCCGATCAAATGGATCTGCTTGGTCATGACTTCTTTGTGTTTTTTAACGGGGAGGATGAAGAAATCAACGTTGTTTATCGCCGCCGAGATGGCAATTATGGTTTGCTTTTGCCTGATATGGGCTAATTCATTGTCTTGTACTCGACAAAACGGCGTAGAGTGAGTAAAAAAGGGCGTGGTCGAAAATCGACCACGCCCTTTTATTTGCCATAACGGCTACTGTTTGCACAGATTGTTAGGAGAAAATGCCTATGCCCAAGATTCTTGTGGTTTGTACCGCCAATATTTGTCGTTCACCCGTGGCTGAAGCGTTGTTGGCTGACCGTTTGCAAGCGTATGGTGAAGCTGATTGGCAAGTGTCTTCAGCCGGGACGTGGGCGCAGATTCAGCGTGGCGCATCCCAATTCAGTCAAGAAGTGGTTATGGAGCAGGACGGTTTAGATATTAGCCAACATCAGGCGCGTATGGTCACGGCCGTGTTGCTCGCTGACCAAGACCTCGTTCTCTGCATGGAAAGCGGTCATGCCGAAGCCTTACGCGCCGAATTTCCTGACCAAGCCCACAAAATTTATATGCTCTCTCAAATGGTCAACAACCGCCGCTTTAACATTAGTGATCCCTATGGCGGACCAAAAGAGGGGTATCAAATGATGGTAACCCAAGTACGTGACCTGATTGATGAGGGGTTGCCCCGCATTATTGAATTGGCACAGCAAGAAGGGCGAGAAGCCGCTGGCTGATTACCAGCCGTTGAGAAAAGGTTCCCATTCGCTTTGTTTTTGCAAATGGTGTCCAAACAGATACATAGCCGATGGTTTTGGCTCGAAAGGGGGACGGCGCAAGAGCATATTGGCCTGTTCGGGTGTGCGGCCACCCTTTTGGCGGTTGCAGGTGGGGCAGGCGGCTACCAAATTGCGCCACTCATTTTTGCCGCCTGCGTGGCGAGGCATGATGTGGTCAATGGTGAGCTGAGTCGTTTTGCGGCCGCAATATTGGCAGGTGTAATTGTCGCGGCGCAAGACTTCGCGCTTGGTGAGGTTGACGCGCATACGGGGGCGTTTAATCATGTAGCTGAGGCGGATAACGGAGGGGATTTCAAACACGGCCGTGCTGGTGCTAATCGTGCCCCGACCGTTCATAATTAACTCGGCCTTGCCAGACAGCAACAGACCTAGCGCACGTTTGATATTGCTAACGTGCAGAGGCTCAAAATTAACATTCAAAATGAGGACAGGTGCAGTCAGCGTCTCTTCCTGGGTCATAGCCTGCTCATCGCCATTTTACAGAACCATTGGTTGACCCCTGTTGGTCAACCGCGTTTATTTTTACCACAACCCCCTTAGAACGACCAAGATATTTAGTCGGAGAGAGCGCATGAAACGTGATGAATTAGTCAGCTACCTAGATGATTATCTCCAAATTAAGACGATAAAAGATTATGGGCCACAGGGTTTACAGGTGGAAACGGCCAATGAGCAGGTTGAGCGCATCGCTTTGGCGGTAGATGTGGCCCCCGAGATTTTACACACGGCCGTGGCTTGGCAAGCCGACCTCCTCCTCGTGCATCATGGCCTCTTTTGGCGCAACGTCGAGCGCATCGCCGGCCCCCTCGGCCAGCGGGTGCGCCTCATGATGCAACACGGACTCAACCTCTACGCCGCCCACCTGCCGCTCGATGCCCATCCCGAAGTAGGCAACAACGCCGTGCTGGCTCAGATGTTTGGCTTGCAACATATCGAGTGGTGGTTCGCGCCTATGGGCACAAATCTCGCTGTGCAGGGCGTGGTCGAGCCATTGCCGTTAGAGACGTTTGTCGGCCGTGTCAACGACCAATTGCAGACCGAGGCGCAGGTGTTGGCGTATGGCCCTTCGCGGGTGCATCGGGTGGGGATTTTATCGGGGGCAGGGGCGGGGGAAGTGGGGCTAGCCCACGAGCTGGGGATAGATACGTTCCTGACGGGGGAAACCTCACACGCTCACTTTTATGCCGCCAGCGATTATGGTATGAACGTCATTTTTGCGGGGCATTACGCCACGGAGACCGTGGGCGTGCAGGCGTTAGGCTCACATTTAGCCGAAAAATTTGGCCTAGAGGTGCAATTTTTTGACTTTCCCACCCAGATGTGATGCGCCATCAGCTCAATTATTCGTAAGCGTTCAGCGTCTCAGCCAGTCAGCATTTCAGCTTAGGCCAACGAAAAAACTAAAGTATTCATGAGTAGCAAGATGCTTCGGCGTGGCCTGCGGCCACGCCTCGCTATCAAGAGGGGTTTTTTGAGTT
>JBGTIZ010000487.1:0-8813 GCA_041745395.1 Promineifilaceae bacterium (SeqCode) | reverse complement strand
AGAAGTGGGGGCTAGTTCTTCACTTTATGGCTATTTGACCGCAGAGATGGTTTTCATCTCTGCGGTTTTTTGTTGCCTTGTCATATAGGTATGTGTCTATATGATGATGTGCATCGGAAGGGGTGACATCTATCACTTCTCGACGTAAGTGCCTCTGTCTACACTTAAGGTCTGAGACATTCTATCGCTATGCTTATTCGCAAGGTCTGAAGCGCATGAAAGAGACAAAATATATTTGGCTGGTTGGCCTGTTAGCGACTTTTTTGATGATTGTGGTGCCTGTTTTTCTGACAGTGCGCGATACCACGGCCGTGTCCTCTCCCCCCGACAACCCTTGGGCAAACCTCCCCGTCCGCGCCCCCGCCGTAGACCACAGCGACCTCATGGAAGGCCCCTTTGAAACAGGGCCAGACGTGACCCGCGCCTGCCTTGAATGCCACGAAAGCGAAGGGCAAGATATGCTCCACACCGCCCACTTCCAATGGCAAGGCGAGCCAACCATCGTCGAAGGGCGAGACGAACCCGTCGCTATCGGCAAGAAAAACAGCTTCAACAACTTCTGCCTCGGCATCCAGAGCAACTGGCCCAGTTGCACCTCCTGTCACGCGGGCTACGGCTGGGAAGATGAAACCTTTGATTTCACCAACGAAGAAAACATAGATTGCCTTGCTTGCCACGACCAGAGCGGCGGCTATGTCAAAGGGCGCATGGGTCTGCCCGTCGAAGGGGTTGATTTACTGGCCGCCGCCCAAAGCGTCAGCTACAGCACCCGCGAAAATTGCGGCAGTTGCCACTTTAACGGCGGGGGCGGTAACGCCGTCAAGCATGGGGACATGGACCAAACGCTCTACTTCCCCACCGAAGACATAGACGTACATATGGGACGCTACGATTTTCGGCTCTTTGGGATCTCATGGGGTTTGGTCTGAAATCAAATGCGTGATGCGCGGGTTTCTCTGGTCACACATTGCGTTTTGCGCATCATTTGATGTCAACCCCCTGAATTCCTGAAGAACCCGATTTTCAATGTACCGATTGCCACCAGACGACAGACCACCAAATTAGTGGTCGAGCCATTAGCGTCAGCCTAGACACGACCAACCAAATCGCCTGTACTGATTGCCATAGCGCACAAGTGCATGAGGATGCGCGGCTCAACGCGCATGTGGACGCCGTTGCTTGCCAAACCTGCCACATTCCCGAAGGGGCGGTACGGGAAGCAACCAAGATGAGTTGGGATTGGTCCACGGCCGGGCAAGATGACATCGCCGAAGACCCGCATACTTACATGAAAATCAAGGGGAGCTTTGTATACGAAGAGAACTTCACGCCCAAGTATGAGTGGCACAATGGTCTCGTAGACCGCTACCTCATCAATGACCCCATCAACCTGACGGGCGTGACCTCGCTCAACGCCCCGCTGGGCAATATTAACGACCCTGATTCTAAAATTTGGCCGTTCAAAATCCATCGCGCCATGCAACCGTATGACACCATTTATAACCATTTGCTCCAGCCCAAGACGGCTGGCCCCGGTGGTTACTGGACAGAGTTTGATTGGCCGCTGGCACTGACGCTCGGCTCGGAAGCGGCGGGGCAACAGTTCAGCGGTGAATATGGCTTTGCCGAGACGGATATGCACTGGACACTCAGCCATATGGTTGTGCCCAAGGAGCAATCGTTGCAATGTACGCATTGCCACAGTGAAGATGGGCGCATGGATTGGGAGGCGTTAGGGTATCCGGGCGACCCGATGCGGTGGGGCAGTCGGCAGGTACGAAGTGCTGAGCGATGAAGCAAGGTGCAGGGTGCAGGGGATTGATGATGACGATGCCTCCCCCGGCACTTTTTATCCAGAGAGATGCGTAAACACCCGCTGAGTGCCGGGGGGTTTACCACCGATTTTTGAGAAGATATACGTGATGCGTAAAAAGAAGCAATCTATCATTTTGTTGGTCAGCGTGACGGTTTTGCTCTCGCTGGTGATGGGTGGGGTGTTGCATGGTCAAGAGTTTGGAGAACCCACAACGCCTACGCCCCGTCCCCCTGCTCGACGGCGAGGGCAATAACGTCTTAGAATCTGGGCAACCCCTCTCCACCATGCAAACATGCGGCGGTTGCCATGATACGACGTTTATCGCCCAGCATAGTTTTCATGTGGATTTGGGGCTGAGTAGTTGGGGGCAGGTAGGAGATGACCACGGCCGTGGGTGGGACAACAGCCTCGGCAACTTTGGCCGCTGGGCCCCCCTCACCTACCGCTACCTCTCCACCGCTGGCGACCAGCGACCTGACCAAACCACCCGAATGGCTCATGAGCTTCACTCGGCACGTCGGTGGCGGCCCCGCCCAAACCAGCCGCGACGGACAACCCCTCACCACACTCGCTCCCGACCCCAGTAACCCCGAAACCAGCCTCATTGACCCCACCACAGGCGAAGCCACCGCTTGGGATTGGGGCACATCGGGCACAGTCGAGATGAACTGCTTCCTCTGCCACATCGCCCAGCCCAACAACGAAGCGCGACTGGCTGACTTGGGTCAATACGGCCACTCTCGTCGGCACGGGCATCGTCACCCAAACCCAAAACGGCCTCCATTGGCTAACGCAAGCGTTTGATGAAAATGGGTTTTTGCAACAATCCATTGTGCCCGTGCAAGACCCGCCCAACAGCAATTGCGCCCAATGCCACGGCGTGGGACACGAAAACGTAGACGACCCGCTCCTCATCACCTTGGGCGATCCCGCCGACTGGCGCACCCTGACCACTGGGCAGATTATCTCCCCCCAACGCATTTCGGACTCCGCCCTAAATGTGCAAAACAAGGCGAACCTTTCCCGCGCCTTTGACATTCATGCGGAGCGGGTGGTTAACTGTACCGATTGCCATTACGCTCTGAACAACCCGATTTATACCCAAGGAGGGGAAGCTACCCGCCCCGGGCATCTCATTTTTGACCCGCGCCGGCTTGATTATGACGCGTATCTTTATCGCCCCTGCATCAATTTGCCAAGGGGAGCAGTGCCCAGAGTAGCCTCGCACCTGAGCTAGATGATTCGATGCGCCGCTGTACCTCTTGCCATGAGCCAATTGAAAGCGAGACGCACGCTTGGCTCCCCTTTGCGGAGCGGCACATGCAGGTGATGGCGTGCGAGACGTGTCACATTCCCGAAGTAATTGGCCCCGCCCAGCAAAGCATTGACTGGACGGCGTTGCGGGCAGATGGCTCCCCCCTCAGTGAGTTTCGCGGCATTGAAGGCGACCCTACGTTGCCCACCTCGCTCATTACGGGGTATGAACCTGTCTTTTTGCAACGGCAAAATGGGGGGGGCTAACCCGGCCGTGTTAGCCCCCCACAACCTCATCACCGCCTTCTACTGGGTCTACCAAGAAGCAGACGGCTCCCCGCGCCCCGTCCCCGAACGAGACTTAATCGCCGCCTACTTCACCAGCGATGGCGCTTATCATCCCGAGGTATTAGCCCTTTTTGACAGCAACGGCGACCAGCGGCTGGTAGACAACGAGCTACGGCTGGATAGCGACGAAAAAGTCAGCCTTATCGCTGACAAATTGGCCGCGCAAGGGTTAGACCAGCCCCGCATTCAGGGGGATGTGCAACCCTATGCCATTAACCACACCGTGACCAACGGCCGTTTTGCCACCAAAGAGTGCCAAGATTGCCACACGGCCGACTCCCGCGTCACCCGTCCCTTGGTGCTAGCCAGCTACGCACCCGCAGGCACAACCCCCACCCTGCTGGGCAACGCCCAAACCAGCTTCTCGGGCCAAGTGACCACGGGCGCGGATGGGCAACTCCTGTACACGCCCGACACCGCCAACCTGAACATCTACGTCATCGGTTATGACCGGCTTTGGTGGGTCAACGGCTTGGGCGCGGGTCTGTTTGTGCTAACCATGCTGGGCATTTTTGCCCACGGCGGCCTGCGCGTCTTATCCGCCAGACAAAACGCGCCGCACCAGCCAGCCCTAGAACGAGTTTATATGTACACCGTCTATGAACGGTTCTGGCATTGGCTCCAAACGGCGGCGATTTTGCTCCTGCTGTTCACCGGGCTGATTATCCACAAGCCAGATGTGTTCGGCCTGTTCAGCTTCCCGCTGGTGGTGCAGGTGCATAATGTGCTGGGCTTTTTGCTCTTGGCCAATGCCGCGCTCTCCCTCTTTTATCATCTGGACAGCGGCGAGATTCAGCAATATTTGCCGCGCCCAGCAGGCTTCTTTGACCAAGCGTTTGAGCAGGCGAAGTTTTATCTGCAAGGGATTTTCCGCAATGAGCCGCATCCGTTTGAGAAAACACCAGACCGGAAGCTCAATCCGCTCCAGCAGATAACCTATTTTGCCATTTTGAATGTTCTGCTCCCCTTGCAAATTATCACGGGGGTGCTGATGTGGGGGGTGCAACGGTGGCCGAATGTGGCGGAAGCGATTGGGGGCTTGCGTTTTCTCAATCCATTCCACACGCTGATTGCGTGGCTGTTTGCGTCGTTTATTCTGTTGCACGTTTATCTGGCCACGACGGGACACAAACCGACGGCGGGCATTGAAGCGATGATGTTGGGTTGGGATGAAGTGGAAGTGACCCACGGCCGTGAATCAATCCCCCCACACCCCCCTGTTACTAATGAGGAGATAATTTAACCATGACCATTTCCACCGCTCCCCCTCCCACCAGCGCGTCTGACCAAACTGGGTCAGAAACAACGACTGGGCTTAGTCCTATTTGGCGCATTTTTCCTGACGGGCAACGGCCTCGGCGCGTCGGGCGGCTTGAACCGCATGTTGGTCTACGTGATGGACATTTTTGTGCCAGACCACGTAAACAGCACCCCTTATCTGATTGAAATGGCGGGGGGCACGCGCAATCCGCTTGATAGCTGGCTGGTTTATCTGACGGTGGGCACGATAATTGGTGGGTTTGCGTCGGGTCTGCTCCACGGCCGTGTCAAGCTCGAAACGGTCAAAGGCCCCCGCATCAGCCGCGAAACCCGCTGGGCGATGGCCTTCCTTGGCGGCATCGCCATGGGATACGGGGCGCGTTTCGCTCGCGGCTGTACCTCGGGACAAGCCCTCTCTGGCGGCGCAGTCCTCTCCCTTGGCAGTTGGGTCTTCATGCTCGCCGTCTTCGGCGGCGCCTACGCCCTCGCCTACTTCGTTCGCCGCCTCTGGACGTGAATATAAATAAGGTGCGACGTGCGAGGTGCGACGTGCGAAGTAGCACCCTTTTCTACGGAGAATACAACCATGACTCCCTTCCCCCTCCTCCTCCCCGAACTACTCGGCCAAACAGGCGCGTACCTCGGTTATGCCGCCATCGGTTTTTTCTTTGGCTTTGTCTTAGAAATGGCTGGCTTTGCCAATTCACGCAAGTTAGCCGCCCAATTTTATTTGGTTCTTTCGGATTTCGTGGGGTTTTCAACAGTGTCATGTTTCACGTGTCATGTGTCATGGGGTTTTTCTCTGGGCGTGGCTTGTTTAGGCAAGACAGTTGCTAATTGACCCCGTGAATTCCCAAAGATCCTTTTATTTCACCGACATGACCGTCCTCAAAGTAATGTTTGGGGCGATTGTGACCGCCATGGTCTTGATTTTTATCAGTACAGGCATGGGCTGGCTCGACTATAATAGAGTAGTTCCTTATTAAATTATGACCTCTAGCGAGTAGTAAATCGATTGCTCGAGGCAAAATCTATTTGGGAACAACTCTAATTTGCTCTGGGTCAATCCCACCTACTTCTGGCCGGGCATCGTGGGCGGCCTGATTATGGGCGTCGGTTTTATCATCGTCGGCTTTTGCCCCGGCACCTCGCTCGTGGCGGCGGCTACGGCCAAAGTGGACGGCATTTTCTTTGTGCTGGGCGTGCTGGTGGGCATTTTGCTCTTTGGTGAAACGGTCGAATATTTCGAGATTTTCTGGAACTCCTCCTACATGGGTCGCTACACGCTGATGGATTTCTTCGGACTTCAGACAGGCGTTATCGTACTGGGCGTCATCTTGATGGCCCTGTTTATGTTCTGGGGCGCGGAAAAGCTGGAGGCGTATTTGGGGGGTCAGGAGCCACAGGGTCAGCCAAAGTGGCGGCGCATTGGGGCGGGGGCGTTGGTGTTCACGGCCGTGTTGGGCATTTTCATCGGTCAGCCCGATAATACGACTCGCTGGCAGATGATTGCGGCGGAACAAGAGGCGCGTATCGCCGAGAGAGCGATACAAATCGAGCCGGGAGAGCTTTTATCCCTGCAAAGCGATAGGAAATTGAACTTGGTGATGCTGGATGTGCGCTCTGAAGCAGATTACAACTTGTTCCACCTGCGGGATGCGCGACATATGCCGCTGGAAAATTTGCTGGATAATGTGGCTGATTTTCACGCGCAACCAGCCAATACGGTCTTTGTGCTGATGAGCAATGATGAAGCGGCGGCCACGGCCGCGTGGCGAATGTTGCAAGCGGAGAGTGTGCCCAATGTGTATCTGCTGGAGGGGGGAATTAACAACTGGCTCGATACTTTTGCGCCCGAGGATGAATTTCTCACGGCCGTGCCCTTGGAAAACTACGCCGACGATACGCTCAAATACCAATTCATGGCCGCGCTGGGGGCACGTACCTACGCCGCTCGGCTCGATTTGAATATGAGCAATCTGTTCTTCACGCCCAAGGTGGAGATGGAAATGAAGCGGGCGCCGGGCGGTGGCGGCTGTGGATAGAGGGGACTATAAGCTATAAAAGAAACACGGCCGTGTGTATGATATGATGTCAAACACACGGCCGTGTTCTGTTTTAAACCTATCCTTCTTCGCTTCTCGGCTACTCACCCCCGCTCCCCCTGAAAGCCCATCGACGTCACCATAAACCAAAGCCAGAAAATCGCATGGACTATACGCTGACGCATTGTTAACGGCAGAGCGGCGTGAGATGGTACAATTATGATCTAATGAAATGCGAAAGGATTAAACAAGGTCGTTCACTTATTTACTCAAGGGTAGTCATCTAAAAATATAAGGAGAACAGCATGAAAAAAGTTTTGGTTTTACTTGGTCTGTTAATGGTCATGATTTTGGCAACGGGCTGTGGCTTGTTTGGCGGCGACGAAGAAGCGGACGCCCCGCCCACAAATGGGGAAACGGCGACTGATCCCCCTGGGGAGGGTGGTGACACGGCCGTGGTTGAGCAAAGCAACGGCCAAATCGTCACCCTATTCGTTGGCCCCGAGCGAGTCGAATGTACCGGCGTGACCTCCCAAATGTGTCTGCAAGTTCGGCTCTCGCCCGACGAACCATACACCCTTTTTTACGACACCATCCAAGGCTTTACCCACACGCCGGGCTTTGAGTACGTGCTACAGGTGCAAGTGACACAGGTGGAAAACCCACCAGCGGACGCCTCCTCTCTGAGCTATACGCTGGTTGCCATTGTCAGCCAAACGTCAGTCGGCGGCACGGCCGTGGATGTGCCTCAACCAGATGCCACCAGCCTAATCGGCCAAACATGGCAGTGGGAATCCTTCATTGATCCCATGGGCGCGGCCAGCATTCCCAACGGCAACCAGTACACCACCACCTTTACCCCCGAAGGTACGGTGCAGGTGCAAGCCGACTGTAATACCGCTCTCGGTAGCTACACGTTTGCCTACGCCAATGCCGAAGAAAGCAGTGGCACCATCCAAATCAATCTCGACATCACCACCCTCGCCTTATGCACCGAAGGGTCGCTAAGTGAAGAATTTATGGCTAATTTGGAAGCACTGCGCACCTTTACGATTGTGGACGGCAAGCTCTATCTTGATTTGGTGACCGATGCGGGCACGATGATTCTGGGCACGGGACAAGGGGAAGCAATTTTGCCCCCACCAGTCCGTGACCCCATACCCGCCGATGGTTTGGTCGGCGTACCGTGGCAATGGTTCAGCTACAATGGGCAAGAAACTCCTAATCCGCAGAACTATATCGTTGAGTTTATGGCGGATGGCACGATCGCCGTGAAAGCGGATTGCAACAACGCTTTTGGCACATTTGCGCAAGAAGGTGAGTCGCTCAATATCATGATGGGCGGCATGACGATGGCCGCCTGCCCCGAGGGATCGCTCTCTGACCAGTTCGCGGCCAACTTGGGCTTGGTGCAGACGTGGCAACGGTCAGGCAACCAGATTCTCCTTGGTCTAGGTGAAGCGGGGGAGATGTTGTTCACGGCCGTGGTCATGCCGTAGCCAGAAGTGAGAAGTTAGAAGTAAGAAGTTAGAAGTTAGAAGTGAAAAGGGAGATGTGGCACTGACCACATCTCCCTTTTTGCTAGCTAATAAACCGACAAGCAACAAGCCCGTTGCCTGAAGCTCAGAAACTTACTCCCTTACTCTCTTGCTCTCTTCCTCCCTTACTCCCCCACAGCTCCCAACTCCTCCTCCAACGTGCCCAATTCGCGGAGGAGGGCAAGCGTCTCTTGGGCGGACTGCTCATCTAGCTGGGTAATGGCAAACCCGACATGGATAATGGTGTAATCCCCGATTTCCACCTCGGGTACATAGGCCAGACACGCTTCTTTACGCAGACCACCGAAATCAACCAGCCCCATGCGCGTGCCGTTTGCTTCATAAATTTTGATAACTTTTCCGGGTATGCCTAAACACATAATTTTCTCCAGCAGGGTGCAAGGTTCAGGGTGCAGGGTGCAGGGTGCAAGGGGCATCCTGACTCAGCACTTTTACTCATTATTCATTGCCAATTGTTCATTGTTCATTGTTCTGTACTGGTCATGAATTACTCAGACAAAAAATCGTAGCTCGACACGCCGCGCCGCCTGC
>JBGTIZ010000486.1:0-18237 GCA_041745395.1 Promineifilaceae bacterium (SeqCode) | reverse complement strand
GCCGTAGGCGGCGAGGTGTGCCGAGACAGGATTTTTTGTGTGAGTAATTTGTGACCAATACAAAAATACGCCATAAAGCCACAAGTGCGACGCACCATCACAGTCCGTCGCACCTTGTACCTTGTACCTTGCACCTTGTACCTCTTAATAAAGTGACCAAGTGCACTCATTCGCAATTTCTCTGTCTAGCGCATTCAGCATAACCATGTAACAAAATCACTTTACTTAAACCCCCTTCACCTAGTAGAGATTCCTAATGAAATTGCCCGCCAAAACAGCCACCCATTCCCCTCCCACCCTGTTCGCCCTCACCCTCAGCATCAGCCTGCTCGTTCTCATTTTCTTCATCTCCCAATCCGTCTCTACCCTTGCCACGACCACCAGCTACGCCAACTATAACGCTTTGACGTGCGAGGTAACAGGCAACGCGCTTTATCTGCTTGATGGTGCCTCCATCGGGGTGAACGGGGAATTACAGTTCACGGCGGGCACGTTAGCCGACAAGGATACGATACCTGCCCCCAATCAGAATGCGTATATTGCCTATGAAATTACGAATGTGTCGGGAAGTTTTACTGGAGGTGGGGGGACAACAACCCCTTTTCGCCTGTTTATAGATGCGGGCACGGCCGTGGGACATGGAACCCAAGCCGAGATTCGTTATGACTTCGACGGCAACGGCACCTATGACCGCATCGAAACATATAACTACTTTCCCACCGACCCAGAGGTGGGTTGGGAAAACTATACCCATACCAGCGGCACGCAAACCGTCAGCGGCACGTATGCCAACTTAGTCAATGGCACGATTGAAATTCGCCTCCGGAACGCCATCGGCGGCGGCACCAGCGAGGTGCGCACCTCGGCCACCAGTAGCGAGGGGCAACAATCCCGGCTAAACATTCCGTTTAACAATTTGGTGGCGGGCAATTGTGTCCCGCCCACACCTACCAACACGGCCACCCCCGGCCCGACGGCTACGCCCACGGTGTTCCAAACCCCCACGGCGACTCCTCCGCCCACGCTGGTTCCAACCCCCGCCACGGTGAGCTGTTTAGGTGTGCCCAACACGGCCGTGGCCCTGCCCGGTGTCGGCTGTTACAGCACCATCCTGCCCGCTGGCGAAAAATCAGTCACCTTCTGGCCGGCCGTGGACAACCCTGGCTACAGCCCCGCCACCCCCAAAATCACCAGCAACTACACCGGCCCCCTGCAAACCAACGATTGGTGGAGTTCGCTCATCTGGGATTGGAATCAAGGTGCGGCCTCGGCGCCCCCGCGTGAACCCCATTCCCAAAACATGCACCCCCACCCCTTCTCCATGCAAGCCCGCCCCGACGGCCTCCGCATGAGCTACACGCGGGAAATTCAACATGGCACCAACACCGCCCCGACCGGAGCCGTCACCGGCTACGCTAACTTTTTGCTCCCCGGCATCGGGGCCGAACATCTCAACGTGACCGTAGCGGGCATGAACGCCCCCCACACCCGTGTAGACGACTACTCCGATTGGACAGTCACCGCCTATTGGGACGGTGGCACCAACACCATGACCGCCACCTTTGGGCACGGCTTGCCCTACGTCTTCTTTCACAAGACAGGCGGAGCCTACACCATTCGGTTGATAGCTACGCCAGTGAATGTGGTTAACAATGGCGAGGTCTTCGCCTTTACGGCCAGTAATAATGTCGGCGCACGCTACGCCCTCTTTGCCCCCACTGGCTCCACGTGGACCCAAAACGGGCTGAACATCACCCTGAATGCCCCAGCAAATGCCAACTATTTGGCCGTGGCCGCTCTGCCCAACGATAGCCCTGATACGCTAGAGCTATTCCGCCAACACGCCTACAACTTCGTTACGGACACCCACGTCGAATACAGCGTGGATGATGTGACTCAAGAAGTGACCACCAACTTCCAAATCACCACCGAGGCCAAAGAGTCGGGCGGCTCGCTTTCCCCTCTGCCGCTTATCGCGCTCTACCGCCATCAATGGCTCCATTTAGCCAGCACGCCGACCAATACGGGGCTGAGCTACAACACCACGCGGGGCGATATGCGCCTTTACGCCACGGAGTCGTTTACCACGCAGATGCAGTTTGGCGGCGTATTGCCCGCTTTGCCGGCCGTGCAGGTAGAAGGTCTGGATGGGTATAGTGATGCGCAACTGCAGGCTTACATCAGCGATATGTACGAGCCGAGCGGTGATTACACGAATCCCAATCCCATTTTTACTCGTGAAACCTACTGGGATGGCAAAAACTACAACCGCATCGCCCAACTGGTGCATCTAGCTGACCAGCAGGGCATGATTACCGAGCGGGATAGCTTCCTCAATTACCTCAAGCGGGATTTGGAAAATTGGTTTGATGGGCAAGCTCCGTTCGTCTTCTATTTGGACAACAACTGGAACGTGTTGCAAGGGTATCCCAGCGGCTTTGGGGCGGATAGCCAAATCAATGACCACAATTTCCATTGGGGCTATTTTGTGATGACGGCCGCCGCCATCGCCCAATATGACCCCGCTTGGGCGGCCAATTACGAAGGCAGTGTCGAGTTACTCGTGAAAGATGCCGCCAATTGGGACCGCACCGACACCCGCTTCCCCTACTTGCGCCATTTCGATGCGTATGCGGGGCACAGTTGGGCGGCGGGGCATCAAGCGTTTGGAGCAGGCAACAACCAAGAATCTAGCTCCGAGGCGATGAACTTTGCCGCTGGCGTAATTTTGTGGGCGGAAGCGATTGGCAATGAGGAAATGCGGGATATGGGCATTTTCTTATACACCACCGAGCAACAAGCGGTGGAACAGTATTGGTTTGATGTAGACCAAGAGGTGTTCCCGCCCCAATACCCGTTCGAGACGGTCGGTATTTTGTGGAGCCACGGCATCGCCTACGCCACATGGTGGACGGCCAACCCTGAAGAGATTCATGGGATTAACTTCCTGCCCCTGACGGGTGGTGCGCTCTACCTCGGGCATCGGCCAGATTATGTGGTGCGCAATCTCAACGCCCTCTATGCCGCCCCCGGCGCGGAAGGGCATTGGCATGATCTCATCTGGCAATACGAAGCGTTCGCTGACCCAGCCTCCGCCTTAGCCCGCTGGGAAAGCGAGCCAAATTATGTGGAAGATGGGGCGCAAGAAGCGGGACAAACGAAGCCGTTTACTTACCATTGGCTCCATACGTTTAATGCGGTGGGGCAAGTAGACCCAACGGTCACGGCCGATATCCCCACCTACGCCGTCTTCCGCGACCCCGCCACAGGGGACAGAACCTGCGCCGCCTACAACGCCACGGGCACGCCCCGCACGGTCACATTTTCCAACGATGCCGTGCTAAATGTGCCGCCACATACGCTGGTGAGTACCCCGGCGGGCATGTGTGAAGCCAGCACGCAACCCGGCACGCTGGCGGTGGGCTTTGTGGCTCCGCTGGATTACACGGTGGTTGAAGGGGAAGTCGTGACGGTCGCGGTGTCGTTGAATGACATTAGCGAGGAAGTGGTGACGGTGGATTATGCGACGGTGGATGACACGGCCGTGGCCAACACCGATTACACCCCCATTACGGGCACACTCACCTTTGCCCCCGGCACACACGCCCAGACCATCACCGTCACCACCCTGAACAACAACGCGGCCGACGGCGACCGAACCTTCCAACTCGAGCTATCCAACCCCACCGTGGCTGTCATCAGCCCTGACAACAGTACCGCCAACATCCTTATCAGCGACGACGAGGATCCCACCGTTCCGCCTAGTTGGATGATTTACTTACCTATCATTGTCCGTTAAGTCAGTTAGCTTGGGTCAATCTAGACGATTGACCCAAGCTGTCCATAACTTGTTCTCCTCCTCATAGAACTCGACGGGCTTATCGGGTGGACGTGTCCACCCGATAAGCCGTGGAGGTCTCTCTCTTTCTGGAGTATTCCTGCATGAACCGCCATTCTTCTGCTATTTTAGAGCGACACAGTACCGACACCCCTCCCACCCACGGCCGTTACGTCACCCTTTTGGGCGAACGGTATTACCAAATTGCCCATTACGACCAAATGCCCCCCTTCTTTATGAGCTTGGTCAGCCCTGCCGACCATTGGCTCTTTATCTCCAGTACGGGCGGCCTGACGGCGGGGCGCGTCAACGCGGATTCCGCGCTATTTCCCTACGAAACAGACGACAAAATCACCGCCAATCATGAACTGACGGGTAGTAAAACGTTGCTTCGTAGCGGGACAGAGATGTGGGAACCCTTTTCCTGCCGCTCCGACGGACTGTATCAACAGGAGCGGCATCTCTATAAAAATAATTTGGGCAATAAGCTCATTTTTGAGGAAATCAACCATGATTGGGGCGTGAAAATGCGGGTGATGTGGCGCACCAGTGACCAGTTTGGCTTTGTGCGCAGTTGCTGGCTGGAAAATATGGGGGATGAAACCCGCCAGATTGAACTGCTGGACGGGGTGCAAAATGTGTTGCCCGCCGGGGCGACCGCCCAGTTACAAACCAATCTGAGCAATTTGCTCCACGCCTACAAGCGCAACGAACTAGTGGACGACGTGGGCTTGGGCATTTTTGCCCTCAGTGCCACCCTAAGCGATCGCGCCGCGCCGAGTGAATCGCTGTTAGCCACGGCCGTGTGGCAAACCGGACTCACCCCCCACGGCTACCTGCTCACCGCTGGGCAAATAGATGGGTTTAGACACGGCCAACCCCTCACCTACGAAAAAGACATTTGCGGCCAAGCAGGGAGCTACCTCATTCATACCACCCTCGAATTGGCTCCCCAACAAAGCCAAGCGTGGCACATCGTGGCCGATGTCAACCAAGACCACTCCGCCATCGTGCGCACCGTGCAGTTCCTGCAAGAAAGCAGTCTCACCCAAATCGCCGAAGCCCTCGAGGCAGACATCACCGCAGGCACGGCCGAGTTAGCCGCCATTGTCGGTTCGGCAGACGGCGGACAACAGACCGCCCAAGAGAACGTCTCGACCCATCACTTCGCCAACACCCTGTTCAACGTCATGCGTGGCGGCATCTTTGCCGATGGCTACACCCTGCCCACGGCCGATGTGCGCGACTTTTTACACACCCGCAACCGCCCCATCGCCCAGAAATATGCCGACCAACTGGCAGAATTATCCGCTGCGTTGCCCCTCCCTGAGCTAATTGGCTGGGCTAAAGCGCAGAACGACCCCGACCTTTTGCGCCTCTGTTACGAATATTTGCCCTTGATTTTCAGTCGGCGACATGGCGACCCGAGTCGGCCGTGGAACCAGTTCGCCATCAACCTAAAAAAGCCCGATGGCTCCCAAAAGCTGGATTATCAGGGCAACTGGCGCGACATTTTCCAAAACTGGGAGCCGCTCGCCCAGACTTACCCCGCCTACCTGCCCAGCATCATCGCCAAATTCCTGAACGCAACCACGGCCGATGGCTACAACCCGTACCGCGTGACCCGCAACGGCATCGAGTGGGAAACTCCCGAGCCGCACAACCCGTGGTCAAACATCGGCTACTGGAGCGACCACCAGATTATTTACCTGCAAAAATTGCTGGAAATGGCGGAGAAAACCGCGCCCCAGCAGTTGGCCGATTTGCTCAACGAGCCCCTTTTCAGCTATGCCAACGTACCCTATCGCCTGCGGCCGTATGAGGCGATGCTGGCTGATTGGACGAATACGCTTGATTTTGATTGGGAAGTGGAGGAGGCGGTCAACACGGCCGTGTCCCACATCGGCACCGACGGCAAACTGCTTTTAGACGAGACGGGCAAGGTGCAACACGTCACCATGATGGAAAAACTGCTCGTCCTGCTCCTGGCCAAGCTGGCGAACTTTGTGCCCGATGGCGGCATCTGGATGAACACCCAGCGTCCCGAATGGAACGACGCCAATAATGCGCTCGTGGGCAAAGGGATTTCGGTGGTCACGGCCGCGTATCTGACTCGTTTTGTGACCTTTTGGCAGGCGCAGTTGGCGCACAGCAGTCAAGAGGGCTTCACGATCAACCAAAGTTTGGCGACGCTGTTCAATGAGCTACACGAAACATTCCAAAATGCCCAGCCCCATTTGGATGCGGGCTTCACCCCCGCCACGCGGCGAGAGCTGATGGATGAATTGGGCACGGCCGTGTCTACCTATCGCGCCGACATTTACGCCAACGAGGTTACATCAGCCCAAACAAAGCTACCCCGCCAAACCATCCACGACTTCCTCGCCCTCACCCACCACTACCTCAACGAAACCCTGCGCACCAACCTGCGCCCCGACGGCCTCGCCCACACCTACAACGTCCTACATCTCAGCCCAGATGGCGTGGAAATCGAGCCGCTCTACCTCATGCTGGAAGGGCAAGTCGCCCTGCTCTCCGCTGGTCTACTCACCCCCGCCGAAGTGGTGCAACTCCTGCAAAAAATGCGCCACAGCGACCTCTATCGCGCCGACCAGCACAGCTACATGCTTTACCCCAAGCGGGAATTGGCGGGCTTTTTGCAGAAAAACAACGTGCCCGCTGAGCAAGCTGACTCGCTCCAACTGGTGCAAGCGTTGCAGGCGCAGGGCGACCCCGCCCTGCTGAGTCAGGACGCGAACGGGGTGTACCACTTCAACGGCCATTTCCACAATGGGGATGATGTGGCCGCCACGCTGGACAGCTTGGCGCAAAATCCCGCCTATGCCCCGCTGGTCACGGCCGAGCGCAAGGTGATTTTAGACCTCTTTGAAGAGACGTTTAACCATCGCGCCTTTACGGGGCGGTCCGGCACGTTTTTTGCCTACGAAGGGCTGGGCAGTATCTATTGGCACATGGTCGCCAAACTGCTTTTGGCGGTGCAAGAGGTGTACCAGCAGGCGGTGGCGCAAGGCGAAGATGCGGCAACTATCGCCGCCCTCGCCGCGCATTATTACGACATTCGCGCTGGGCTGGGCTATGAAAAGGAGCCAAGCGTCTATGGAGCGTTCCCGACTGACCCCTACTCCCACACGCCGTGGGGCGCAGGGGCAAAACAGCCCGGCATGACGGGGCAGGTCAAAGAGGAACTGCTGACCCGCTGGGGGGAATTGGGCGTTATTGTCCACGACGGGCAAATCAGCTTCCAGCCGACGCTGTTGCGCGAGGAGGAGTTTCTCGCTGAACCAAGCGCGTTCAGCTATACGGATGTGGCGGGACAAGCACAAACGCTCGCCCTACCGGCCCATGCGCTGGCCTTTACGTTTTGCCGTTTGCCGCTGGTGTATACCAGAGGTGATGTACCTCAGATTGAGCTGAAATTTAGCGACGGCCGTGTGACAACAGTGCTGGGCACGACGCTGGATAAAGCTCTCGCTCAAGAGATTTTTGCGCATATGGGGTCGGTCACGGCCGTGTTTGTCACCGTACATTTATAAAATACGCCCCTCACCCCCAACCCCTCTCCCAGAAGGAGAGGGGGGCTGGCTCTCTCTCCTAGGGGAGAGGGCTGGGGTGAGGGGTTTACAACTACTTCACCAAAGGAAACAAACAGATGGAAAACCTACTAAACGATATGACCCTCGCCGAAAAGGCATCTTTATTGGCTGGGGGAACCACCTGGCACACCGTCGCCATCGAGCGGCTGGGCGTGCCTTCCATTCAGGTCAGCGACGGCCCCAACGGGGTGCGCGGCGCGGACGACAACTTGGGCGAGACCTCGGTCTGCTTCCCCGTGGGCGTAGCAATGGGCGCAACTTGGAATCGTGAGCTTATCGAGCAGGTGGGCACAGCGTTGGCCGCCGAAATCCACGCCAAAGAGGCGCACGTTTTGCTCGCCCCCACGGTCAACATTCACCGCACCCCCCTCGCGGGGCGCAACTTTGAATGCTTTGCCGAAGACCCGTACCTGAGCGGCATGATCGCTTCCGCTTATATCAACGGCCTGCAACAAGCGGGCATTGCGGCTTGCCTGAAGCATTTTGTAGCTAATGACCAAGAGTTTGAACGCTTCTCGATTAGTTCTGAAGTAGCCGAACGGCCGTTGCACGAGATTTATCTGGAGCCGTTCCGGTTGGCTCTGGAAAACGCCAATCCGTGGACGATTATGTCCTCTTATAACCGCATTAACGGCGTTTACGCCAGCGAAAACGACCTGCTTTTGCGGGATATTTTGAAGGATGGCTGGGGCTTTACGGGGGTCGTCATTTCGGATTGGTACGGCACGTATAGCGACAATGTGCCCGGCGGTAGTCTTGATTTGGAGATGCCCGGACCGGCGCGGTGGATGGATCCTGAGAAGATAATCACGGCCGTGGAAAGCGGCGAACTCGACGAAGCAGTCATCGACGACAAAGTACGCCGCCTGCTCCAGCTCGTCGAGCGCGTCACCCAGCCTCGCCCCAGTTTCACCCCCGCCGACGGCAAACTCCCCCGCCAAGTGGCCCAAGAATCCATTGTCCTGCTCAAAAACGACGGGGATTTGCTCCCCCTCAACCCCGATAAACCGCAAACCATCGCCGTTATTGGCGAAAATGCGCAGTGGGCGCAAATCATGGGCGGCGGCAGTTCCCAAGTCAACCCCCACTACATCGTCTCGCCCTTGGCCGGAATTCGCCAGCGGGTGGGGGATGAGGTCAACGTCCCGTACCAAATTGGTGCGCCCATTCATCGCTTAGCGCCGCTACTCAATTTGGATTGGCTGACGGCGGCCAATGGGCAACAAGGGCTTTCGCTTGATTATTTCCACAACATGGATTTGACGGGCGAGCCAGCGCATAGCGGCCTGATGCAGAAAACAGATTTGTCGTGGTTTGGGACGGCCAACCCGCTGGTAGACCCCAACCATTTCTCCCTGAGGCTGAGCGGCACGCTGACCGTACCCGAAAGTGGGGAGTATGAGCTTCACTTGTGGAGCGTGGGGCAGGCGCGGCTGAGCATAGATGGGCAGGTGGTCATTGACCATTGGGCAAAACATGAAGAGACGGGCAGTGACCAAACAACAACCACGGCCGTGTCTCTCACCGCCAACCAACCCGTCAACATCCAAATCGAATACATCACCTCCCCAGAGGGCAAATGGCGCACCGTGCGGCTCGGCTGTGTGGCTCCCCTGCCCGCCGACCCACTCCAAGCGGCCGTCGATTTGGCCGCCCAAGCAGATGTGGCGATCGTCGTGGCGGGGCTGACTCGCGAATGGGAAAGCGAAGGGTTCGACCGGGCGGACATGCGCCTTGTTGGTCAGCAAGATGAGCTGATTGCCCGCGTGGCGGCGGCCAATCCCAACACCATTGTGGTGCTAAATGTCGGCTCGCCCGTGGAAATGCCGTGGGTGAACGATGTGCCTGCCATTGTGCAAAGCTGGTATGGCGGCCAAGAGGCGGGCAACGCCCTAGCCGATGTGCTGTTTGGGGATGTCAATCCCTCGGGCAAGCTCCCGACGACGTTCCCCGTGCGGCTGGTGGATAACCCCGCGTTTATTAACTATCCTGGTGAAAATGGGCAAGTTCATTATGGCGAAGGGCTGTTTGTGGGGTATCGCTATTATGATAAGAAGCAAATCGCCCCGCTTTTCCCGTTTGGGCATGGGCTGTCTTACACCAGCTTTGCGTACGAGAATTTGCGCCTGAATGGGGAGCGTTTTGACACGGGGGATGAGATGGTGGTGCAGGTGGATGTGACCAACACGGGCCAGCGGGCCGGGCAGGAAGTGGTGCAACTGTATGTGCGGGATGAAGAAAGTCGCTTAACACGGCCGTGGCAAGAGCTAAAAGCATTTGCCAAAGTTCACCTTGCGCCAAGCGAAACCAAAACCGTCACCCACACCCTGACCGAGCAAGCCCTCGCCTACTACGAACCGCTCCTGCAAGGCTGGAACGCCGAAGCAGGCACGTTCACCATCGCCGTCGGCAGTTCCTCGCGTGACATACGCTTGACGACACAACTAACTTGGGAGGGCGGTCACGATGTCCCCGATATCGCCCCCCCTTCACAATGGCACACTATCAGTGAATAAGTAATGAGTAAAAGGAAGAAAAAAGAAGGCAGAAGGAAGAAGGATCTCTGACACTCTCTCTTCCTTCGTCCCTCTTCCCTCTTCATTCCCCAAGGAGACATCATGAGTGAGTTAAAAGAACGGATTCTCGGTAAAAGCGGCACGGCCGTGACTGAAATTGGCATGGGACTATGGGCGGCCGGTGGCGACCAATGGGGCGCGACCGACGACCAAGAGATTTTCGACGCGATTGATTTCGCCCTTGATAACGGCGTCACCTTCTACGACACGGCCGACGTGTACGGTGACGGCCACAGCGAAGAATTGCTCGGCCAAGCGATGCAGGGGCGGCGCGACCAGTTCATCGTCGCCAGTAAAATTGGCTGGCAAGGGTTTGATGGCGAGGCGGGGCAATCCGCCTACACCAGCTTAAACAAGCTGGTGGCGGGCGTGGAAAGCAACCTGCGCCGCCTGCAAACGGATTACATTGACGTGATCCAAAGCCACATTGATTTCCACGACCCAACGATGGAAATTTTTGTCGAAGGGTTTCAAAAGCTCCAGCGGGAAGGCAAGGTCCGGGCGTATGGCGTCAGCACCAGCAACTTTGATTACCTCAAGGCGTTCAACGCCGACGGCGGCTGTGCCACCCTGCAAATTGATTACAGCATTTTGCATCGGATGCCCGAGAACGACATTTTGCCCTATTGTGAAGAGAACAACATCGGCGTGATTGTGCGCGGGGCGTTGGCGATGGGCATTTTGACAGGCAAATACAGCGCGGAGAGTCGTTTTGGTGAGGGGGATTTCCGCCGCAGTTGGCATGAAGAGCCTGACCAATACGAGGTTTTTCTGGAGGATTTAGCGAAGGTGGAGGCATTACGACCGTTGGCAAATGAAGGGCGGACGCTGGCGCAGTTGGCGTTGCAGTTTACGTTGGACAACACGGCCGTGACCACCGTCATCCCCGGCGCGAAAAACGTGCGCCAGATGCGCGACAACATTCAGGCTGGCCTGCTTCCCCCCCTCACCTCCGCCGAAATGGCGCAGATTAACACTATCGTGCCCCCTGGCGGCGGCCGCAAAATTTGGCCCGCGTAATCCACCAGAATTGACAAATCTTGAAGATTTGTCAATTCTTTCAGCCCCGTAACGTAGGGCAAAGGCATGCCTTTGCCCTACGTTACGAAACAGGAAAGAACCCATGAAAAAAGCTACCTTGAGCTTCATTATTTTGTTGTTGTGTGTGGGGGCTTTGGTGGCCTGTGGGGGGAATGAGACCCCATCCACGGCCGTGCCTAGCACGCCTGAAACAGAGACAAACACGGCCGTGTCTAACCCTCTTGTCCCAGCAGGCACACCCAAAGAGACCTACTACGCCCCCTTCCCCCTCGCCATCACGCTCGATGGCGACCTGAGCGACTGGGCGAGCGTGCCCACCGTGACCCTGCCCGACCCACCCACTTCTAGCTCCGTTATCGTCACGCGGGACACCGAGGTCACCTTTGCCGCCGCCGCTGATGACAACTATCTCTATATGATGGCTGACGTGACCGACCCGCACATCATCACCGGCCAGCATGGCGGCGATTATTGGAACGAAGATTCGGTCGAGTTTTATATTAACGCCGCAGGTGATTTGAGCTTAACCCAATACGTGCCGGGCGTGGCGCAAATCACCATTCCACCCGTTAACATCGGCCGTGCGCTGAGCGATTACGTCTTTGGTGGCAACCAGCAAGACAGCACGGGCGTACAAGCCGTTATGTTCGCCACTGAAAAAGGGTACGCCGTGGAGCTGGCTGTGCCGTTGCGGAACGAGGTCTGGGACATTCCCCTGACGCACGGCAACGTCATTGGGTTCCAAGTACACCTGAACGGCGCGGCCACGGCCGACCGCAACGTCAAACTCATTTGGTCAGCGGCCGACACGGGGGATAACTCATGGCAAAACCCCAGCGTCTTTGGTCAGCTTGTTTTTTACGAGATTGGGCAAACGGAAGTAATCGCCCAAGTGCCCGAGCCAACCCTCGTGCCCACCCAAGTGCCCGAAGACCTCAACGCCCCTTATCGCAACCCCGCCGTGCCGCTTGAAGAGCGCGTGGCTGATTTGCTGGGGCGCATGACCCTCGAAGAAAAATTGGGACAAATGACGCTCATCGAAAAAGGAAGCGTTACCAGAAATCCCCAAAACATTGCCAGCCAATACCTGGGCGGCTTGCTCAGCGGCGGGGGTGGTTTCCCCGAGGGCAACAACACGCCCGAGGGGTGGGCGGAGATGGTCGATGGCTTTCAAGCCGTTGCCCTCAGCACCCGTTTGGGCATTCCCCTGATTTATGGGGTAGATGCGGTGCATGGGCACAGCAACGTGGTCGGCACGGTCATTTTCCCACACAACATTGGGCTGGGCGCGGCCAACAATCCTGATTTGATGACCGAGATTGGACGCGTCACGGCACAAGAGATGATTGCCACGGGCATTTATTGGAATTATGCCCCCGCCGTCTCTGTGCCCCGCGATATTCGCTGGGGGCGCACCTATGAAGGCTATAGCGAAAATACGGACATTGTTTCGACACTAGCGACCGCCTATTTGCAGGGACAACAGGGGGATGATTTGGCCGCGCCAGATACGGTGCTGGGCACGCCCAAGCATTTTGTGGGGGATGGCGGCACGGCGTGGGGCAGTTCGACCACGGGGAATTATATGATTGACCAAGGGGTGACGGAGGTGGATGAGGCGACGTTACGCGCCGTGCATTTGCCGCCGTACACGGCCGTGATTGAGGCCGGCGCCCGCAACATCATGATTTCCTACTCCAGTTGGGGCGGCATGAAGATGCACGGGCAAGATTACCTCATCAACGACGTGCTGTGGGATGAACTCGGTTTTGAAGGGTTCATTGTGTCGGACTGGCAGGGGATTGACCAAGTAGATCCAGATTTTTACACGGCCGTGGTGCAGGCTATCAACGCTGGCATAGACATGAATATGGTTCCCTACGACGCGCCCACCTTCATCGATACGCTCACCCAAGCGGTCGAAGCGGGCGATATTACGATGGCGCGCATTGACGAAGCGGTCAGCCGCATTTTGGCCGTCAAATTCGCCCTTGGCCTGTTCGAGCATCCCACCTCCCGCCCCGAGCTTCTGCCGCTGGTTGGCTCCCCTGAGCATCGCGCCGTGGCGCGGCAGGCGGTAGCCGAATCGCTAGTCTTGCTCAAAAACGAGGGGGAGATGTTCCCGCTCTCTAAAGAGATGCCCACCCTGTATGTGGCGGGCGTCGCCGCCAATGACATTGGCATTCAGTCGGGCGGCTGGACGATTCAGTGGCAGGGCGGCGTGGGGGAAATTACGGAAGGGACGACGATTTTGCAGGGGATTGAACAGGCGGTGGGTGAGAACACGGCCGTGGTTTACGACCGTTTCGGCCAATTTGGCAACCTAGCGGGCGACGACCCCATCATCTGCCTCGCCGTCGTTGGTGAAGAACCGTACGCCGAAGGGCAGGGCGACGACCCCAACCTGACCCTACCCGTGCAGGACATCCGCATCCTCAACCGCCTGGCCGAAACGTGCGACCAAATCGGCGTGATTCTCATTTCAGGGCGGCCGCTCATGGTTGCTGACTGGCTGGGCGAGTGGGACGCGCTGGTCGCGGCGTGGCTCCCCGGCACCGAAGGGCAGGGCGTGGCCGATGTGCTGTTTGGCGACGTGCCGTTTACGGGCAAAACGGCGTACACTTGGCCGTTTACGGTTAACCAACTGCCGTTCGATTTTGACAATCTGGACGAAGCCGAGGTGCTGTTCCCCTTTGGTTTTGGCCTAGAAACAGACCCCAATTAGATTGAGTGCGGAGCCAGCTGAAAAAGGACGAAGGACGAGGGAAGAAGGACGAGAAGAGGCGGGTTTTTCGAGAACACCCGCTCCTTTCGTCATTCATAATTCGTACTTCGTCCCTTTTTTCAGGGTACTCTTGACTCACTGTTCAGTTTCAACCCGCCTATGTTACGTCATTGCCCATTGCCCAAGTCCGCCGTTTTCTACTGCCTGATTGTGGCCTTACTGATGTCCTTCGCCATACGTGTGGCCGCCCAAGAGGAGGTGCAAATGGAACCAGCCATTCAGGTCAACCAAGTCGGCTATTATCCTGACCGCGCCAAAATAGCCGCCTTTCACCACGAGAGCGCAACCCCCTTGCCGTGGCAATTGCAGGATGCGGCGGGGCAAATTGTGACTAGTGGCGAGAGCATTGTACACGGCCGTGATAACGCCTCTCGTCAAAACGTCCACCACATTGTCTTCACCGAGATTAACCAGCTAGGAAACAGCTACACCCTGACGGTCGAGAACCTGACCAGTCCGCCCTTCGACATTCGCGCCGACCTGTATAGCCAACTTCCCACCGATGCGTTGCGCTACTTTTACCTCAACCGCAGTGGCCTCGAGTTGCTCCCCGAACACGCCGGAGCTTGGGCACGCCCCGCTGGGCATTTGTCTGATAGCAACGTGACCTGCTTTGCGGGGCAAGACATTAGTGGGCAGGCGTGGCCCGCCTGCGATTACACCTTAGACGCTTCGGGCGGCTGGTATGACGCGGGGGATTATGGCAAATATGTGGTCAACGGGGGCATTGCCCTGTGGACCATGCTTAACCAGTATGAACGCAACCCTGCCGCCTTTGCGGACGGCACACTAAATATTCCCGAAAGCGGCAATGGGGTTCCCGATATTTTGGACGAAGCTCGCTGGCAAATGAACTTCCTGCTGGGGATGCAAGTGCCCGAGGGGCAAGCGTTGGCGGGCATGGCGCACCACAAGCTCCATGATTTGGTGTGGGATCCGTTGCCTTCGTTGCCCGTGACGGAGCGGGACAATGACAACGAACACCAGCGCGAGGGGCAAGGTCGCTACGTTTATCACCCGTCCACGGCCGCGACCCTGAATTTGGCGGCCACGGCCGCGCAATGTGCCCGCATTTGGGTAGAAATAGACCCCCCTTTTGCGGCGCAATGTTTACAAGCGGCGGAGCGAGCGTGGGAAGCGGCCGTGGCGAATCCCGCGCTGTTTGCGGGCAATGTGCCCGGCTCAGGCGGGGGAGCCTATGACGACCGCAACGTCACTGACGAGTTTTATTGGGCGGCGGCGGAGCTGTTTGTGACCACGGGGGAGGAGCCATATCGGGATTTCTTGACCGCCTCACCCCGCTTTTTGCAACTGCCCGCAGGCGGGGGAGCGATGAGTTGGAGCGACACGGCCGTGTTAGGAACCATTACCCTCGCCGTTGTGCCCAACCAATTACCCCCTGAACAAATAGCCCAAGCGCAAGCCAACATTATCAGCACCGCCGATTGGTATTTAGCCCTGATGGCGCAACAAGGCTACCGTATGCCCCTGCTTAACTTTGTGTGGGGGTCTAATTCTGTTCTGCTCAACAATCTCATCATCATGGGGTTGGCCTATGACTTTTCGGGCGATAGCCGTTATCTGGATGGCGTGACCGAAGGCATGGATTATTTGCTCGGGCGCAATCCGCTGGGGCAAAGCTATGTTTCTGGCTACGGTACACAACCGATGGCGTATCCGCATCATCGGGTGTGGGTCAATGACCCCGCTCAGGGCTGGCCGCCGCCGCCACCTGGAGCCGTGGCGGGTGGCCCAAACGATTCACCTAGTGACCCAGCGGCGACGGAGGCGGGGTTGTCGCGCCGTGCCCCCGCCTTGCGCTATGTGGATGATGTCGGCTCTTATTCGACCAATGAAGTGGCGATTAACTGGAACGCGCCGCTGGCGTGGGGAGCCGCCTTTTTGGATGAACAATATCGTCCCGTTGCGCCAGCCACGCCTGAACCAGCCCCGACCACGGCCGTGTCTGTGTGGCCGTGGGTGCTGATCACGCTGGGGCTAATCGCCATAGCCGCTCTCCTGCTAAAATCAACCATCTTCTGTAGTGGTCACGAATCAGTAACGTACTTTTTTTGACAAAAGGCGTCTCTTCTCAACCGACTAGCTTCGTCGTGGCCTGCGGCCACGACTCGCTGGAAAGAGGGTGTTTTTTTCGTTTGGACAGTTGCCCAAACGAAAAAAACACCCTTATGACAGGCGAGCCGCCGTAGGCGGCGAGGTGTGCCGAGACAGGATTTTTTGTGTGAGTAATTTGTGACCAATACAAAATCAACCATCTTCCGTAAAAATACGCGTTCATAAAGGAGTATGCCACCTCATGAGTAACCCGCCCGCCATAACCGCCCCCATCGCTGAACAAGTTGAAGCATTGCTGGGGCAAATGACCCTGCTCGAGAAAATCGGACAGATGACGCAAGTTGAAAAGAATAGCCTCAAAAAAGAAGACATCAGCAAATATGGCCTCGGCTCCTTGCTGAGTGGTGGCGGGGGGAACCCGACCCCCAACACGGCCGTGTCTTGGCGCGAAATGGTCAACGAGTTCCAAGCATACGCCCTCAAATCACGCCTCGGCATTCCGCTCTTGTACGGCGTGGACGCAGTGCATGGGCACAACAACGTCGTGGGGGCAACCATCTTCCCCCACAACATCGGCCTAGGGGCGACGCGCAACGCGGAGCTGGTGGAAAAAATTGGTCGAGCCACGGCCGTGGAAGTGGCCGCCACGGGGGTGCATTGGGACTTTGCCCCGGCTGTCTCCGTGCCGCGTGATATTCGCTGGGGGCGCACCTACGAAGGGTACGGGGCAGACCCCACCCTCGTGGGGCAACTGGCGGCGGCCTACGTGCGCGGCCTGCAAGGGGAATTGGGCGCACCAGACGGCGTGCTGGCTTCGGTTAAACATTTTGTGGGCGACGGGGGCACAGCGTGGGGGAGTACGGCCCATTATGAATGGATTACCAAGATGATGTGGCATGACCCAGCGGGCAAATCTTGGCAAATTGACCAAGGCGTGACCGACATAGACGAGGCGACCCTCCGCGCCGTGCATCTGCCGCCTTATGCCGAGGCGATAGCGGCGGGGGCACGCAATATCATGGTGTCGTACAGCAGTTGGGGCGGCCTGAAAATGCACGCCCAGCATTATTTGCTGACGGATGTGCTAAAGGGGGAGCTAGGCTTTACTGGCTTTTTGGTGTCAGACTGGATGGCGATTGACCAGATTGATGCGGATTTTGCCACGGCCGTGGAAACCAGCCTCAACGCGGGACTCGACATGATTATGGTTCCCTTTGACTATGTGCGGTTTATAGACACGGCCGTGGAACTGGTCGAGACGGGGCGCATCCCCCTGGCCCGCATTGACGACGCCGTGCGCCGCATCCTGACCGTCAAAGCGGAAATGAACCTGTTTGCCCAGCCCTTTATGGGCGGCGATTCGCTCGAGGCTGTCGGCTGTGCCGCGCATAGACAACTGGCGCGGGAGGCGGTGCAACAGTCGGCCGTGTTGCTCAAGAATAAGGGCGACTTGTTGCCGCTTAGCCCAGCCGCTGGGTCAGATATTTTAATGGCTGGCGTCGCGGCGGATGACATTGGCCTGCAATGTGGCGGCTGGACGATTGAATGGTTGGGCAAGCGGGGAAATATCACCCCCGGCACAACGCTTTGGCAAGGTGTGCAGGCAATAGCGGGGGAAGGGGTGCGCTATGAACCGGCCCCGCTGGCGGACACGACCACGCCCGCGCCCATCGGTCTCGTCGTTCTGGCGGAGGAGCCATACGCGGAAGGGGCAGGGGATAGCGATGAGCTACACCTTTCGCCAGCGGATGTGGCTCTGCTGGGGCAGATGCGAGAACTGTGTGACCAGCTTGTGGTCGTTTTGCTGACGGGTCGGCCGTTGTTGATTACCGAGCAGTTGCCCCTGATGGATGCGCTGGTGGTGGCGTGGCTCCCCGGCACAGAGGGGCACGGGGTGGTGGATGTGCTATTTGGCGCGGCGCCGTTCACGGGGCGACTGCCCCAAGCGTGGCCGCGCACGGAGGCGCACATTCCGCATGGGCATGGCCCCGTAGCGGCGGATGTATTGTGGCCGCTGGGGGCGGGGTTGTAGTCGTAGGGCAAAGGCATGCCTTTGCCCTACGGGACGGGACGCTACCAGAATTGACAAATCTTGGAGATTTGTCAATTCTTTCAGGCCAGCGTAGACCAGACCCCAAAGGCTTTGGAAACCTTTGGGGTCTTTTCTTGGTGTTGCCAACTATAGTTTGCATTGCTACACTTTTGGTGAAGTAGTCAAGGTAAGAATTGAACAAGCCAAGCAATATTGGCAGGAGTATCAAACTGATGCGTGAATACCGTACCCTTGATGATGTCACTGTCGAATAT
>JBGTIZ010000485.1:0-1754 GCA_041745395.1 Promineifilaceae bacterium (SeqCode) | reverse complement strand
CAGGCCATGCCAAAGCATTTTATCGCTTCTGCAAAGCGAGACAATGACATCTGTTTTAGCAAGCCGTAACCAATACACTTTTTGCGACAAATTTAGCAATACAACACATTTGCGGCTTATAAGCCTGCACATGAACAGGTTATCATGATTTCAAACATGGTCAATAATTCACTGGAACTGATTTCTGGTAAATTTTCAGATGATAAATCGTGGCGGGTACTGGTTCTCTTGTCGCCAGGTGACCGTCTGGGATTGGTGGGTCAGCTAGCGGCTGATGTGGCTCGGGCGAATCGGGGCGAGCTGTATTTGGGGGTGATTTACGAAGGAGAGAATTCTGTTCAGCAGTCACTGGCCCAGGCCACGCTGAATGATTTGGAACGCACGGCCGTGTCTGACACCATGGAAGTTGAAGACTACCTCCTGCTGAAAACCCAAATTAACCGCAAAGATATCCTCAACGACTTCATCAAAAACAACAGCATAGATTTGCTCCTGCTTCGTGCTGATAGCCGCGCTATACAATACATGAAGAACATTCCCTGCCCCTTTGGCATTCTGCGTGGCGAACAAAAACAGATGGATCTCGCCCCACATAAACAAACCATTGAGCATATTCTTGTACCCACGGCGGGTGGCCCTAACACCATCGCCTCTTTTCAATTTTTGCTTCCGCTCGCTACGCGGCTAGACAAAGATATAACCGCCCTCTATGTCGCTCGCGACACCTTAAGCGAAGAGGAAGTACAGCGTGGAGAAGCGACCCTCAACAAAGCGTTAAGCATCATAGACGCCAATGAGCACGTCATGTCCAAGGTTATCGTCTCCAACTCGATTGTAGATGCGTTGACCGAGGAGGCCGCTCGTCCCGAATATGATCTGGTGGTTATTGGGGCAAACGAAAGTGCGGTGGAGCGGCTTCTCTTTGGCAATATCGTGGATAGCGTGGTGCGTGAAGGCAAAATGCCCGTGCTGGTTGTGCGCCAACCTAGCTACCCCGTCGCCAACCTTACCAACCGCTTGTTCCTGCGGGCGCGGAGCGTGGTGCCACAGTTAACTGTCAAAAAACGCACGGAAGTGTACATGCGCATTCGGCGCAGTTCACGGCCGAGTACTGATTTTTACGTCCTCATTACGCTTTCGGCCGCTATTGCCGCCTTGGGTTTGATTTTGAACAGCCCGGCCGTGGTCATTGGGGCGATGCTGGTTGCTCCCCTCATGTCCCCCATTATTGGGGTTGGCATGGCTATGGTGTATGGCGACACGCGCTTTCTGCATATTGCCACGGTTTCGGTGGCGCGAGGAGTCGCTTTGGCTTTTTTGGTGGGCATTATTGTCGGTCTGCTCAATTTTGATGAGAATCTAACGCTTGAGGTGATGGCACGCACCAGACCCTCTATTCCCGATTTAGGGGTCGCGCTCTTTTCGGGCTTGGCGGGAGCCTATGCCCTCTGTTACTCGCAAGCGGCAGGGGCATTGCCGGGCGTCGCCATCGCCGCCGCTTTGGTTCCGCCGATTGGTTCTTCGGGCATTGCCCTTAGTCAGGGTCGGCTAGAAGAGGCGTTTGGGGCTATGTTGCTCTTTATGACCAACTTGGTCGCGGTTAGCTTGGCCGCCGCTTTTGTGTTTATTCTGCTTGGTTTCCGACCCATCACGCGCAAAAAGCAAAAACAGGCTACTCGCGTGCGTAGTGTGCGCATTGCTCTCGTTTTGCTGGCGATAAATATTGGTATTCTGAGCTTTTTGACCATTACGCT
>JBGTIZ010000484.1:0-2366 GCA_041745395.1 Promineifilaceae bacterium (SeqCode) | reverse complement strand
GCCGTAGGGCAAAGGCATGCCTTTGCCCTACTACGGCACGAGAGCGGTGAGAAGAAACACGGCCGTGTCTTCATCAACCGTCGGAAAATTAGCCAAAAACTCAGCCAACGTATACCCTTCTGCCAAATAATCAAACAAGGTTTGCACGGGCACACGGGTTCCCCTAAAAACAGGTGTACCACTCATCAAATCTGGGTCAGCGGTTATCAATACTTCAACCGTGGGGGTTAAATTTTGCATGACAATTCTCCTCGCTCTTGGCACTCGATACGTTTCATTATAACACGAGAGGCGGGTTGGATAGAATTGACAAATCTTGAAGATTTGTCAATTCTGTGCGAGGGGTGCTTAATAATCAGCGTCGCGCCAGCCGCTAGTCAGCTTGCTGATTTTCTCGTCCCATTTATCCGCATATTGCCCCACCATCTCCATCATCAGGGCTAACACATTATTGTCCACCACATCCCCTGGAACAATATGGGAGAAGTAGACATAACTTTCGGATTTTTCGTAACAAAACGTGCCCAGCGAAACCATGCTATTTTCTTCCAGCATAATCAAGGCCGCGTCTAAAGATAGTCCGTCAATCTCGTTTGCCACGGTCGCGTAACATTCCACAATCGTCATCGGGAACACATCCGATTTATACAAATGCACATACACCGTGCTTGTGCCCGCTTTGGCATAATACGCTTCCTCTTTTTTGTCATACTTAAACTGCTTCTCCAGCACCTTGTCTAAAGCGGCCCACACCTTTTTGCTCGATTTTCCCTTGCTGATGAACTCATCCAGCGGAGGGTAGCCCATGGGTGTGCCCAACAGGGTATTGCCGCCAATCAGGTGGGCTAATTGACGACTTTCCGTTTCAGCAATATCCCCCGCCGCTTTCAGCACCATCGCCAAAATGCTTTCGTCCACCATGTAGGCCAACAGGCGATAATAGTAACCAATTTGCGCCGCCGCTGGTTTGTAGTAGTAGCCGCCAAACTCGCAATCATGGCACAGCTCCAGCAGGTGACGCGCCCCTTTTTTGTCGAGAGCAGGCACATCCGTCAGTAGAATGGTTTCGATATCTACGTAATCGCCGAGGATGTCGTGATGCCCCAAGCTGAGCAAGATGGAAGCACGGCCGTAGCTGACCACAAAGAAGGGCGTGCCATCGTTATGCTGGCTGGTTTCGTAGGGGATGTTCATGTTGCTCAGGTGGGTTTGGAGCCACGTCGCACTATCCCCTTGCCGCCGACTGAGGCGGTATTTGCCGCTTGCTTCATCGAAGCTGACTTGCCCACGGCCGTGCTTGGTCGGAGCTAAGGGAGTAACCACGGCCGTGTTTCTCCCCAACCCCTTCCCCGAACTAGAAGTAGAAGGTAGGGGAGCTGTCTCTGCCGCCTTCTTAATCAGAGCCTGCGCCACGCTTTGCGTCCCTGTATGTTGGAAATAATTGGTAGACGCATCCAAAAACGCCGCCAAATAATCATTTGTTTGGTTGCTGAAATTTAGCACCTTCTGCAAATTCTCTTGCAACGACTCCATCGAGAGATTATGCGTTGCCTGAAAGCTACTCATCCACAACCCCACCCCCGCCAACGCTTCCCGTACAAACCCCAGCTTGCTCACCGTATCTTCACCAGGAATAAACGCTTTGATACGCTGGAAAATCTCATTATGTTCCAGTTGCTCGGGGGGCGTTTCCTCAAGATTTTGCGGCATGCGTACCATGAAATCTGGCCCTAGCGGAATGATGCCATCCAAGGCAATCAGCGCGGCCAAGCGCATGACGTTGGCTCCAGCATAGCTTTGGATAGCGGCGAGAAATTGCATGATGGACGCCCTATCACGAGGCAGGCCGTTGAGGAACCCAAAAGCGATTAACTCGGCCGTGATTTTCAGGCTGAGGTCAATACTTTGTGTCACTTCTGGTTTGGGGGTAAGGGTATTGAGGAAGGAGAGAAAATTGATTTGTTCCCCCACTTTGTTGCTAATCGCGGCGGCGGCTAGCACCATATCGGCGTTGTCCACCATTTGGTAAATCCACACCGCCCGCTGATACCCCGTTTGGGGGTCGTTATAGAGCTTCTTGGTTTGCGCCGCAATTGCTTTGAGGCGAGCAGGGTCAGTTTCACCCGTGATAACGCGAATACTGTTCTCGAACCCAGTGAGGTTTTCCCATTGCCCCGGCACAATATAGTCGAGAGCTTTGAGAACATGTGTAGTGACGTTGGTGGTGGGCAAGTCATCCAACAACTGGTCTATGGGAGCGGTAGTCATGTCGAATTTTAGTTTCATCGTTATGATTCCTTAAAGAGTATGGAAGAGAGATAAGTTGGAGGTAATCGTTCACCCCCTCAAGACCTGACAGGTTTTTG
>JBGTIZ010000483.1:0-11044 GCA_041745395.1 Promineifilaceae bacterium (SeqCode) | reverse complement strand
GTTGAGAAGAGACGCCTTTTGTCAAAAAAAGTACGTTACTGATTCGTGACCACTACACAATCGCCCACATCTTGTTGCTTATCGTTTACGCAGATTGCGCATTATGGAGGAGTCGCGTCTTTTGTCACAATATCGTGATTTAGTGGAGTTACTTGGACAGCTAAACACACAGTTGTCTGTTCGTATGTTAGAGCAGAAAAAACTTCTTGAGGAGCAAAGAGAGTTGTTGAATTTGCTTTTGGAGAGAGATTGAGTCGTTTTAATGATTACATCAAGCAGGTTTTGTATTTCTTGAATGAAGTAACAGAATTGAAACCAAATTTTACCTATTACTCCTAACCCCTAATCCATTTGCCACTATGAAAATTGCAATTGACGCGATGGGCAGTGACGAAAACCCTGCCCCCGATGTAGAAGGCGGCGTGCTGGCCGCTCGTGAATTTGGCGACGAGATTATCCTTGTCGGCGACCAGAAGAAAATAGAAGCCGAGTTGAGCAAGCATGACACGGCCGTGTTACGAATCACCGTTCGGCACGCCCCCGAAGCCGTCATCATGACCGACAAACCGCGTGACGTGGTGCGCGGCAAACCAGAATCCTCCATGCACATCGGCACCGCCCTCGTCAAAGCGGGCGAAGCGGACGCCTTTGTCACGGCGGGCAACACGGGAGCCGCGCTGGCTATCGCCATGCTCAAAACCCTAGGCCGCATCAAGGGGGTCAAACGCCCCGCCCTCGGCGTGCTTTTTCCCACGCCCGACCACCCCCTGCTGATAGACAACGGCGCGAACGCCGACTGTACACCCGAGCAACTGCTCCAATTTGCCATCATGGGGAGCATTTATGTTGCCCGCATGAAACAGCTCCCCAGCCCCCGCGTCGCCCTTATTTCCAATGGCGAAGAAGAGGGCAAAGGCAATCAGCTTATCCAAGATACGATTCCCTTGCTCAAGGCGAGCGGTCTGAACTACATCGGCAACATCGAACCCAAAGAATTTATGTACGGCCACGCCGATGTGGGCGTAACCGATGGTTTTGCGGGCAACATTATGATGAAGACGGCCGAAGCGACGGCGCGGCTACTGGTAGACACCATGCGGGCTGAAATCACCTCTGGCCTGTGGAGCAAACTGGGCGGCTTGCTCATTCGCTCCGCCATGAGCCGCGTCAAACGGCAGTTAGACCCGCATGAGGTGGGCGGTGCGCCTCTGCTCGGTTTAGACGGCGTGCTTATCGTTGGCCACGGCCGTTCCAATGCCCATGCCATCAAACAAGCCGTCGGCCAAGCCCGTCGCGTGGTCGAGGCGGACATCGTGCAAGCTATTCGTGACGGGATTGCAGAGCCGTAGGCCCAACGAGCGATGAGCGAGGAGTTGTTGCGCCTAACAAGCCACATGTCGCCCCTCGCACCTCGCCCTTCGCACCCAACAAACATGAAACATGACACCAAATACCTGAGATACCTGAGGATATATGCCTGATACTTATCTTGACCAGCGGGGCTTTCCCCGTGTTGTAATTACGGGGATAGGCGCGTTTACGCCCGTGGGGAATACCCTAGATACGATTTGGGATAACCTGACCCACGGCCGTTCGGGCATTGATGTTATCACCCAGTTTGATGTGACTAAGACTGAGTTGCCCTGCCAAATTGCGGGGGAAGTCAAAGGCTTTGACCCGACTGATTACCTGCCGCGCAAAGAAGTGCGCCGCATGGCGCGCGCCTCCCAACTGGCGATGGCCGCCACGCGCAAAGCGTTGAATGATGCTGGTTTCAGCAGTACGGTTCCTGACCCCGAACGGTCAGCCACTGTGTTGGGCACAGGGCTGGGCGGGCATGATTTTAGCATTGAGAGCTATGACACGTACCGCGAAAAAGGACTGTCCCGCGTGTTGCCCTACTCGCTCATTAGCTCCCTGCCCAATTTGCCCTGTCACCACGTGAGCGTGGAGGCACAGACGCTGGGGCCGATTAGCACCGTTGTGACCGCTTGCGCGTCGGGCACACAGGCGATTGGGGATGCGCTGGAGTTGATTCGACGAGGCAAGGCGGATTTGGCGGTGACGGGCGGCGTTGAAGCAGTCATTACAGAACTGGCTCTGGCTGGGTTTGCCGCCATGCGTGGCCTGCCGACGGCGTTTAACGATAACCCGCAGGCGGCCAGCAAACCGTTTGACAAAAATCGGAGTGGGTTTGTATATAGTGAAGGGGCGGGCATTCTGATTTTGGAGCGGTTGGATAAAGCGGTGGCACGCGGGGCGCGGATTTATGCGGAAGTCATGGGACAGGCGACGTCTTCTGATGCGTTTCACATCGCCGCGCTGGATCCAGATGGTGCGGGCGCGGTGCGGGCGATGCGCTGGGCGGTTGAGGATGCGGGGCTTCACCTCACGGATATTGGCTATATCAATGCACACGGGACGGGGACGGCTCTAAATGATGTGACGGAAACCACGGCCGTGAAAACCCTCTTTGGCGAACATGCCTACAACTTGGTCATCAGCAGTACCAAATCCCTCACTGGGCACGCCATGGGCGGAGCTGGTGCTCTCGAAGCCATCTTCACCACGCTGGCCCTCAACCACCAAACCGCCCCTGGCACGTATAACTACGAAACCCCTGACCCTGACTGCGATTTAGACTACGCCCCCAACGCCCCGCGTCAATTACCCTCGTTGCGCTACGCCATGAGTAACTCCTTTGGCCTCGGCGGCCAAAACGCCTGCCTTGTCTTGAAAAAATACGAGGAACAAGGAGCGAGGACAATGAGCAATGAACAAGGAACAATGAGCAAGACAGTTGTTCACTGACCTAGCAATCGTTTTGGCTAAACGAGCCATGTCCAGAGAAAAAAGTACGTGACACATGACACGTGAAACATGACACCGTCGAAAGACCTACCAAATCTGAAACACCCAAAAACATGACCATTATTCGTAACGAACAACACATCCGCGTGCGCCGTTTTGTCGCTTTTACCTTTAGCTTTTTGGGGATGGCGGTGCTTTTGGCGGGCATGTTTGCCCTCTGGTTTGTGGAGCCGACCAATGCTCTAAACATTTGGCTTCCCATTTTGGCTTTGCCGCTTGGCTATGGGCTGGCGCAGGTTGGCCTTTATTTCTCTAATCGGTACGTGCGTACTCCACGGCCGGATGAGCGACTCGATGAAGGGTTGCACGGCGTTGCCCGCGACAATCGAATGTATCATTTTGTCTTGCCCGCGCCCCACGTGTTGCTGACGCCGGCGGGGCTGATTGCGCTTGTGCCCAAATTTCAGCTAGGCGATATTCATGTGGAAGGCTCTAAATGGACACAAAGTAATTTAGGCTTTATGAAGCGCATGTTTGGGCAAGAGGCTCTGGGTAACCCCACGGCCGAGGCAGAGTATCGCGTCAAGCAAATCGCCCAATTTGTCAGCCAAAATGTAGAAGAACTGCGTGATGTCGAGCTACCCATTGGCGCCATTATTGTGTTTACGGCCAAAGAGCGGGGACAGCTTACGCTCCATAAATCAGATATGCCCGCCTTTCATTACACTAAGCTGAAAGGGTTTTGGAAGCAACGGCAGAGGGATGAGCCGCTCCCCCGTGAGCAGTATGACGCGCTCCGCGCCGAGCTGGATAAGGCGGCCGAAGAGAAAGAAGCAGTTGAGATTTAATCAGTGATGAGCGATGAGTAGCGAGCGATGAGTGGGCGGGACGTGTTCTTGTCATGGTCCCCACTGGCTGATCGACTGAAAGAAAGAGTGAGAAACTGTTTATGCTACTTGCTCCAGATGTGCATTGGATTCCCGGCGTGCAGGCCAACGTTTATTTATTGGTCGAAGAGGCGCGTTGCACCCTGATTGACACGGGTAAAGAGAGTATTGACCGCGTTGATTTAATTCTCAACTATTTGCACAAGCTTCATTTTTACCCAGTGGCACTTCAGCAAATTTTGCTGACTTGTGCTCATGCCGACCAAGCGGGTAATGTGGCCGCTTTGCAGGAGCTGTGTGGGGCGGTGGTGTATGGTAGCACGGCCGTGTGTCAGGCTTTAATCACACAGCGAATAGAAGATGGTTCTTTGCCCCAAGAGCCGCCCCAGCGTTGGGATTGGCGGTCGGGGCGTTTGGTATCGTCCACGGCCGTGGGCAAGCATAAGCACCATGAAGAGTCGGCGCGGCTGAAAACAATTAAAGCGGGGGATGTGTTGCCTATTTGCGGAGGCTTGCTGGTTTTGGACGCGGCGCAACAACAGTCTGACCAACTGGCCTTTTATCTGCCCCGCTCGGGGGTGTTGTTTGCGGGTGAGGCGTTGTGGTCCAAGGGCGTCCAGGCGCGTCATTTGCTACGCTTTTCCCCGGCCGTGGTCGCCACATCCCAAGGTCAACCCTCAAACCCACATACATTACATGATGTTTTAGCGATACAATGAATGTGTTCAGCTCGCTTGTCTTCGTGATGAATTGCTAACGAGCTGAATGTTTACGCTTTTTTCACGATACAAATTAACCATTTTTGTAACTATCAAGCCTCACGAGAAGAAGTTCAACTTTTGGCCGTTAAAGCGTTCGGCCCACTAGAGAAAAAGTTGAGCTTCTGGCTTGACAGTTACCCATTTTCTTTAAGGAGGATACATATGGCCGTTCGCTCTGTTTTTGACCGTGACCTGTCCGCTATGGACGACAATATTTTGAAGCTAACGAGCATGGCTGAGTCGAGCATGTATAAGGCGTTGGAGGCGTTAACTGACCACAACGAAGACCTTGCGCGTGAAGTGGTGCTGGGCGATGAGCAGATTAACGAATTGCGCTACGAAATCGAGCAAAAAGGGATGCAGATGCTGGCTATGCAACAGCCGACTGCGTTTGATTTGCGCCATATTTTGGCCGCGCTCTATATCGCCAACGAGCTAGAGCGCATTGGCGACCATGCCAAGGGCATCGCTAAATTGGTCTCGCGGCTGGATGAAAATCCAGAAGAGCTAAATCGTTTGCCAAAAATGTCGAAGCGGGCGCATCAAATGCTCCGCGAAAGCGTGCAGGCTTATTTGACGCGGGATGTGGCTTTGGCCGAAAAAGTTATCCAACGGGATGACAAGATTGACGCGCATTATCGGCGGCTAACCACCGATTTGTTTGAGGAGTTGGACGACCCCCATGCGAGTGTGCTGATACCTACTTATTTGCTGTGGATTGGGCATAACTTTGAGCGCATTGGCGACCGTGTGGCGAACATTGCGGAGCGGGTTATTTTCATGGTTGAGAATCGGTATGTGGAGTTGGATGGGTAGAAAGAAGCAACACGGCCGTGGGTATTCCTTATCATTTGCTTAAACAATCATTTGACAAGTGGCTAAAAATTACTAGAATCTAAATCGTTGTCACAGCCAATCCCCAACACACCTTGGCAAGTCAAGCACAAAGCGCACCACCCCTGCTCCAATCAAGCTCCAAGCAAGAAGACGACCTTTGCCCCACACATCCCAACCTTTGTGTTAGACAACTGTTCACTGTTTCACCATTTTTAATTACCAGTAACAACGTATCGTATAAGGAGAAGACCGTATGAAAAAGTTTACTGTTTTACTTGCCATGCTTTTGCTGGCAACCTATGCCCTCGCCGCCTGTAACACGGCCGCCTCACCAGAATGTACCGATGCTATTGGCTGTGTCGAGATTGCGGGTGATGAACCAATCCGTATCGGTTACATGCTGACCATCTCTGGCGCCACCGCCTTTTTGGGCGAAGACTCCCGTGGAGCTATCGAGATTGCTATCGATGACCGTGGTGGTGAATTGCTGGGTCATCCCCTTGAATTGACTGGGGCCGACTCTGGCTGTAGTGCGGAAGGCGGCCAGACCGCCGCGCAGGCGATTGCTTCTGACACCTCGGTTGTGGGTGTGATTGGTACCAACTGCTCTGGTTCTGCCACTTCCGCTTTGCCGATTATCAGCGAAGCGGGCTTGCTTATGATTTCCCCCTCCAACACCGCGCCCGCGTTGACCGACGCTAACCAAACTTGGTTGCCTGGCTATTTCCGCACGGCGCACAATGACCTATTCCAAGGTCGTATCGCCGCTGAGTTTGCTTACAATGAGCTAGGTGCTCGTTCGGCGGCCACCATTCACGATGGTAGCCCGTATGCTGACCAGCTACAGCGTGTATTTGCCCAAACTTTCCAAGAGTTGGGCGGCACGGTGACGGCTCAGGAAGCGGTGAACGTCGGTGACACGGACATGAACGCCGTATTGACCAACATCGCGTCTGGTTCGCCTGACCTGCTTTACTTCCCCATCTTCACCCCCGAAGGGCCGTTTATTGCAGCACAGTCTACCAATGTTTCTGGTTTGGAAGACACGGTTTTGATGGGTGCTGATGGTTTGCTGGTGGAGAACTTCGCGCCAGACTCTGGCCCAGCCGCTGTGGGCATGTATCTTTCTGGCCCGTACATCGAAGGTGCGCGTTACGATGAGTTCTTGGGCAAATGGGATGCGAAGTTTGGTGGTGCGCCCCCCAGTGGTTTCCATGCTTTTGCGTATGACGGCACGAATATGCTGTTAGATGCAATTGAAGCTGTGGCCGTGCAAGGTGATGATGGGACATTGCTCATTGGTCGTCAGGCACTGCGTGACTATATGACAGGCATCAGTGGGTTTGATGGTTTGAGTGGCCGTTTGGCTTGTACGCCAACTGGTGACTGTGCCACGGGTGAAGCTCTGGGTATCTTTGAAATCACGGAAGCGGAAGTGAATGGTAACTTCCCACCGCCGATTACTTGGAGACCGTAGTTTTTTAGAATGAACCACGGCCGTGGATGAAGCTCTTGTTTTGTCCACGGCCGTGTTTTAGATTTGTCAGCAAACGAGCCGGAAGAATCAGCTTAGCCCTTCTGGCTCGTTTTTTGCGAAGCCTAAAAGCACCCTCCCGATTATTTTTACCCTTTTTGTAATCCGTTCCCTCACGGAGACACACACAGCTCTATTCCCCTACACACGCATCACAATTGAGGATTACCAACAGCCATGACAGAATTCTTAGAACGTTTTTCTTGGGTTAGCCTGTTTCTTTGGGTATTTCGTATTGTTGTTATTCTGCTTATCGTAGTAGGGACTTGGAATTCGCTCTCATCGGGCAAGTACACATCTGAACAACTATTTAGTCTGACCACGGCTGGCCTGACTCAAGGGAGCATCTACGCCCTCATTGCCCTAGGCTACACCTTGGTTTATGGCATCCTGCTCATGATTAACTTTGCCCACGGCGAAGTCTTTATGGCGGGCGCGTTCACGGCCAGCTTCTTAGCCACATGGATGGCAACTCAGGGGTGGCTCGTTTCTAACCCTTTTATCTCTATCATCGTTTTGCTTCTTTTTGCGGCAGGCATCTCGACCGTGGTGGCCGTTTTGCTCGAGCGCGTCGCTTACCGACCCTTGCGCAATGCGCCGCGCCTTGTGCCCCTCATCACCGCCATTGGTGCTTCTTTCTTTTTACAGTACACCTTTCGCGGTTTCTACGGCTCTGGCTTTCGTTCCTATCCCGATGTTCCCGTCCTCTCCCAAAACAACTTTTTTCTCTTTGGCTTTCGGATTCCCGCCGCCCAAGTTTTTGTGATGGGCTCCGCTTTTTTCCTGATGTTTGGCCTCTATTTGTTGGTTGAAAAGACGAAAATTGGTCGCGCCATGCGCGCCGTGTCTGAGGACAAAGAAGTCGCCAAGCTCATGGGGATTGATATTGACCGCGTCATTGTGATTACGTTTATGCTGGGTGGGGCGTTGGCCGGCGCGGCGGGGGTCATTAACGGTTTGTATCGGCCGCAGGGCGTGGGTTATACGATGGGGCTTATTCCGGGTATCAAGGCATTTACCGCGGCCGTGTTGGGGGGCATTGGCAATGTACCCGGCGCCATGATTGGGGGCTTGATTCTCGGCGTGGTGGAAGCTCTAGGTCCTAACTTAGTTTTAGATGGGCTAGGTATTCCTGGCTCGAACCAGCTTAAAGATGCGATTGCCTTTACCATGTTGGTCGTTATTCTCATTTTCCGCCCGCAGGGTATTTTGGGCGAAAAATTAGCTGAGAAAAAGGCATAGGGGGCAAGCACAAAAATGATTAAAGAAAAGACAACCGTTATTCGCTGGCGTGAATTGGTTAACCTGTCGCTTTTGTTTGGGGGCGGTCTGCTGTATGTGGCCGTTATTGGGATGGTGGTCACCTTTAGTGGGCGAACCATGATTCAGGGTGTTGCTGGTTCGGTTGTGACTATCGGTGGTGGCCTGCTGTTTCCCATTCCCGATGTGCCTGGCCTGACTGTTGGCCGCTTGCTGATGTTTGCCATTCCGACCGTGCTGGGTTTAGCCGTGGTGTATCGTGATATTGTGCCACGGAATTTAACCACGGCCGTGGTTGGTGGTACCGCCGCTGGTGCCTTGGCTACCGTCTGGCTCGGCCTGCTAGTCATCATCGAAACCGCCCTATTAGCCGCTGACCTTAGCCTGCGCGCCGTCTTTGTCAACGTGTCTCCCAACCTCATGGACATGTTGCTCTACGGTCAAGACCTCTTCGCGGGGTTAATGCTCTTACTGGCTACAAATGTGGGGCTAGCTATACTCGGGGCCAGTTTCCTGATAATTCCCACACGGCCGCGTCGCGCTTTAGGATATGCCCTACTACTCACCCTCTTCGTCGGTCTCTTTGGCGAAATCTTTACCCAAATTTTACGGCCGTGGTTAGGCAACAGCGGTATTCGCGTCCTGTTTCGGAGTGGGGCACTGACGACTACCGGCATCGCCATCGTCTTCGCTAGTGGCTTGCTTATTGGCTGGTTTGGCAAACAGACCCGCGAACGGCAAAAAACATGGGTAGATAGCCTGCCTCGTGAACAGCAGACTCGCGTGCGCTGGGCACAAGTTATTTTCTCCGTGCTTCTCCTGCTTGTTTTGCCGTGGATTATCGGCACATTCCTCAGTGAAGTTGCCACCACCGTCGGCATTTACATTATGATGGCCTTGGGGCTAAACATCGCCATTGGTCTGGCCGGTCTGCTCGACCTTGGCTACGTGACTAATTTTGCGGTCGGCGCCTACGTGATGGCTGTCCTGACCTCGACGCCCCCTGATGGCAGTGGTTATGGACTGAGCTTTTGGGTTGTTTTGCCGCTGTGCCTGTTGGCCGCCATGACTATGGGCTTTTTGTTTGCTCTGCCCGTTTTGCGGATGCGGGGCGATTACCTAGCTATTGCTACGCTCGGTTTTGGGGAAATCATCCGTATTTTGGCTATTTCCGACTGGCTTTCTCCCTTATTAGGTGGGGCGCAGGGCGTGCTGTACGTGCCTAAGCCCGAGTTGCTCGGGTTTACCTTTGGTGGCCCGCAAACGCTGTATTATATTATTCTGGTGGGGGTGCTATTTGTGCTCTACTGCGTGTGGCGGCTGAATAACTCACGCGCTGGGCGGCAATGGATGGCGATTCGGGAAGATGAAGACGTGGCGGAAGCGATGGGGATTAACCTCGTGCGCACCAAGGTGCTGGCCTTTACGCTCAGTGCCGCCGCTGGTGGTTTAGCTGGCGGTATTTTTGCGGCCAAACTGGGCACGGTTTTTCCGCAGAGCTTTAACGTTTTTGTCTCGATTAACGTGCTGAGCATCATTATCGTCGGCGGCATGGGCAGTATTCCCGGAATTATTGTCGGCGGTATTTTCTTGGTGGGAATGCCCGAAGTTTTGCGCGAATTTGCGGAATATCGGATGCTTCTCTATGGCGCATTGCTGGTAGTCATGATGTTGCAACGGCCAGAAGGCATTATCCCCTCGGCCATACGCCAACGGGAGTTGAAGGCGCATCGTGAGGATGATTCCCCCCCCACAGGGCCAGATGAAGCACATCTTGGACGCTCAGGGACATCCATCACAACTTGATTGTAAGCTTATAGCTCAAAAATAAAGCGCAGGCAGACGCATGATAGATAACTATCTTTTAGAAGCAAAACGAATCAAAAAGCAGTTTGGGGGGCTGGTGGCGATCAACACGCTGGATTTTAATATCTCCCCCCGAAGCATTATTAGCGTAATTGGCCCTAATGGGGCGGGTAAAACGACCTTTTTTAACTGTATCACGGGGTTTTATGAGTTAACTGAGGGGGAGTTGACCTTTGATGGCAAAAATCTACGCGGCCGTGCGCCCGATGAAATTGTGCGCTTGGGCATTGCGCGCACCTTTCAAAATATCCGTTTGTTTAACAACATGACCGTTATCGAAAATGTCATGGTGGGGCAAGAACCCAGCTTATCTTCTACGTGGCTAGGGACTATTTTGAATACGCCCTTTGTACGCCAAGAAAATGAGGAATCAGAAGAGCGGGCGCGGCAACTATTGGAATTTGTGGGCTTGAAGAGGCGGGGCGACCTGCTCGCTACGAATTTGCCCTATGGGGAACAGAGACGACTGGAAATTGCCCGCGCTTTGTCTAGTAAACCGAAGTTGCTCTTGTTGGATGAACCGACGGCCGGAATGAACCCCAGCGAATCGGCCGAAATGACCGATTTTATTCGCCGCTTACGGGATGAGCTAGGCATCACGATTTTGCTGATTGAGCATGATATGCGGGTGGTGATGGGCATCTCGGAGCGCATTACGGTGCTGGATTATGGCAAGAAAATTGCAGAAGGGTTGCCGTATGATATTCAAAACAACCCCGAAGTAATTGAAGCTTACCTCGGCCGTGGGGCCGCCGCGAGTGCCAAGATTGAACTTGGGGAATAAATTCCGGCTCTTTGGGATCTCATGGGGTTTGGTCTGAAATGGAATACGTGATGCGCAGGTCTCTCTGGACACACATGGCGTTTCGCGCATCATTTGATGTCAACCCCCTGAATTCCTGAAGAACCTAATTTCCTCCCTAGATAATAAACACGACTCTTTGGGAATTAGGAATTGTCTTGGTTAAACAAGACACGTCCAGAGAAAAAAGCACGTGATACTGTATTGGTCACAAATTACTCACACAAAAAATCCTGTCTCGGCAAACCTCGCCGCCTACGGCGGCTCGCCTGTCATAAGGGTGTTT
>JBGTIZ010000482.1:0-22152 GCA_041745395.1 Promineifilaceae bacterium (SeqCode) | reverse complement strand
AAGGTACTGTGATGAAAGCTACAGCTTGAGTTAAATTCTCGAAGTTTTAAAGTTTTGTCGTAACCCAACTGCATCTTTTCATTTTTAGGGTGCGACTTTACCTAATTTAACTTTTGTTCTTTTTTTGAGCGAACCTAGAGTCATCAACTGACCTTCTACACAAAACGAGGCGAATAAACACGAAGTTCAACCGGTTCTGGCTCATCCCCAACTCGTCGGAGCAAAACCACTTCAGTCGGGTATTTTTCCTCTATGCGTGCCAACAAAGCTAATTGCTCATCATCATAATCCACCAATTGTCCTTGATAAATAGCCACATATTGCTGGAGATAATGTTGCACAAGGTCGGGATGCAGATGATGAAAAGCTTCAATTTCACGGCGCATTGCTTCATCAGGATCAGCCACAGCCATTTGGGGGGTTGCTTCCGCCAAAGAGAGAGCCGTATCCAATACATTTGTTAGAGGAAGATTGCGCTGCCGCGCCAAATTGCTCATGCGCTGGTATAGCTCTTGGGGAATGGAAATCTCTATTTGAGTAGACATACTCCCATTATACCGAAAAACAGCTCACTTTTGCCCGCGAAAACGGGTGACGATGATAACACCCATTACCACGGCCGTGCCCCCCACCAACGACGCCCACGTCGGCCACACCCCAAATAAAGCCCACGACCACAGCACCGTCAGCACCGTACTCAGCATCAGCACAATGGCGTGATAGCTGACCGTGACCAGCCGCAGGACAGCATAATAAACGATGCGGCTGATAACCACATTAACCACGGCCGTGACCAACAGCCACAGCCACGCCTCCCCCGCCACAGGCACGACCCACTCCCCACTCAGCAGAGCCATCCCCAGCGCAAACGGCACTGTCGCCCAGAGGCGAAAGAGAAAGAAGTTGCCGATGTCTAGCCCTTCGCCATACCGTTTGACCACGGCCGCGTGTAAGGCATAGGCAAACGAGGCCACCAAGATGAGCAAGGAGCCAATGCGAAAGAAATCCCCCGGCTGAAAGCTGATGATAACCACGCCGACCAACGCCACGGCCGTGCCCAAAATCATCGCCCTATTCAGCCGCTCCTTGAGCCAAAACACCCCCAGCCCAATCGAAAACAGCGTGCTAGACCGCGCCAACAACGCGGCCGTGCCTGGGTCCACAAACTCGACCGAGGCATACCCCAGCACCAAATCCAGCGCGAGCAAAAAGCCCAGCAGGCCAAAAAAGGGCAAATGATCACGCAAAACGACCAGCTTTATCTCCCGCCGCGCGGCCATAACGCCCGTCCACACCACGGCCGCGATAAACATGATAAAAAAGCTGGACACGGCCGGGGGCACAAGCGGCAACAGCAACCGCCCAAACACAAAGTGCAGGCTGTCAAAAAAGACCATCAAAGCGAGGATGGCCGGCATGGGGAGGGCGTTAAGTTTTTGCATGGTGCAGGGTTCAGGGCGCAAGGTGCAAGGTTATTCTACAATTCACACCCGCCCCTTTGTTCATTGTTCATTGCTCATTGCTCATTGTTCATCGCCCATAATGGCGGAGGAAGAAGAAGGCGGCTAACGCGCCGAGCAGGGGAACCAGCACGAGCGTACTGAGGGCAAAGGTGAGCGAACGTTGGTCCGCTAGAAAGCCGACCGTCCACGCGCCTAGCCCAGCGGGGAGCCAGCCCAAACCGATGACCAGTGACGCGGCCAAGCCCGTTGCTTGCGGCCACGCCTCCTGTCCCATCAAAATCGCTACGGGGAACGACGCGCCAATCATCACGCCCATGCCCATTAAGGCCGCAATTTGCAGAACGCCACTGCTCGCCAAAAACAACCCTTGCAGGGGAACCATGAGGAGCAAACTGACCAGCACAATGGGCGCACGGCCGAGTCGGTCAGAAATCGTGCCCCCTGAAAGGCTCCCCACGCTGATGGAGACGGCCAACAGGGAGAGCATCCCCGCCGCAAATTCAGGAGAGGAGCCGTTGCTTTGGAGCCATTCGGGCAGGAAGTTGGAGAACGCGCCCTGCACCCATGAACGAGCCGCCACGGCCGTGATAACCAAAATGAGAGCGAGCCACGGCCCCCGCACGACCTTACGCTGACCACGAGTAGCGGGGTCGTTGCGCTCTAGCTCAAAGTTGCGGAAGTAGAAGAAGAATATAAGGGCAAAGGTGAAGCCGACGGGAATCAACACGGCCGTGCCTCTTAGCCCCACCGCCAGCAAAAACGCCCCCACAATCAAAGGACTCAGGGCCGACCCCAAATTCCCCCCGACCGAAAAAACAGAGACCGCCGCCCCTTTCAGGTTACGCGATGCCTCCGCCGCCAGCGACGCCCCCGCTGGATGATACGCCGCCGAGCCAATCCCCCCCAGCCCGACAAATAGCAAAATCAGCCCATACGTCGGCTGAAACCCCACCAAGCCCATGAACAGCCCAATCCAGCCGATGCTCAGAGCTACAATCCAGCGCGGGTCCCATCGGTCGCTCAGATAGCCAAACAGCGGCTGGGTAATCGCCCCCGCCGTTGACCCAACCAGGGCAATCGTGCCCACTTGCTGATAAGACAGCCCCAACTCGGCGCGGAGCATGGGGTACGCCACGGGCAAAAAGTTGTTGGAAAACTCGAGGATGAGGTGGGACAGAGCCACCACAAACGCGGCTAAAGAGAGCCGCGTAGTCACAGTTGTTGTTGGCGTGTGCATGATGATTCACTGATCCTGTTACGTCCTGTTTTATGGGCAAACGGTGTGCCAATTAGACGAACGTCGAATAGTAGCACAAACCAACCAACCCACAACAAATCAACAAAAAACCGCCCCCTCCTCCTTATCTGTGACATTCAGCATGTTAACATCCTGCTTATTATCACTAAGTCCCTCTCCCTGACCAGCCTACAATGCAGAATGAACTTTAAGTTAACGTGCGGCCATGTGGGTTTTGTCCACGGCCGTGTTTCCCTCACAACATCTGGCCTCTGGTCCAAACAAGTGTCCAAGCGCACACAAATACACAACAGGAGAGATAAATACCCATGCAAGCCTTAGCCATTGCGCCTGAGGAAAAAAAATCCTCAGCCAAAACCAAATACGTATACCTTTTTAATGAAGTGGAGCAAGCCGAAGCCAAACTGGGCGGCAGTTGGGACAAAGTCCGCTCCCTACTCGGCGGCAAAGGAGCCAACCTGGCCGACATGACCCGCCTCGGCGTGCCCGTCCCCCCTGGCTTCACCGTCTCCACCGAAGCGTGCAACGCCTACCTCGCCAACAACCAAACATTTCCCGGCAACATGTGGGAACAAGTTCTCGATGCGGTCGAAGCCATGGAAGACGAAACGGGCAAAGGATTTGGCGACCCCCAAAATCCACTCCTCGTCTCTTGTCGCTCTGGAGCTAAATTCTCCATGCCCGGCATGATGGACACCATCCTCAACATCGGTCTAAATGATGAAGTGGCCAAAGGCATGATAGCCCTGACCAAAGATGCCCGCTTTGTCTACGACCTGTACCGTCGCCTCGTGCAAATGTACGGCAGTGTGGTCATGGGCGTGCCCGATGAAGTGTTCGAGGCGGTCATCACCGCCAAGCGCAAGAAAGCGGGCGTGGAATCCGATTCTGAGTTAACTGCCGAAGATTGGCGCGTCATGACGGGGCGATTCAAAGAGATTTACCGCACTTACACGGGCACAGAGTTCCCCTCTGACCCCTACGACCAGCTTAAGCTAGCCACCGAGGCAGTTTTCAAATCTTGGAACGGCAAACGGGCGTTTGATTATCGCAATGCGGCGGGTATTGCTCATGATTTGGGTACGGCCGTGAACATTGTCACCATGGTCTTTGGCAACATGGGCGACAACTCCTCCACAGGCGTCGCCATGTCCCGCAACGCCTCCACCGGCGAAAAAGAAATCGAAGGGGATTATCTGGTCAATGCCCAAGGCGAAGACGTCGTAGCCGGCATCCGCCTCACCGAACCGATGAGTTCGATGAAAGACGGTATGCCCGAGCTATACGCCCAATTTGAAGAAATTGCGGCCAAGCTCGAAAAGCATTACCGCAACATGCAGGACATGGAGTTCACCATTGAACAGGGCAAACTGTGGCTTCTGCAAACCCGCGACGGCAAACGCACCGCCCAAGCGGAAGTCCGCATCGCCGTAGATATGGTTGACGAAGGACTCATCACCGAAAAAGAAGCCGTGATTCGCGTCAAACCAGAGCAGGTAGACTTCTTCTTGCATCCCCAACTAGACAGCGAAGCGATTAAAACAGCACGAACCATTGCCAAAGGCTTAAACGTCTCCCCCGGCGCGGCCGTGGGTGTTATCGCCTTCGACGCTGATTTGGCTGAAAGGTGGGCTAAACAAGACGGCCTGTAGGTCATCATGGTGCGCCCCGAAACAAAACCCGACGACGTACACGGCATGTTAGCCGCCAATGGGATTCTCACCAGCCGCGGTGGTCGCACCAGCCATGCCGCCCTCGTCGCCCGCCAGTTTGGTAAACCGGCCGTGGTCGGCGTCAGCGAGCTAGAGATAGATATGGACGCCCGCCAAATGGTCATTGACGACCTCATCATCAAGGAAGGAGATTGGCTTTCGCTCGATGGCACCAACGGCATCGTCTATCTCGGCCAGCTCCCCACCGTCGTGCCCGATATGAGCAACCCGTATCTACTCAAACTGCTAAGCTGGGCCGACAAATTCCGCACCCTCGAAGTGTGGGCAAACGCCGACTATCCTCAAGACGCCGTTCGCGCCCGGGGCTACGGCGCCCAAGGGATTGGCCTCTGCCGCACGGAGCATATGTTCTTTGAGACCAACCGCCTGCCCATCGTCCAGCGCATGATTATGGCTAAATATGCCGCCGAACGGAACGAGGCCATCGCCGAACTGCTCCCCCACCAACGGAGTGACTTTGAAGGGTTATTCCGGGCCATGGATGGGCAACCTGTGATTATCCGCCTACTCGACCCACCCTTGCATGAGTTCTTGCCCGCTTATGAAGATTTGGTCAGTGAGCTAGACGACCCCAAAGTCCAGCTTCAGCATTTCCGCACCATGAGCGAAAGTGACCGCGCTCTGGAAGAAATCCGCATCAAGAGTGCTTATCTGGAACGGGTCGAAGCGTTGCGCGAATCGAACCCGATGCTGGGCACACGCGGCGTGCGTCTCGGCATTTTGCTCTCCGAACTAACCAAGATGCAGGTGCGCGCTATTTTTGAAGCGGCCATCGCTTGTATTAAAGAGGGCATCGATGTTCATCCCGAAATTATGATTCCGCTGGTCAGCCATGTGAATGAGCTAAAGGTTCAGCAAACGACGCTGGAAGCGGAAGCGAAGAAGGTCATCGAAGAGAATAACGGCATCAAAGTGCCTTATAAATTTGGCACCATGATTGAGATTCCTCGCGCCGCGCTGACGGCGGGCGAAATTGCCGAAGTGGCACAATTCTTCTCCTTTGGCACGAATGACCTGACGCAAACGGCGTTTGGTATCTCGCGTGATGATGCTGAACGGGGCTTCTTGGTTGATTACCAGCAGATGGGGATTCTCCCTGATAATCCGTTTGCCACGATTGACCAAGAGGGTGTGGGTAAATTGATGGAAATAGCGACCACCCACGGCCGTGCGACAAACCCTAATTTGCACATCGGTATCTGTGGTGAACACGGCGGCGAACCCAAGAGTATCGCCTTCTGCCACAATTTGGGCTTGAACTATGTCTCTTGCTCCCCCTTCCGAGTGCCGATTGCTCGCTTAGCGGCGGCACATGCGGCCCTAGCTAACGAGTAAACTTTCTCCCGCTCATAATTATTTTCAGGCTAGCCCCGTTTGGTTCGGGGCTGGCCTTTTTTTTGTGGATGGGCTAAAACGGAAAAACGTTTACACTTCAATACACCCCCCTTCTCCCTTCTTCTTATGTTATAATCCACGCGATAAAGGGTGCTGTACTACACAAACGCCACAATTCGTCTTAACTCCACAAACCAACCTTCAACAACGTGACTAACGACACATAAACACGCTGAATGTCCTGTTTCGATTGTGACATTTTTCACTATCTCGCCTTGACAAAAGCAAGTATGCTTGACGTAGCTAAGTAAACGATTACAACAGCACGGCGTTCTATAGTTTATCCACCGTGTACACCAATTTAGACACAAGGAGATATCCATGTCCGACTTTTCTCTCAAACAATACAACATTGACATCACCAATATTGTGCGCAACGCACAGCCTCCTGTTCTCTACGAAGAAGCTTTATTACATGAAAAAGAGGCGGCTATCGCTGATTCGGGAGCCTTAATGGTACGCTCTGGCGAAAAAACAGGCCGTAGCCCCAACGATAAGCGCATTGTAGAACACCCCGACTCCAAAGATAACATTTGGTGGGGCAAGGTTAACGTCGCTGTGGATGACCGCACCTTCTGCGTTAATCGGGAACGGGCGATTGACTACCTAAACACCCTCGACAAACTATACGTAGTGGATGGTTTTGGCGGCTGGGATCCCAACGAACAAATCAAAGTGCGCATCGTTTGTACACGGCCGTATCACGCGCTCTTCATGTACAACATGCTTATCCGCCCCACCGAAGAAGAACTAGCCAACTTTGGCGAACCAGACTACGTCGTCTTCAACGCCGGGCAATTCCCCGCCAACCGGTATACCACCGGCATGACCTCCAAAACCAGCATTGACCTCTCCTTTGAAGAACAAGAAATCGTCATTCTAGGCACTGAATATGCCGGTGAAATGAAGAAAGGTGTCTTCACCGTCATGAACTACATCATGCCCAAGAAAGGCGTCCTATCTATGCACTGCTCCGCCAACGAAGGCGAAGAGGGCGACGTTTCCCTCTTCTTTGGTCTCTCCGGTACAGGCAAAACCACCCTCTCCGCTGACCCACGCCGCGCACTCATTGGCGATGACGAACATTGCTGGACCGATAAGGGCGTCTTCAATATCGAAGGTGGTTGCTACGCCAAAGCGATTGACCTGACCGCCGAAAGTGAACCAGAAATTTATGGGGCAATTCGCTTCGGTACCGTTTTGGAAAACGTGGTCTATGATGAGCGCACCCACGCCGTAGATTACAGCGATACCTCAATTACGCTGAACACACGCGCCTCTTACCCCATCGAATTCATTCCCAACGCCAAGATTCCTTGTGTCGGTGGACACCCCAAGAACGTTATCTTCCTGACCGCTGATGCGTTTGGTGCGTTGCCTCCGGTCAGCAAGCTCACCGCAGAGCAGGCCATGTACCACTTCATCAGTGGCTACACCGCCAAAGTGGCTGGCACAGAAATGGGCGTAACCGAACCAGAAGCAACCTTCTCCGCTTGTTTTGGTGCCGCCTTCATGGTGTGGCATCCCAGCAAATATGCCGAACTGCTGGCTGAAAAACTAGACAAGCATGGAGCAACGGCTTGGTTGGTGAACACAGGCTGGACCGGTGGCCCCTATGGGGTTGGCAAGCGGATGAGCCTCAAGCACACCCGCGCCATTATTGATGCGATTCATGATGGTTCGCTAGAAAATGTTGAATATGTGGCTGACCCCGTTTTTGGTTTGGCTGTACCCACCTCTTGCCCAGACGTGCCCGCTGAGGTGTTGGTTCCCAAGAATACATGGGCTGACAAAGCGGCTTATGACAAACAAGCGGCCAAATTAGCGCAGTTATTTATCACCAACTTTGAGAAGTACAAAGAAGGCAGTAGCGAAGCGATTATCAACGCTGGCCCCAAAGCGTAACGAGACCCAAAAGTAGCCGTTCAGCACTTCAGCCAGTCAGCAGTTCAGCTTGCTTCTCGCCACACAGCCTGGTCATATTTAAGCGACCTGTAATCGTTCACCCCCTCAAGACCTGACAGGTTTTTGAGGTGTTTTTGACAGGCTATCACTCTGGGAGAAACCTGTCAGGTCTGAACGCTTACAAGCGAAAGAAGCGCGGTTGGCACGCAGTTTAGGTGGCTGACTAGCTGACAGGCTGATTAGCTGAACGCTTACGGTCAAAGTAAGGCCTAACACAGAAGAATCAAACGGCCGTCTCAAATATGAGGCGGCCGTTTGCATTTATAGCCACTCTGCACGACAATCGCTTGTTAGCTGTTCAGCATTTCAGTCAGTCAGCAGTTCAGCTTGTTTTTTCCAACACAGCTTGGTCATAGCTAAACGATTGGCTAGCTGAACGCTTACGCTTATACAAACTATCCCAAAAGAGAATCAATGACCCAAGATAATACAGAACCCGTAACAAAGCCCAAATTCCCCCCCATTACGATGGCCGAACTGCCCGATATATTAACCTATGCCATCCGCGATACGGGCTGGACCGCTTTGACCCCTGTGCAATCTGTCGCCCTGCCCTACATGTTTGCCCGACAAGATATTATGGCGCAGGCCCGCACGGGGAGCGGCAAAACAGCCGCCTTTGTGTTGCCCATTGTGAACAGCATTGACCCTTTAGATGACGCTTGCCAAGCCCTTGTTTTGGTTCCTACTCGAGAGCTAGCCATTCAGGTGGAACAGGAAGCCCAGATGCTGAGCAAAGCGGCGGGGATTCGCACCATTGCCGTTTATGGTGGCGTCAAATACAAGAAACAGATAGATGCGTTTAAGGAAGGGGCGCACATTGTCATTGGTACACCCGGCCGTGTGCTTGACCATTTGATGCGCCGCTCCCTGCGGCTTGATTCGCTCACCACACTCATCTTTGATGAGGCGGATCGGATGCTTTCCATGGGCTTTTACCCTGATATGAAGCAGATTCAGCGGCAACTGCCAGAGCGCAACATGCACACGGCGATGTTCTCCGCCACCTTTCCCCCGCATGTGATGCGCTTGGCGAAGGAGTTCATGGTTGACCCTGAATTTCTCAATCTGAGCCAAGACAACATGCACGTGACGGAGGTTGATCATGCCGTTTATAATGTGCCGCTCATGGAGAAAGACCGCGCTCTGGTGCGCATCATTGAAAAAGAGAATCCGGCCAACGCCATTATTTTTTGCAATACGCGCCAGCGGGTCAATTATGTGACGGTCGTTTTGCAACGGTTTGGGTATGATGCGGACCAACTTAGCTCTGATTTGTCGCAAAATCTGCGCGAACAGGTGCTGGGACGGGTGCGGGATGGGTCGTTGCGCTTTTTGGTGGCGACTGACGTGGCCGCCCGAGGCATTGACATTCCCGAGCTGTCCCATGTGATTCAGTATGAAGTGCCTGAAGACCAAGAGCAGTATATTCATCGCGCCGGGCGCACGGGGCGGGCGGGCGCCACGGGCGAGGCGTTACTCTTGGTGGAAGGGATGGAACAAGTGAAGATGCACCAGCTTGCTAAAAAGTATGACATCTCGTTTGTGGAACGGCCGTTGCCGGATGATGATGAAATCGCGGCCGTGGTAGGCGAGCGGGTGGTTAATCTGCTGGAAAGCAAATTGCGCGAACGGGACAAACTCCGTCGAGAACGGCTGGAGCGGTTTGTGGCGCTGGCGAGTGAACTGGCGCAGGATGATGAGCAAGGGGTGCTGTTGCTGGCGATGTTGCTGGATGATTATTATCAGCAGACGTTGCATAATCCGCCGCCATTGCCGAGTATTCAGCAGTCCCGCAGTAGCTCGCCAGGACGGTCAGGGCGAAGCGGGGGCGGATCATCTCGTCGTCGGAGTAGTGGTGGTGGACGACGTAATTAGTGCCTAAAGAAAGTTGTCAAGCGGGTGATGGCTCTGTATCATTTGCGAAGCAATTTGCCAAGAAGATTTGTAAAGACCCCTCACGGCCGTGGCCGAGGGGTCTTTTTTTGCGAGTACGAGAAAAGAGAGAAAAAAGCCCATGATAACTGTTAGTGACCTGACCTTGACCTTTGGCAACCGGACGTTGTTCAAAGATGTTGACCTGCAATTTTTACCTGGTAACTGTTATGGGCTGATTGGCCCCAACGGCGCGGGCAAAACCACCTTTTTGGGGATTCTCTCGGGTGAGATTGAGCCGTCTCGTGGTGAAGTACACTTTGGCAAGGGGGAGCGGATGGCTGTTTTGCAACAGGATCAGTTTGCCTTTGATGATTATTCTCCCCTGCACACGGTCATCATGGGGCATGAACGGCTGTATGAGGTGTTGCTGGCGCGGGAAGAGATTTACGCGAAGCCCGATTTTTCAGAAGAGGATGGGCTTATTGCGGCTGATTTAGAGGCGGAATTTGCGGAGCTAAATGGGTATGAGGCGGAGTTTGAGGCGTCCGCTTTGCTGACAAATTTGGGCATTGAAGAGGAGAAACACGGCCGTGTTATGCGCGATCTCGAAGCAGGGGAAAAAGTCCGCGTCCTGCTCGCCCAAGCCCTCTTTGGCAACCCCGACATCCTGCTCCTCGACGAGCCGACCAACAACCTCGACCTGCAATCCATCGCTTGGCTCGAAAACTTTCTGGCCGACTTCCAAAACACAGTCATCGTCGTTTCCCATGACCGCCACTTTCTCAACAGCGTCTGCACCCACATTGCCGACCTAGACTTTGGGCAAATCAAGATTTATACCGGCAACTATGATTTCTGGTACGAAGTCAACCAGATTATGCAAAAGCAGATGAAAGACCAGAACAAAAAGCGGGAGGACAAAATCGCCGAACTCCAGCGGTTTGTGCAACGCTTTAGCTCCAACGCCTCGAAGGCGCGGCAGGCCACCTCGCGCAAAAAGCTGATTGACAAGCTCTCGGTAGATGAGATTCCCGTCTCCTCGCGCAAGTTTCCCTATGTGGATTTCAAACCTGAACGGCCGTGTGGCGATGTCATTCTCGAGATTCACGGTGTGCAGAAAAACCTAGACGGCCAGCCGCTCATCCGCAACTTTGACCTCGTGATCAACAGCGGGGACAAAATCGCCTTCATTGGGCACAACGACCTTGCCAAAACAACCATTTTTGACCTTCTGATGAACGAACAAAAGCCAGACAGCGGGCAAATCCGCTGGGGTATAACCATCAAACCCGCCTATCTGCCCAAAGAGAGCAGTGCCTATTTTGATAGCGAGCTAAATCTGGTCGAGTGGATTTTGCAATACGCGCCCGCCGACGAAGGGGAACAGTTTGCCCGGGGCTGGCTAGGGCGGATGCTCTTTTCGGGGGATGAGGCTCTAAAAAAGGCAAATGTGCTGTCAGGTGGAGAAAAGGTGCGCTGTATGTTGGCGCGCATCATGTTTAGCGGGGCAAATGTGCTGGTGCTAGACGAACCGACCAACCATCTTGACCTCGAGGCGATTATGGCTCTGAATGATGGCCTCGAGCGATTCCCCGAAGTGGTGCTATTCGCCTCGCATGATTATGAATTGGTGCGCACGGTCGCCAATCGCATTGTGGAAATGACGCCGCACGGCACACTCGACCGCATGATGACGCTGGAGGAATATGCCAATGACGAACGGGTGCAAGCACAACGCCGCGAGTGGGGGCTAACGCCGCTGGCGATTTAGGAAGCGGCACGTTAGAAGTAAAAAGTGGAAAGCAAAAAGTGAGAAGTGGGGTTGCCACTTCTCACTTTTTGCTTCTAACTTCTCACCATCTCTGCCCAGTTTAGACGAAAAAGTCTGGGACTAGCTGGGATTCGTCGAGGTCGGGGTCTACTTGGTACTGTTTGAAGTCGGTGACGCCTGCTTCGCGCAGAACCTCATCATCAATGAAGAAGTTGCCCGTGCATTCGCGGCTGGGGCGGGTCAAGATTTCATAAGCGGCGTCGGCCAAAATCTCGGGCGTGCGACTGCGGCGAGCCATGTCATCCCCACCGAGCAAGTTACGCACGGCCGAGGTATCTATTGCCGTGCGCGGCCAGAGCGCGTTAAAGGCCACCCCATCCCGCTTGAACTCCTCCGCCATGCCCAACACACACAAACTCATGCCATACTTTGCCATCGTGTACGCCACGTGAGGGCCAAACCACCGCGCCTCCATGTTCAGGGGCGGGGAAAGGTTCAAAACGTGGGGATTAGCCGCTTTTTTCAGGTGGGGAATGGCTAATTTGGAGCAGAGGAACGTGCCCCGCGTGTTGACGCTGTGCATCAGGTCGTACCGTTTCATGGCGGTGGACTCTGTGCCCATCAGGCTAATCGCGCTGGCGTTGTTAATCAGAATATCAATGCCGCCAAATTCGGCTACGGTTTGGTCGATAGCGTCCTGCACGATCTCTTCAAAACGAATGTCTACCACGAGGGGCAGGGCTTGCCCACCAGCGGCGCGAATCTCATCGGCGGCGGTGTAGATGGTGCCGGGAAGTTTGGGATGGGGTTCGGTCGTTTTGGCGGCGATGACGATGTTGGCGCCATCGCGGGCGGCACGCAGGGCGATGGCGAGGCCGATACCGCGACTCGCACCAGTGATGAAGAGGGTTTTATCTTTTAAGCTCATGGGGGTCTCCTGAGTAGTGGTGGATAATGAGGGCAGAAACTATGCCGCTCCTCAATGGTTCAACGAGCGTTTAGCGGCTCATTTTGCTCTACTTATCAGGTGATAAGTTGGGCTGATTATAGCGGAGCGGCGCACGATGAACCAACTAACTATTTGGCTTTAGCTCGGTGTAAAAAACTTAGACACGGCCGTGGTTTGTTCCACAAATTCAGCCAGCCGATGCGGCGGCACAACGTGATTGATGTCATGCACAAACAGACAGCTACCCTGCCCCTGTACCACCATCATCGTCATGCGCCCCAGCGGGGGATGCAACTCTAAACCACGCACCAACGCTCGCCGCCGTGCCTCCGAAAAAAAGAGGCGCACCTCTGACTTCTGGCGCGGCGACGCATACAGCCTAAATCGAGACGCAAACTCGGGCACCTCATCATTCAGCCACGTCAAGCGCGTCAGGCTGGGCAACGAAACAGGCATCCAAGTCGCAACGATGCGCGGCATATTATGGACATGAAGCAGGTAAAACGAGGGTAATTCCCACTGGGGGTTTTCTACCACCAGAGCGGTTTCCGATATGCCAGATATTTGATGCCCCTCCGCCGAGGATGACAACGCCTCTCCCTCACGGTCGAACCGAAAAACAGAGAGGTTCGCTTCCCCCTCGCGCCGTTGATAGAGACCGCTAAACTTTCCCGTCGCGGGCACAGGCAAGGCGGCCAACTGCGCCGCCAAGGGTGCGCTATCCCTCCGCGGATACCAGCCTCCCCGCCTGACAAATTGCTCCAGCGCGTCAGCCCGCTCCTGTTGCCGTTGCCGTTGCCTCCGCTTCAGCCAGCGGTAGAGTTGAATCGCCAGCAAGGGAGAGAGGAGCAAGAGAGCCAAGAAGGCCACGGCTATGCCCAGCAGGATGTTGAGGATGTTTACTGAATCAAACATTTAGCGGCCATATATTACGATGACAAATGAGCTTACTTACTCACTTGCTCTCTTTCTCTCTTGCTCACGTCAAAGACGCGGCGGCCCGAATAACTTCGTCAATATCAGGATGGTCGCCCGCGTGTTCGCTGTAGTAAGCCCATTGCACACGGCCGTGGACATCCACTACAAACGTGCCGGGGAGCATCTTCACATCCCCCGTCGCCTTGCCTTGGCTATGCCCCCCCGCTATCGCCCGCACGCTCGCCTTCGCCAAACCGGGCGAGAGGAACTGACGGAGCGAGGATTGCTCAAGGCCATACTGCCTATACACTTCGGCGTGATGATCCACAAAACAGGTCACGCTGGGGGCGCGACGGCCACAATGCAGTTGGGCATGTTTTGGTTTACCCAGACCAACCACCACGACCTGTAACCCGGCCGTGGCAAACTTCTCTTTCGCTGACTCCAACTGAGCCAGCCATTCGCGGCAAAATATTCAGCCAAAGTGGCGCAAAAAAGTCAGCACCGTGGGGCCATTCGCCCACACGGGTTCATCTAGCTCGACCATCTCGCCCTGCATATCAAGCAAAGCGGCGACGGGAGCGAGGTCGTTCTGGTTTAGACGGGTCATGTTGTCTCCTTGGGAATGGTGAATGGTAAATGATAAATGGTGAATGGTGAATGAACGCGCTTATTCACCATTCACCATTTACAATTTACAATTTACAATTCGATACTTTCTTCTTCTAACAAATGCTCTTGCACCACGGCCGTGATAATCTCTACCAGTTCACGCGGGCGTTCCCAGTTCAGCAGATGGCCTGCCCCTTCCAGCTTGATAAGCTCTGCTTGAGGAATGCCCTCCGCCATCCATTCCGAGTGGAAGGCAAGCGTGATGTTATCTTTTGTGCCGTACGCCACGGTGCAGGGGATGTTGATTTGCCCCAAACGAGGGTACAAATCCGCTTCAATGAGAGCCAGCAGGGCGGGTAAAGTGGGGCGATGGTCATGTCCCAAGAATTGCCGCCGAAACGCTTCGACGACCGAGGCGGCGGGGTTGTCCCCCAGCCACGTGCGGGCAAAAAGCCAGCCATAAGTTTCGCTTTTGCCCAGCTTAAACAGCAGGCCAGACTCGAGCAGAGGGAGTTGGAGTTGGTTTTGGCGGGCGTCCACGAGGCCGTTCCCCGCTAGTGATGAAAGGATAATAGCGTGGCGGACATGGCGTCGCACCACGGCCGTGTGGTTGAGCAAAAAGTTGAGCGCGAGGAAGCCCCCCATCGAATGACCAACCAAGATGCCGTTACGCACCTCAAAATATTCCAGCACATGAAGCACATCGGTTGCCATGTGGGGAATCGAAAGGCCGTATTTGCCCGCCGTAGAAAGTCCATGCTCGCGCAAATCAAAGGCGATGACGCGATACCCTTGCGCCACAAGGGCGTGCCATATCAGGCTCCACATGTTGATAGATTCGGCGTAGCCATGTACCAGCACGATGGTGACGGCCCCTTCGCCAGCCACTCGCGCCCGAATTTTGGCCCCATCCACGGCCGTGATGATATGCTCCTCCCCGCGTGGCTCTTGGAGAAGTTGCTCGGCCGTGTACGGGTCGGGGTTTTGCTTGATACGCGCCACATTGAGCCGCGCCCACAGGTGAACAGCGGCGGCCGTGGCCCCCATTACCGCTAGTTTCACCCCCAAAATTTTGAAAAACGTGCGCTTATCCATCATAAGACCTCCTTTGATTCGAGTCTACGAACGCCCGCCCTTTCAGTAAGCATTCACCATTATTCATGATTCATTGGTAACTGCCAAACCAGAAGTTCAACTTTTTCTCTGGTGGGTCGCACGATTTGGCAACTAAAGCCATCCTTCTCCTCGAGAAAAAACAAGCCCAGACCGCGCCCACATCCTCACCACCAACCTTTTTGCTCATTGTTCCTTGCTCATTGTTCATTTGCAAACAGGTTGCGGCGGCCAACTTCACGCAAAACGTAGGAGATGAGCGCGAGAACGGGCAGTTCGATAAGTGGCCCGACCACCAAGGCCAGCACAATCAGCGGCTCGTCGGGGAAAGCGGCGAGGGCGATGGTCAGGGCGATGGGTGAGTTACGCGCCAAAATGGTGTAGCTGAGCGAAACGTAATTTTCGTAGGTGGTGCGGAGCCAACGGCTGACCACGAACGCAAGGAGCAGGTTTCCGCTGAAAAAGAGAGCTAGAGGCAGGAGAAGGTAGCCCACCACGGCCGTGTTCCCCATCATCGCCTGCCCCTCAGAGGCAAACACGGCCGTGATAGCCACCGCCAACAGCCAAATCTGCGACGACTGCGCCAGCGGCAAAACTTTCTGCGCCAGCCAATCCTCTTTGCCCCACCAGCCCGCCGCCCCGCGCACCCCGTTCGCCACCACCAAAGGAAGCAGAAGCACCAGCAAAATACTGGGCAAAATGAGCCGCCAATCGAGCGGGAAAAATGTGCCCGCCAGCACAAAGAGATAAACGGGCAACAAGAGCAGTTGCAAAATTAGGTTGAGCGGCAGGAGGGCGGTGCTGAGCGGCACGTTGCCCCGCGTCAGGCTGGTGAACACGAGGTACCAATCGGTGCAGGGCGTGACCATCAGCATCAGAAAGCCAACCCACAGGGCGGGCTGTTCGCCTAAAAAGAGCCAGCCCAGCCCCCACGCAAAAAGGGGTGTCCAGATGAAGTTGATGAGCAAACTGGCGAGGGCCACCCGCCGATAGCGAAAAGCGCGGCGGAAATCACGCGGCGGTATTTGCAGAAAGACGCCGACGAGCATCAGCATCAGCGCGGGCAGGATAAGCTGGTCGGCAACGGCCTGCACGGGGGCAATCTGGCCCAGAGCCAGCCCCAGCAGGACGGCGGCTAAAATGATGAAGGGTTGGGCTTTTTCGAGTTTACTCATAAGGGGGAGGTTCAGGGTGCAGGGTGCAAGGTTAGTCTATCTATTGCCTGACGCTCTGTTGCAGGCCAAAGGGAGAATTTTTCTCGAGAGAAAACAAGTCCAGACCGCGCCCACATCCTCGCCACCAACCTTTTTGTTCATTGCTCATTGCTCATTGTTCCTTGCTTCGATTTCTTGCCACACGGCCGTGTTGTCCGCCCCCAACTCTACCCCCACATGTTTATACACCAATTCACTACGCGAAAACTTGATGGGGTTGGCGACCTGCATCTGCGTCGAGCCGTCTGGTTTGGGCACGGGCACGAGCATTTGGCGCACGGCCGTGTGCGGATGCGCCACCATTTCGGCAATCGTCTGCACCGGCTCCACACAAACATCCAGCGGGTCAAAAACCGCTTGCCACGCGGCCAGCGTCTTCGTTTTCAGGGTCGCCTTTATCTCCCCCTTGAGCGCGTCCATGCCCGCCAAATCTAGCCGCATGCCCTCCTGAATCAACTCCGGTCGGCCGATGGCGTGGCAAAATCCTTGCCAAAATTTCGGTTCCAAACTGCCCACGGAGAGGTAACGGCCGTCCGCCGTCTCGTAAAAATCATAAAAACTGCCGCCGTTGAGCCGCCAGCTTTCGTAGTCGGGGTTTTGGCCGCCGACCAGATATTCAGCCACGGCCGTGGTCTGCCACGCAATCGCCCCATCATACATCGCCACATCAATCTGTTGCCCCTCCCCCGTCACCATGCGATGAATGACCGCCGCCAAAATCCCCACCAGCGCGTTATACGAGCCGCCCCCCACGTCCGCCACCTGCACGCCGAGCGGCAAAGGGCCGCTTTCGCGCCGCCCCGTGTGGCTCATCACCCCCGCCAGAGCCAAATAATTGTTGTCGTGCCCGGCGCGGTCTTTGTATGGCCCCGTTTGTCCGTAGCCCGTCAGCGAGCAATAAATCAATTGCGGGTTCGCTTGGCGCAACTGCTCGTATCCTACGCCCAGCCGCGCCATCACGCCCGGACGAAACTGCTCGATGACGATGTCGTAGGTTTGCACCAATTTTTTGACCACCTCGGCCGCATCAGGTTGCTTGAGGTCGAGGGCGAAGGAGCGTTTGGAACGGTTGAGAACGGCGTGCCAAGCCGACACGTTGCCGTCAAAAGGGGGCACAAGGCGCGTCAAATCGGGCCGATTGGGGGCTTCGATGCGTAGCACCTCCGCGCCCAAATCAGCCAGATACATGGTGGCAAAGGGGCCGGGCAGGAGGGTGGTGAAGTCGAGGATTTTGAGGGAAGCTAGAGGAGGCATGGGGGAGTGTGAATTGCTAATGGTAAATTGTGAATTGTGAATTGTGAATGGGTGCTCCGTACCTTGCACCTTGCACTTTTTTAGGGAACGTCACGATAAGCTTGACGGCGATGAGCAATACGCCACACCGTAACAAGAGCTTCTTGATCGTTGATTTCATACAAGATGCGATAATCACCGATGCGCATGCGCCAACTATTCTTGCTACCTACGATTTTTCTCACGCCTGACGGCCTAGGTTCGTCTCTCAACTGACGCAGGGCATTATCAAGACGCGGACGAACAGAAAGGTCAATTTGTTGACGCTCCTTCACGGCCGTGGGTGTTATAACTACACGATAAGTCATTCCACATTCACATCTCCGTTTAGTACGGCTTCCAAATCAAAGACTTCTTCTTGTTCGTGGCGCACGTCATCTATCAACAAGTTATCAATGGCATCTTGCACATAGGGAGGTAATAGCTCCCAATCTACTTCGGCGGCGATGGCTTGCAAATAGGCACGATAATCAGCGGCAGACCAGATGACTTCCACTAATTGACCAGTATTGTTATAAACCATTTTGGGGGGTGTCTCTATCACTAACATCATTATCCTCTTTTTGAAGTGCTGAGCGATGAGCGACGAGTGCCGAGTGGGCGGGTGTTTACTCATCGCTCATTGCTCATCGCTCGTTACTCCCCTGTGTAAACAGGGGCACGTTTCTCGAAAAAGCTGGCTATCGCTTCTTGGAAATCAGGGCTGAGCAGGAGGTCAAATTGGGCGTTGAGTTCTAGGGTTTGGCTGTCGCGGCGGGAGAGTTGATAGCCTTGGTCAATGATTTTTTTGTTGAGAGCCACGGCGCGGGGCGGGAGTTGTAGGAGTTTGTCTACGTAGGTCTCCACGGCCGTGTCCAACTCCTCCTCCGCCACCACCTGATGAAGCAAGCCCCATTTCTGCGCCTGCTCTGCCCCAAACGGCTCGCCCAGCAACATCATCTCCTTGGCCGCGGCCGTGCCCGCCAAATGGCTGACCCGTTGCGCCCCCATGATGACGCCGATGCTCCGCTTGACCTCGGGGAACCCAAACACGGCCGTGTTCGTCGCCACCCGCAAATCGGCACAGAGCGTCAGCAAAAAGCCGCCGCCCAAGCAGTAGCCATGAATGCGGGCCACCACGGGTTTGTTGAGTTGCTCAAACTGGTCCAGACAATCCTGCAAATCACGCCCCACGGTGAAAAAGTCCCGCTCATGCTGGCCGACCATCTGCCCGATGAGCGACACGTCTACACCCACCGAGAAATCTTTGCCGTCCCCTTGCAGAACGACGACCCACACGTCGGCGCGGTCGTTTAACACGGCCGTGATGTCGCGCAATTCATGCAACGTCTCTACCGTAATGCGGTTATCAGACGCCGCCAAGGCCAGCGTCAGGGTGACGACGTGCCCTTCTTGGGCAATGTGCCAGCAGGTCGCGGGGGGAAAAGGAGATTTACTCATCATAAGAACGCCTCAGTTAATCATTCAACAATTCATCAATTCACCAATTCAACAATTACCCAGATGTTCAACTTCTCTCAAGAAGTTGAACATCTTGCCAACACTACCCCGCCCGCGCTTGATTGAGCGCGAGCAAATTGGTCAGGATTTGCTCTTCATCTTGCAAAATCGCGTGCGGCCAACCGTAAGCGTCACACACGGCCGTGTCCAAAATCCGGTGCAAATCATGAAGCCGCTCAATCTCCGTGCGCGTCACCGCCCGGCGCGTCTCCTTGTTGAAATCCGCCGCCACAAAAGCCGGCCCCGCATGGGTGCGATAATAAACCAGCCCATTGTACAGGTTCGTCAGGGTGCGCTGTTTGAGCATTTTGTCGTAGGTCACGTTGATTGTCCCCGCTTCGGCCGCCGACGACGGATTAAGCCACGCTTCCCGCCACGCATTGAGGTCAGACGCGGCCGTGGCAATGGCTTGCACCAGCGGGCTATCGCTTGATTCCTCGCCAGGCGGCCACGGAAAGGGAAACGTCTCGAAGGAGGTCGTCGGTGTGTAGCGCGGGTCGTTCCCTTTGCCCAGCCACGTCCCCATGCGACGTGACCACCGTTCATGTAAGGTTGAGTGCAATACACCAAAAAAGTAATCATCATCACGACAAAAGACGATGAGGGCTTTGTCCGGGATAATATCGCTACTCAACCAGCGCAGGATAAAATGTTTGGAGACGGATGAAATAGCTACATACCGCGCCCCGCGCTTGATGCACCGCCTGACACCGGGGCTGGGTTCCCCAAATAACCACCAGTTGTCACGTCGCCTTTTGCGCCTCTGCTCATCTCGGATGGGTTTGACATGGGTCAGGATGTATTCGTATGGTTCGGTATATAACACGGCCGTGTCTAAATCCCTCATTTCAAAATCAATCACCCACTTATTGCGCGGCCGTCGCGTAATATCCAGCCCATTATAAATACGCTTCAACACATCCTGATTAGATAAACCGCTCCCGTTTTGGCTGGCTAACATTTTTCTCGCTAGCGTTTCATCAATATCAAATGGCCCCCCTTTCATGACTCCTTGAAAGGAAAGGTTCTTATTCTCGGCCAACGAAGTCGCCCCAGTAATATCAATCGTGGCCGTTAAATCAGAATTGATAGACAGCGCAGGCGTCCCATTAAACGTCTTGACCTGCTGACTGCCTGAGTCAAAACCGATGATAGAAACACGCACGGCCGCGCCGTCCAAAACCCACGAATTATCACTCCACGCCATAAAAATATCGCCGCTCGTCTTAATGCGCTTCAAAACCTCACGGTTTGCACCGCCGCGAATCGAGTTCGTCGCAATCAATCCCACTCGTTGCGCACGTTCATTCTCCATATAAATACGCGCTTTTTCAAACCAATAACACACCAAATCGGCCGACCCCGGAACACGCCCCCCATATAGCCATAGCAGATGATCCGTATACGCATCACCCAATTCCTGCCGAATTTTATACCCCCCCAAAAACGGCGGATTGCCAATAATCACCTCAGCGGGCGGCCACGCAGGTTCCATAGGCTGACCCGCCTCATCATAAGCCAAAATCGCATCCATCCGCTGAATATTGCCCAACGGGCGCAACACAGGGTCATCCATTTCCTCAAACCCATTCTGCGCCCGCCACTGCAAATACCCAATCCACGCCGTAATCTGCGCCAGCTCATGCGCATACGGGTTAATCTCCAGCCCATACAACTGCTGAGGGCTAACCGTTAACGCCAGCGACGGATGGCCGTGCCGCTCCGCAAACACAATGACCTCCTTCTGCAAATCAAGCAACTTTTGCAACGCGACATAGAGAAAATTACCTGAGCCACACGCCGGGTCCAGCACCCGCGTCCCCGCCAGCTTGTCGCTAAACTCAGCCAGCTTGGCCGGGGCGTCTTGTGGCTGACGCACACAAGCCAGCCGCACCGCTTCCCACTCCGCCCGCAAGGGGTGCATCAACACCGGCTCCACAATCAGGTTAATATCATCCTGACTCGTGTAATGCGCCCCCAACTGCGCCCGCTTGCTCTCATCAATAATCCGCTCAAACAGCGTGCCAAAAATAGCGGGGTCAATCGCCGACCAATCCTGGTCCGCCACCCGCAACAGTGCCCGCCCCAAATCATCCGAAATGCTGGGCACAAACGCATCATCAAACAGCGTGCCGTCAAAATAACGAATCCGGTCGATGCCAAACTGCCCCCCATCCCGCATCACCCGAAACAACGCCTCCAGCGGCTCTTGCAAATTAACGTAATTGCGCCCCTGCGCCTGCACAATCTTCGTAAAAATATTGTTGGGCAACAGGTTCAAATCTTCGGCAAACAGGCAAAAGAGCAACCGCACCAAAAAATGCGCCAACTGCTCATCGCTGTACGTTTCCTGCATCAAGGCGCGGTGCTGTTTCAGCGCATCCGCCACCGTCACAAAGGTGTCCGCGCTCGCCTTGGTAATCGCTTGTTTCGTTTGCTCTGGCTGAAAGCTCTCGGGGTTATAAAAAACGCGCTGGAGCAAGGCCAACCCATCCCCATCCCGCAACCGCTCAAAGCTAATTTCATGCGTCCGCTTGGGGCGATTGGTGAAATTGGTGTGGATAATGATGGTGTGAATGTCGCTCGTGATAAGCAAAGGCGGATTGCCTAGCTCCTCCCGATAGAGCAACAGTTGCTGATACGCCTTGCCCAAATCCGCATGGGGGCCTTTATACTCCCAGATAAATTTGCCCTGATAAAAAACGTCAGCCCGTCCCTTTTGGCCGCCTGTTTTGATGGTGCTGGCCTCAAAGGAGAAAAACGCCCCCTTCGGGTCGGCCGTGATGGGGTCAGCATGGCCGACGAGGGCGCAAATATCGTTAAAATGGGATTGAGCCAGAGCCGTCTCTTTTTGCTCGGTGTGTTGCCACTTAGCCACAAATTGGGCGGGGGTGAGGGTCATGCGGTAATCTCCTGTTAGGCTATCTATCTGCTAGGCTGGATTTTAATGGTTTGAGCGCATCGTAACAAGTTGTATCATTGGTACAGATTTACAGATTGGACCAATCTCGCCGACCAACTACTCACCACCACCTACAATCACCCTCTAACCCACTATGCCCATGATCTACATCGAAATCCTTGGTTATA
>JBGTIZ010000481.1:0-1728 GCA_041745395.1 Promineifilaceae bacterium (SeqCode) | reverse complement strand
TTTGGGCGTCCGCCCAAACTAAAAAATCCCCCCCTTCAGAATGGCCGAGCCGCCGCAGGCGGCGAGGCGTGTCGCTTAACTGGTTTACCAATATGAACCACAGTAAAAAGTTGGAACTGTCTGACAGCCCTTGATTAGAACGCCAGACACTTCTCACTTCTCCTTCACTCTGTACTGCTCAACGCCTTCCCCGCCAGCGCAATGTGCAACTCATCCAACTGCTTCTGCACCACGGCCGAGGGCGCGTCTGCCATCACGTCCGTCGCATTCTGATTCTTGGGGAAAGCCATCACCTCGCGGATATTCGGTTCACCCGCCATCAGGGCGATAATCCGGTCAATACCCGGCGCGATGCCCCCGTGCGGCGGCGCACCATACTCAAACGCCTCCAGCATATGCCCAAACTGCTCCTCCGCCTCTTCCCAGCTAAAGCCAATCAGCCCCATAATTTTACGCTGTAGAGCGCGTTCATGGATACGAATACTGCCGCCCGCGACTTCGTAACCGTTGCACACGAGGTCATATTGCTCGCTCAGCACGGCGTGTGGGTCGCTGTCCAGCAGGGGAATATGCTTCTTTTGCGGGGCGGTGAACATATGATGGCTCGGTGCCAAAAGTCCCTCCCCCGCATCTTCTTCAAAGAGGGGGAAGTCAATCACCCAGCAAAACGCCAGCTCTTTCTTGTCACGCAAACCAAGCCGTTGCCCCATCTCTTCCCGCAGGGCGCCTAGCACGCTGTACACCACCAGCCGTTCATCGCTGGCAAAAAGCAACAGGTCGCCCGGCTCTGCCTCCAACCGCTCGGTCAGGGCGATAAGCTGGTCTACGGTGAAGAATTTAGTGATAAAGCCACGCATTTCGCCCGTCTCTTTATCCAGAGCCATCCACGCCAGCCCTTTTGCGCCCGCCGCTTTGGCTATTTCTTCCAATTCGCCGATTTGCTTGCGGCTGTAATCGCCACAGCCCGGCACGCGAATCGCTTTAACGGGGCGACCAGCGGCCACGTTGTCGCTAAATACTTGGAAGGCACTGTCACCCCCAATATCCGAAATATCTACCAGTTCCAAGCCGTAGCGCAGGTCGGGGCGGTCTGTGCCGAACCGCTCCATGGCGTCCCGGTAAGAGATGCGGGGAAAGTCGCGCGAAGCGAGGGGCACGAGGCTGACCCTATCGGCCATGCCCAGCATTAGCTCCTCGATGAGGTCGAGAATATCGTCCCGTTCGACAAAGCTGATTTCCATGTCAAGCTGGGTAAATTCTGGCTGGCGGTCGGCGCGTTGGTCTTCGTCACGAAAACAGCGGGCAATTTGGAAGTAACGCTCGTAGCCGGCCACCATGAGCAGTTGTTTTAACTGCTGGGGGCTTTGGGGCAGGGCGTAAAATTTACCGGGATGCACGCGGCTGGGCACGAGATAATCACGCGCTCCTTCGGGGGTGCTTTTGAACAAGATGGGGGTTTCTATCTCGAGGAAGCCCCGCTCGTCCAAAAAGTCGCGGATGTATTTGATGGCGCGGTGACGCAGGATGATGTTGCGTTGCATCCGTTCGCGCCGCAGGTCAAGGTAGCGGTATTTGAGCCGCAGGGTTTCGTCTTCGCCCGCGTCTTTGTCTATTTGGATGGGGGGTGTTTTGGCGGCGTTGAGGACTTCAATGGCTGTGACGTTAACTTCGATGTCGCCTGTGGGCAGGTTGGGGTTTTCTTGCCCGTCGAGCCGTTTGGCAACGGTT
>JBGTIZ010000480.1:0-3003 GCA_041745395.1 Promineifilaceae bacterium (SeqCode) | reverse complement strand
CCCCCCCCCCCCCCCCCGAGGGTATGATGGGGCGTGTATTTAGTGAAAAATGATGATGCGGAGAGAGAAAAATGGAAACATTAGACCGAATTACGTTTAACACGGCCGTGATGGGCGGCAAACCGCTTATTCGGGGAATGCGCGTCACGGTGGGGATGGTGGTTGGCTTGGTTGCCTCGGGGTACAGTCGTGAGCAGATTTTGGCGTTGTATCCTTATTTAGAGGCAGAGGATATAAGGCAGGCCTTGGCCTATGCCGCATGGCGGGTGGAGGAGATAGATGTGCCTCTGGTGACTGTATGAAAATTGTCATTGATATGAATTTGTCCCCAACGTGGGCGGCTTTGTTTGAGGCTCATGGTTGGGAGGCAGTTCATTGGTCAACGATAGGCGCGATTGATGCTCCAGACCATGAAATCATGGATTGGGCGATGAAAAATCAGGCTGTTGTTTTGACCCATGATTTGGATTTTGGGGCAATTTTAGCGGCTACTCGCGCCGATGCACCGAGTGTGTTGCAGGTGCGGACACAAAATGTTGATCCGCATGTTTTGCATGATTTGGTTGTTTCGGCCATTTATGCGTATCGAACGCTTCTGGATAACGGGGCATTGGTTGTCATTGACCAGAGTAAGCGTAGAGCTAGAATTTTGCCTCTACGTTGAGGGAGAACAAACACTCTTTTCTGACTACGTCTATGACTAAGCTATGTTGCCAAAAGGAAGCTGATTGCTGACTGGCTGAGATGCTGAACAACTTCTGATGTAAGAAATGGCTGACTCCCCCCTGTTGACCAGCAGGGATAGTGATATAATCCAGCCATGGATAAAAGTAAAATTCGCAACTTCTGTATTATTGCCCATATTGACCATGGAAAATCTACGCTGGCTGACCGCCTTTTGCAGGCGACCAACACCGTCTCTGACCGTGATATGCAGGAGCAGGTGCTGGACAGCATGGATTTGGAACGAGAGAAAGGGGTCACGATTAAGGCCTCGGCGGTCAGGATTAGCTACACGGCCGTGGATGGCGAAACCTACCAACTCAACCTGATAGATACCCCCGGCCACGTAGACTTTGGCTATGAAGTCAGCCGCGCCCTGCAAGGGTGCGAAGGCGCGATTTTGGTCGTAGACGCCACCCAAGGTATCGAAGCCCAAACCCTCGCCAATCTCTACCTCGCCCTCGAAGCTGACCTCGAACTCATCCCTGTCATCAACAAAATTGATCTGCCCGCCGCCCAGCCCGACTTGGTCGCGGAAGAAGTGGAAAAGCTAATCGGCATTCCTGCCGAAGACGTCATTCCGATTAGTGCGAAGACGGGGGATAATATCGAAGCTGTTCTCGAAGCCATCGTCCAGCGCGTCCCCCCCCCGCAGGGCAACCTAGACGCTCCCCTCCACGCCCTCGTGTTCGACTCCCATTATGACGTCTACAAAGGGGTTATCGCCTACGTGCGCATCTTCGACGGCACGCTCAATCATGGTGACTGGATTCAGGTCATGTCCAACAGCGTCACCACCGAACCCATCGAAATTGGCATCTTTCAGCCCGGCATGAAACCTGTCAAACAGCTCACGGCCGGAGAAGTAGGCTACATCGCCACGGGTCTCAAAGAGGTACGCGAATGCCGCGTGGGCGACACCGTTACCCTCAGAGCCAATCCCGCCGCCGAACCTTTACCCGGCTTTATTGCCGTCAAACCGATGGTTTTTGCGGGCATCTTCCCCACTAACAACGAAGATTACAGCGACCTGCGCGACGCGCTCGAAAAGCTCCAGCTTAACGACGCCGCGCTTGTGTTCGAGCCAGAAACCTCTACCGCGCTCAACTTTGGCTTTCGCTGTGGCTTTTTGGGCATGTTCCATATGGAAATTGTGCAGGAGCGGCTCGAACGAGAATACGACCTCGACATTATTGTCACCGCACCCAGCGTGCGCTATGAGGTCATTCGCCGTGACCAAGAAAATGAAACGCTCATCGTGCAAAGCCCCAGCGATATGCCCGAAGAAGGGGATATTCACGAGATTCGGGAGCCGTGGATGCACGTCCAAATTTTCTCCCCCGAAGAGTATTACGGCGTTTTGATGGAGCTAATGATGAAGCGACGCGGCGAATTTGTGGGGCAAGAGTACCCCGCGCCCGGGCGCATCATCTTCAAATTTGATATGCCCTTGGCGGAACTCATCGTTGATTTTTACGATAAGCTCAAAAGTGCCACGCGGGGCTATGCTTCGATGGATTATGACTTTGTTGGCTATCGGGCGTCTGATTTGGTCAAACTAGATGTGCTGGTCAACAAAGTTCCCGTGGACGCCCTCGCCATGATTGTGCATCGTGACCACGCCTATCATCGCGGACAACGCCTCGTCTCCGAGCTAAAAGACCGCATTCCGCGCCAAATGTTCGAGGTGCCGATTCAGGCTTCTGTGGGCAAGCGGGTCATCAGCCGCGCCAACGTGAAGGCTATGCGGAAGGACGTTTTGGCGAAATGCTACGGCGGGGACATCACGCGCAAGAAGAAATTGCTCGAGAAGCAAAAGAAGGGTAAGAAGCGCATGAAGATGATTGGCAATGTGGAAGTGCCGCAGGAAGCGTTTATGGCGGTCTTGAGTCTGAATGATGATTGATGACCATTGGGCTAGAATTTAGAACAAGGATAGATGGCTGTCATGAATAAAACGATCACAATCCAGCTTTCACCCGATTTGTATGAACGCGCCCGCCACGAAGCACAACATCGTCAACAGAGCATGGAAGGATTTCTGGCTCTCTGAGGAATTGTGTGGTCAACCGCAAGCCCAAAGAATTCTCGCACGGAAATGAGCAAAGTTGGGGAGACCAAAGGCAATGCGTTTGATAATATGCCCTCAGCTTTTTTGAGCCACTGATTCAGTTCTTGTGTCGCCTCTTCAACCGAATGCTCTGTTTCGTACCAGTGGTAGAGATGTTGGCGCAAGCGAGTTAATTGATATAAATGAGGATGGGAGGCTTTTAATTCCTG
>JBGTIZ010000479.1:0-15090 GCA_041745395.1 Promineifilaceae bacterium (SeqCode) | reverse complement strand
AAGGTACTGTGATGAAAGCTACAGCTTGAGTTAAATTCTCGAAGTTTTAAAGTTTTGTCGTAACCCAACTGCATCTTTTCATTTTTAGGGTGCGACTTTACCTAATTTAACTTTTGTTCTTTTTTTGAGCGAACCTAGAGTTATTCGGGATTGATGAGCCGACTTTAGGAGCCGGGCAAATTTAGGCAATTGCCTGTGCCTAACTGGACGGTATGGTCAGGATTAGCCACCAACGCACACATCTGGGTGGCGCCGGCGGGTCTATCATTGACCCGATAGCCATTAAACGGCCGTGGCCCGCCCCACACATACCACGGCCCGCCAGCGGGTAACCCCGCATTCTGTGGCGTGACTGTATTAAAGAAGAAGTGGATGTGCTGGCCGGGGAGTTGTTCGTTGAAGCCGTTGGTACTGTAGGTGACGATGTAGGCCCCGTTTTCTTCGCGGATATTGCTGATGTTAACGGTGGTTCCCACGGCCGTGGGGGGAGTCGTGGGGACCGGGGAAGGGGCCGCCGTCGGTGGCGGTGGCGGCGGTGTGTTCGTGGGGGCTACATCTGGCTGTGCCGTCGGTGGGGCAGACTCAACCACGGCCGTGGGCAGGTCAAAACAGTTGCCGCTTTCCCCCTGCACCGTATGGTCAGGATTTGCCACCAGCGCACAAACTTGCTCTGCGCTCTGGGGGCGGTCGCTCAGGCGGAGTTCGGTGTAGGGGCTAGACCCAAGGTACATAAAGAAGTCGTTGAACGGTCGCCCCGCCTCGCGGGCAGGAGTGGTGTCAAAGAAAAAGTGTAGGTGTAGCCCCTCTTCGTCCTCCACAAAGCCAATCGTTTCATATTGCACCACATACACATCACTAACTTGGGTCACATTGCTGATACGCACCTCGGGGAAGGGCGTGGCGGTGGGCGGCAGGTCGGCCACTACTTCTACCGTGGCGGTAGGGGTGGTCGGTGTGCTAGTGGGGGATTCTTCCCCTTCTAACACGGCCAAGGCCGTTAGTTCAGATGCCAGATTTCCATCCTCTGGACCTGGAGCCACCACAAAGTTATAAAACAGTCCTGCTAGCAGAAGCAATAGCAGGAGCATCCCCCCACCGATAGCTAAAGAACGCCCCTTTCCTCCGCCTGTCGCCGCGCTCGTCATGGCTGGCAGGGGCGGGGCGGGCGCACCCGTCACTGTGGACGTTGGTTGCCCACCTGTATCCGCCACGATGGTCTCGGCATAGGGAGTCGAAGCCACCATCGTTTCTTCACCCATCTCTTCCCCATCGGGCACGATGAGCGTAGCGGCGGCTCGAGTAGGAGGGGGAGTGAGTTGGCGCAAGGCGTCCGCCATGGCGCGCGCGGTGGGGTAGCGTTGGGCGGGGTCTTTGGACAAGGCACGATTGACGACCTCGACCAGATACGGGGGCGTATCAGGGCGCAAATCCCGCACATTGGGCACAGGGTCTTGGACGTGCATCATCATCATCGTCATCACCGACTCAGATTCATAAGGCGTACGGCCGCTCAGCATCTCGAACAGCATGATGCCTAACGAGTAGAGGTCAGTGCGGGCGTCGATGCGTGTCCCTTTGATTTGTTCGGGAGACATATAACGCGCTGTGCCCAAGACGGCGCCGGTGGCGGTGTGTTGGGTTCCACCCACAATTTTGGCAATGCCAAAATCCATCAAAATGGGTTCGCCGCGCACGTTAATCATCACGTTGGCGGGTTTCACATCTCGATGAATGAGTCCTTGCTGGTGGGCAAACTCTAGCGCGTCGGCCATGGTGGCGGTAATGCGCACGACATCTTCGATGGGTAGCAAGCGATCCTCATTTTTGAGGCGGCTCAACCAATCTTGGAGGGTTTCGCCGGGGATAAACTCGAAGATGATATAAAAGGTGGCGTTATCTTGGCTAAAGTCAAAAACTTGGATGATATTATTGTGGCGCAGACGAGCCACGGCCGTGGCCTCTTCTTCAAAGCGACGTACAAAATCAGGGTTATTAGAAAGATGGGCGTGGATAAGCTTAACCGCTACCACCCGCTGTAAATTAGGGTCTTGGGCACGATAGACGGCCGACATGCCCCCCTGACCCAACATTGCTTCAATTTTGTACCGTCCGCTCAACGTGCGACCAATCCAAGACATTTCACTCATACGAATGCTCCAAAAATTAGGGTAAATTTAGGTGGCTGGCTAGCTGAATAGCTGAATAGCTGAACACATTACAGATAATGCCACCAAGCAGTATAGCAAACTTTTATCATTACCGATAAAAGCACACCTTACCTGTGGGGCAATTTCTACCGTGGCGGAGCAGTTACGAGTAGAGCTGGCTAGGGCGACCGTCCCCGCGTGGGAAGCATCGTTGCTAGCAACGTACTGGTTAAATCTGGAGTTTTGGGAATTCGACAGGGGGGCGTTAACTATGTAGCTCGCCAGTGAAGCGGCAGGTGATCCTATTTATCCAATGAGGCTCGCTCAATCAGAGCAGGTAAATCAATGATTTCGATCTTGTGACGCTTGACTTTTAACACGGTATCTCTGCGTCTTGTGGTTCACGTAAGGGATCAGGTGCACACGGCCGCTCTCCATCTCATACACGGTCGGCACAATTTTCAAGCTTTTGTCCGCTACACGTGGTGCCAGAATCGGTTGTGAGAGGGCTAACTGCTGGGCCACGGAGCGAGTATTCAGTTGCACGGCCGTGTCCACCTCTTCCCTTTCGCGCGGGTTTATCCCCCCCCAAGCGGTTTATAGCCGGATATTGACAAAGCCGTTGATAGACGAGTCCTCGGTATGGGAAACCATGCCGAGGACTTTTTATTGTGTAATTGATTCTGGGTATCAAACCAGTTGTCTATGATTGGCGTGACGAATTCTGTTCTCTAGTCTGGCCGAGAGATGAATGGCAGGAACAATCGAGTTATCGTTTCTGGTGGTGCATAGCCAGACTGATCTAGCCACAATGTCACCGGCAAATCAATCGTTTGATAGAGTATGCCGTCTTCATCATAAGCCGAAATCGTCACTGTCGTGGCGTAAACAGCGGGACTATTCAATGCCGAGGGGTTAGCCTCAATGTGTAAGGTGTCAGGAACCTCACCGGCCGTTTTACCCAGCGATAGCCACCCATCTGTACTGTTGGCTGTCCATGTTAAGACACCGTCACCAAGATTAACCAATGACAGTTCGGCCGTTTGCACCACCAAATCATCACTCGTCACCTGCCAACTAACCTGCCCAGGCGTCACACTTAGCTCGGCCGCGGGCACGCTCAGATCATCCCCCACAAAGAAGTCACAGTCGGCCGTGGTTGTCAGCCCGTCACTATTCGTGGCCTGCAACGTGGCCACATTTTCGCCAGCCCGCAGTTCAGAGACATAGGATTGCCAGTACCCCGTACCGATAGTGACGCCGTTTAACTGCCACTGCAAATTCGCCGCAGGTAACAATCCATCTTGGGGATCCCGCACATCGACCGTCAAATTCGCCGTTTGCCCCCAATTAAGTTGGAAACCACAAGCAGGGTCGAATCCTCTGATTTCTGGCGGCCGTGCTGGCACATCCAGTGGCGCACTATCATGGGCGGCCGTCTGCACCCCATCGTTCGCCACCACGCGGAACACCAAGCTACCACCACCGATGTCAGCGGTCGCCACAGTCGCCCTACCGTTAGGCAAGCCAAATTGCACCGGCGCAAACAGTTCGCCGTCACGGCTCACAAACAGGTCATAACGGAGTGTGTCCCCATCCGCATCGGCTCCTGTCCAAGTCAGTTGAATGGCCTCACCGTTTAACACGGCCGTGGGCACAGATACCGTCGGCGCATTGGCGCTAATCATCTGCTCCGCCAAAACCAACGCATCACTCACCCGCACAATTTCCAGCCGCGCCACACCCGCCTCGGCCGGAACAACCAGCTCAAACGGCCGCCACACACCATGCTCTTCGGCCGCAAAGGAAACCGCACTTAACAGTTGGCCGCTCCCGTTATATTGCCGCAGGGAAAGTTCACCGGCCGTGCTATCTGGCATTATCATCAATTCCGGCCACCGCTCGATAAACGCGATCGCCGCCTGATCACCAGTTGGGGCAATCGACCCAAAGATAGCCAGAAAATCACCAACCTGTGTCTCTTGCTGTCTATCAGCCGCAGTCAGCCTCAAATTCCTGTAGATGCGTGCATAATTTTCATCACTAATCCACTGGATCGGCCAGCTAGGGTTTTTGCTGTAAGTCATCATATCAAACCACTGGCTACCCCGTAGTACCTCATACCGCCAGCGGCCGGAGGCGTTGGAGTAGGCGTAGGCAAACCCATTCACACTGTCATTGTTTGGCCCAATCTGCGCCCGTGGATAACTGGGAATCGGATCTCCAAGCTGGGGCGGCATAAGACCGGCAATGATTGATTGTTGTGGGTGTCCCAAACCCACCATATGGCCGATTTCATGACCGGCATAATACCCGTTCCATCTCACCGCATCAGGGCCAGAAGCCACAAGCCCTTCTCTGGCCTGTCCACGGGGAAAGATGGTCGAATAGGTGGTATCAGGAATTTCGCCATAGGCAAAGGTGGTTGAGGGTAAACCAAAGCGGTACCGGATCGCGGCCAAACGACTGTTGACATAATCACTAGCACAAAATTCACGGTCATCTTTGATGATGGGCCCACTTTCATGACGCTCCACATAAGGTTCACACTGTGGCAAACGACGGTCAACACGTATCGCCACCTCTGGGTCACTGATCTTTACCACGTCCCACACCAAACCGGGTTCATAGCCCCCATTCACCTTTTTATGCCCCAGTGGATAGGTGTATAGAATCCAATTGACATTCGACCAAGTCCCCTGCGGCCGATACGTTTTCCCGTATAGCGAATAGGTAAACTCGGCAAACAACACATTCATCTGCGGTGATGGGTCCAAGCCAAACACGGCCGAGGTCAGCGTATTGTCATTTAACCCGCCCACAGGTTCAACGGGATACGCATCGGGGTTTAGATGGGCATGAACCTGTATGGTATTCCCCATCACCGCCCACAGCGGCAAGTGGAACAGAAAACTTTGATCGGTGTCAAAATAATCTGGATCCCCAACGACTTTAATCCGCCTTTCAGGCTCGATAGTGCCACGGTTAACCCCATCTACAATTAGGGTGAGGCGGGCGTTCACATCGGCCACATCCACCCCATCTGATTTGGCAAAAACACGCACAAAGGTACCTCTGCCCTGAATCAGCCGCACCGTATTCCCTCTGTTCTGAATCCCCTGCGTAATCTCCAACCCCGTCAACCGGATGTTGACCATAGGGAGCGCGGCCGCGTCCGCGTCTAAACGGTACAGCCGTTTCCCGTCTGGGTCTGGCAAACCGGGGTTCGGATAAAAATTCCACACAACGAAACGATCATCAGCCGTTAGACCTGTGCGTGGCCAGTGCGAAGGTGTTCTCACTGTAGCATCCTCTTGCCACAATAAATCTGTGGCGACCCTGCTGTACCCTCTGTAAAAATCTAAAGTTACATTGGCGCGGTATAACTGGCTTGTGGTGGGCAAGGTACAATTGTTATCCGTGCAATTACTATACCGTTCCGTCCAGAACAACCGATTATCTGCAAAGGTGATGCCATCGTAATAATTGAAGCTCTTGGTCGTACCAGGCAATAGTTTCGGGGTAGTTGTCATTGAACCATAATTTTGGGTCAGCATATCCCACCAGTAAATATTGCCACCTACGCCGGGTGTATCTGTTGTTGTGATTCCGTAGAAGAGGGGCAAAACATCTTTACAGCCAGTGCGTGGCAGGGTCGTAAAGACATCTGTTTTGCCATCGCCATTAAAATCTCCCAAACGGAGTTCTTCCAGAGGTTGCGCCCCAAATGCAAGCTCTTGGAATGCCCCAAATGCCCCTGAAGAATACAGCCACTGCCAATTGCCATCTGGCCTCTGCTGAACAGTAAAGACATCGGCCCTGCCATCGCCGTTAAAATCCCCAAAACGCAGGTTTTCTAGCGGCTGGGCTGATTGCTCCATGTTGACAAAGCCAGTGATGCCGCCGTTTGAGACTTTCCACTGGTAGACGCCGTTGCCGGTCAACTCGGCCGTAAACACATCTGTGACCCCATCCCCCGTAAAATCGGCAAAGCGCAACGCCTCAAGCGGCAGATTGGCATAATTTAGGTTGACAAAGTTACCCGTTCCGGCCGAGGAGTAAGCCCACTGCAAATTTCCATCCTGACGAGGTAACAGCGCAAACACATCAGTTTTGCCATCTCCATTAAAATCCCCAAAACGCAACGCTTCTAAGGGGATATTGGCGTAGTTAAGCGCCACATAATTGCCTGTTCCGCCTGAAGAATAATACCATTGGTAAACACCAGCACTTTGCTCAATGGCTGTAAACACATCCGTCTTGCCATCTCCATCAAAGTCTCCAAAACGCAAATCGGCTAGGGGTGTATCAGCAAAATTCAGGGGGATAAACCCGCTTTCACCGGCCGCTGAATACACCCATTGCAATGTCCCGTTATTCTGAGGTGCGGCCGCAAATACATCGGTTTTGCCATCCCCATCAAAATCCCCAAAACGCAAATCGCCTAGGGATGTAAAGGAGCGGAACAAGTAGCGGAAGCTGGCTGTGCCGCTGTTAGAACTCAGCCATTGGTTGGCGCCATCCCCACAGACTTTTTGATAGCCGGGGGCGGCATAGGTGCTAATATCTGGGAATAGTTCGAAGGAACGGTAGTTATCGGCTGGGTCACGCCGTATCAGCCGACTATCTAGCAGATAATAGAGAAACACCCCATCATATTGAAGCTGGGTAAAGAGGGAAATGCTATTCCCCAGTGAAAAATCTTCGCCTGTAACTTTATTGTATCGGAAAAGGTGCCCTTCAAAGCTACCATAAATATGGTCACCCCCATTTACCAGTTCACCCGGCTGCAAAACATGTACATTGATCACCCGTTCCACAGGATCACCCGGATTTGATGTATGCGGGATACGGGCAAGCCCCTGGGCATCTAGCCAATAGATGTAATCATCGTCAACCGCCAAATTGGACAAAATTCGGTATGGGTTGCATCCTGCCTGTGGGGGGTCTTGGCGTGAAAAGAGGATCCGCCGAGCAGTGGCTGAATCGGTTGTGCGCTGACGCCAAATCGTTACTGGACCATTTACCACGGCCGTGTTGGCAGGCCCCACTGGCTCACAAAAAGGATTGTTATACCAATAGACAACTGACTTATAGACTGTCTTGCCCGTCACACCAAAGACCATCGTCCTGGGTGTATCAAGCGGCACAGCAGGCGCGGCCGATGTTGACTGCAGACTAAGCACTACGGTTACACTACCCAATAGCACAGTCCAAAATAGACAAAATAACAAACGTTTTTCTAGTGTTCGCATCACATTCTCCTGCACATTGTTGTGGCGGTTAAAAAGGGGGTCAAACGGCCGCTAAATAGCACACATCCGCTCTAACATCTCTTTATACGCAACGAGACGACGCAAAAGGTGACATTTTGTGCCAATTGAGCGTTATAATCTTGATAACGTTCAGCTTCAGTCAAGAGAGCCAGGGGGGCTGTTGTAGGTGATAGATTGATTATGCCCAAATTGTCCACACTTAAGCAGTTTGCCACGTTTGGCGAGATGCTTGTCTTTTTTCGCAAACGCGCTCGTTTAACCCAAGCAGAACTCAGCCGTGCTGTAGGCTACAGCCGTGAGCAAATTTCTCGTTTGGAACACAACAAGCGACTGCCCGATGTTGCGGCCGTACGCGCCCTCTTTATCCCAGCGCTCGGTCTGGAACATAACTTGGCCGATGCCCAACAACTTACCCGTCTGGCGCAACAAACCCACAGCGACGACCCTCAGGATTTGCCAACTGAGCGTGAGTGGCCGAAACTAGAAGACAAACCCTTTACCCACTTACCCGCCCCCCGCTTTCCCTTAATCGGCCGTACCACCCTTGTCACCACCCTCCAAGAATGGCTCCACAATGAGCAAGCCCGTCTATACACTCTGCTTGGGCCACCCGGCGTGGGCAAAACACGCCTTGCCCTAGAGATCGGCTGGCGTAGCCAAACACAGTTTGCTGACGGGGTTTGCTGGGTTGATTTAGCGGCCATAGAAGACCCCAACACCCTCCTGAAGCTCATTCGCCAACAGCTTAAATTCCCTGAACCGGCTGAGCCAACCGAGGCGGCTGAATTAGAGCAACTACGCCACCACCTCACCAATCGCCACCTACTGCTCATTCTTGACAACTTTGAACAAATTATCGAGGCGCAGATAGCCGTGGCTCAGCTCTTAAGTACGGCCGCTGGTCTCACCATCCTCATCACTAGCCGCCTCCCCCTCCAAATTTACGGCGAGCAGAGGCTAACCATTCCGCCGCTTGCCCTACCGACAGCGACCGATCTTCACCAGACCCAACGTTTGGCTCAAAACCCGGCCGTGGCGCTCTTTATGTCCCGCGCCCAAGCAGTGCAACCGACCCTTAAACTCACCCCCACCAACCAAGAACTGATCATCGCTATCTGCACCCATCTCGATGGACTCCCCCTTGCCATCGAACTGGCCGTGGGTAATTTACACACCCAAACCATACCCGAACTCTGGGCAGAGCTTTGCACCCATCCAACAGAACTAAACAATGGCCCGCTTGATTTTACCCCGCGACAACGCTCACTGCGCGGGGCAATCGAGTGGAGTATTCAGCGGCTTAGCCAGCCACAACAACAGTTATTTGCTCAATTAGCCGTATTTAGGGGCGGTTTTACGCCCGAAGCGGTCAAATTTGTTTGCAAATCTGACCATTTGCATGACCTCTATGAGGCAAACTTAATCCAACCGCAAGATAAAACCCGCTTCTTCTATTTGGAGACTATTCGGGCGTTCGCCCTAGAACAATTCAACAACTCGGCCGACGTGCATACCATTTGCCACCGACATGCACAATACATTTTAGAATTGGTCACTCGGGCACGGGAAGCATATGCCACAGCCGATTTAGATATTTGGCAAGGTCATCTTGCGGCTGATTATCACAATATCATGGCCGCACTCAAATGGAGCCAAAGCAATTTACCAGAGGTTGGCCTGTCCATCTGTTCTTATTTCTGGCGTTTTTGGTACCTCTGGGGGCGTTATCATGAGGGACGCAGTTGGCTACATCATTTTTTAGACCAACTACCAGAGCCGACAGCCGCTCGGGCGCGGGCATTACGTGGTTTGGGCGTACTGTTTTTCCGCAGTGGCAAATATATGGATGCCCTCCCTTTTTTTGAAGAAAGTCTTGCCCTCTACAGATTGCTAGCAGATGAATTTGGCGTAGCTGTTGTGCATACTGAACTATCAGGTGTCTATCAGGCTACAGAACAGCTTGATCTGGCATACACCCATTTCAAAAGCGTACTCCCAATTTTCCGGTCATTAAATAATTTGAGCCACCTCTCCTGGAGTTTAAGCGGCTTGGCAACAATCGCTGTCAATCAAAAGAGACCTTGGGAAGAAATCGCCCCCCTACAAATAGAAATGATTGCCTGCGCTCGCCAAGCCGCTGACCCTCGTCATCTCGCATGGGTGTTAGCGCTAGCAGGGGATAACCTGCGCCTCAATCAGCGTTTACAAGAAGCACACAAATGTTATGAGGAAACCCACCAATTAGCTCACGAAGTCAATGATATACCGGCTATCGCCTATGCCATCCTCAGATGCGGCCACCTCGCCCTGCTTCAAGGCGATCACCCCACGGCCGAAACACTGCTCGTCAAAGCGTTCCACCTCGCCTGCACCACTGACACCATCTCCTACATCACCCAAGCCATCGCGCTTCTAGCGATTATGTATTGGCAACAACAACGTTGGGAACGCGGTGTCCAACTCTTAACGGCCGCTGAAACCCTCAACCCCGAGCTACACAAACGACTACTGGCCGAGCAACCATTAATCAAGCAATTGCGCCACACCGCCAAACAGGCACTTGGGGATATCTCGTATGCGCAAGCTCTACAAATAGGCTCCCAGCTACAAATCATTCAATTACAAGCAATACCTTCCCCTTTACGCCATGGAGGCATATGATTTATCAGCAAGTACAACTTATTGTTGAACAGGGGCCAACCACACAACCCGCGTTTCCCATCACCACGCTACCCGTGGTTATGGGGCGAGTCACGGCCGTGGATATTACCATCGAAGCCCCGAGTGTCTCCCGCCAACATGCGCGGCTCAGCCAGCATGAAACGACCTTGGTCATAGAAGATTTACAGAGTAGCAACGGCGTGTTTGTAAATGGCGTGCGTATCAAAGAGCGGCACAGCTTGCGAAACGGGGACAAAATCGGGCTGGGGCCAAACGTTTGCCTGCGCCTCGAATGGGCCGAAGAGACGGTTTTAGCCACGTCCGAAACGGAAATGTGGCAGACGGACATCCCTACCGAGCCAGCAACGGCCGAGGCGTCACCCACTCTCCCCCCAGTCAGCCACCCGTCGCTCATGATTTTGTTGGCAAATGGGCAAACCATCACGCACACGTTAACAGTTGACGAGGTAACGATAGGGCGTGGGGCGGAGAATGATATTGTCGTGCCGTCGTTGGTGATGTCGCGCCACCATTTGCGGTTGGTGCGGCGGGAGCAAGATTATTTGGTGGAAACGGTCGCCACGGCGCGGAATCGGCCCCTGCTGGCGGGGGTGGCTGTGCCTGATGGGCAACCGCTGTATGCGGGGGATGAGCTGGTGATTGGCCCGGATGTGCAGGCGCATGTGGTGCGCTTGTATTATGAATCGTCCACGGCCGTGGCACTTCTCCCCCCACCGACCAGCCCCCCTTCCCCCAGCCGCCTGACCAAAGCCGACATAGACCGCATCGTTGCCCAAAAAAACCTGCTCGTCCGCAACCTGCAAATCACTCAAGGCTACCATGATGTCGCCCACATGCTCGGCCAATTCCTCACCTTCCGCGATGTCAACTGGTTTGCCTTTGGCACTTACGCTTCCAAGACAGCGGGGCGGGCCATCCGCCACGAAACCCTGCCCCGCGCCCTAAAATCCGCCCTTGTGCGCTCTGCTGGCTACGACAACACCTATTTTTACCTCGATCACGTTCTGGCCCAAAGTGAGCAGGTCACCACGCCCGAAAACGTGCTGGGGCGCGTGTTAGAGCAAGTCAGTCTGTTATTATCTCTGGGAAACCTGCTCATTTTTGGGGAATTGGCCTGGCCGTTTGTGGACATGGTCAACCAGTTTGGGCAAGACCGCGCTCCTCGGGCAACGCAGTTTGAGGCGTTTTTGGATACTCATTTCACGCCGGGTTCTTTTGCAGAAGGCGGCCAAGATTGGCTCCGGGATTCGTTATGTGCTTTTTACGAAGCGCGGTTTGAACTGGACAACAAGCGGCGGACGGAGCTGATTTTTCTGGGGAATATCTTGCTCGCTTGGCATGAGCAAAGCCGCTTGCAACCGGTCATCGAAAAAGCGTTGGCCGTGCCGTTTGACCTGTTGACCGAAGGGTTTGTGCCCGCTACCAATCAGGAGATGGGCTGGTTCAGGAGCAACGTTACCAATCGCGCCGTCGATTTTTCGCGGGAGATGGTTTTGCGCACGGTGACGCGCATGGTGATGGGGTATACCCTGCCCCACCGGGAGATGAAGCTGGGGCAAGATGTGGTTGCACCTACTGGTTTGATTAACTTTCCACAGGAGCTGATTTTATTAGAAGACCTGCGTTGCCGCGCCATTACGCAACAGTTTGATGATAGAGAGAACACGTTGGCGGGTAGTGGGGCGGCGAACTGGGGGAAATTGGATGACCGGATGCGCTTTATTATTGATTTTTTCCGCAGTTATCAACGGGACACGCGCTTGTTTGCGCCGCCATTTTTGGCGGAGCAGGTGTCAGCGATTAAGGCGGGGCATTTCCCGGGGGGCGAGCTGTAGGTGGCCTGAAAGGGGCAGAAACGCAGAGATTTTCTCGAGGACTTCCGCCCTTTTCTTGTTTCGTCCCTCTTCCCTCGTCCTTTTTTTGTTGCGCAGTTTTCAGCGAGGAAGGATTGCTGGGTGTGCGTCTTTTCAAGGCGCAACACTTTGTGGGCAGTAGACACGGCCGTGTCCATTGCCCCCGTCTCATAATACGTCTCTGCCAGAGTCGAAGCGGTCACCGCCACCCAATACGGCATTTGCACCTGCTCAAAAAAGGCGACCGTCTAAACGGCTGGACACAGCACCGCCCAAAAAGCGAGAGGGGCAGAGATTTTCTCAGGAAAATCTCTGCCCCTCTTTTTGTTTGTAAGCGTTTAGCCTTGTTAAACGAGTATTTTATTTTACTGTTTTATTTTCAATTGTAGTACTATGAGGCAGGCTCAGGGCTGGATTGCTGACTAGCAAGTACTGAGCCTACTGAAAAAAGCTAGCCGCGGAGAGCGCGGAGGACGCAGAGAAAAAAACTCCTCGAGAAAATCTCCGCGCTCTCCGCGCCCTCTGCGGTGAAATCGACCTTTTTGCAGAGCACTTAGTACTCACCAGCCACAATTGTTTCACTACCCGCCGTCCTGTGCACTAATTTATTGGGTCATACATTTTCGCCAAGATCGAGATTTTAGGAGCAATGTATACTGCTGTATTGTGAACCCTGATAAATCGGTGAACTATTGATTAAAAGTAGACCGTAGACAATTCCCTTAGGTTAAAGATAGAACAAGCGTATGATGAATATAATGACAATTAATGGCTATCCAGCTTTCATCCAGTATGACCCCGAACTGGAAATGTTGTGTGGTGTATTCATTGATTTCGACGAGGGTAGCGATTTTTATGCTCAAGATATAAAGAGTTTGCGTCATCAAGGAGCGGCGAGGTTATACCATCTTCTTCATCCTGACCCCGTAGCCAAAAAAAGTCAGGCAGGTGGCTCCGTGGCCGATGTGCCCCAGCGGGCGATAACTGAACAAAATCATCGCCAACAGTTGGCGATCCTCATTCAAGAACGAACTGCCCTGCTAGAAATCTCGCAAACGTTAATCTCGGCCTTGGAGTTAAAACCAGAACTTATTCTTAAGAAATTCCAAAAGATCGTTAATTACAGTCAAGCGGTGTTTTTTGTTCGTAAAGAACAGACCCTAGTGGCTCTGGCCGTACATGGCTCGCGGCTTTTGCAACAGGCGATGCCCTTGAAAATCGACCTGAGGGGATTGGCCGAAACTACCCGCCTGCTAGATGAATATCAGCCCCAATGTGTGGCTGATGTGTGGCAAGCGAATGACCCAGCCGCAGACGCTTGGCGCCACTTATTAGAGCCGCATATCAACTTGTTGTTAGGTGACATGCATGCTTGGCTTTGGGTTCCCTTGGTTATCAAAGGGGAGATAGTGGGTGGAATTGGTTTGGCGGACACGGCCGTGGACAAATTTACGCCCGAACAAGCCGCTTTGACCCGCACCCTGGCCAACCAAGCGGCCATCGCCCTCATCAACGGGCAATTATACGAACAGGCCCAAGCCCTAGCCGCCATTGAAGAACGCCAGCGATTGGCCCAAAATTTACACGATACTGTTAACCAATCCCTCTTTTCGGCCAGCATCATTGCCGAAGTGTTGCCCCGGTTATGGGAACGTAAACCACAAGAAGGGCAGGAAGCGCTCGAAGATTTGCGCCGCCTTATTCGGGGCGCATTGGCCGAGATGCGCGGCTTGTTGGCCGAGCTTCGCCCCGTGGTGTTGATTGATACTGATTTGGGTGACTTACTGCAACAGTTGGGGGATGCTCTGACGGGTCGCGCCAATGTCCCCGTTGCGGTGCAAGTCACGGGGACAGATTTTTTGCCCATGGAGGTGCGGATTGTGTTTTATCGACTGGGGCAAGAGGCCTTGAACAACATTGCCAAACATGCCAACGCCACGGCCGTGACTATCCATCTGCGCTACGAGAACAACAGCAAGGTCGAATTACGCATCCGCGACAACGGCCGTGGGTTCGCTCCAGATACCGTTCCCATCGGACATTATGGGTTAAGCATGATGGGCGAACGCGCCCAAGCCGTCGGAGCCACGCTGGTGATAAATAGCCAGCCAAGTGAAGGTACAGAAATTTTCGTTCATTGGACAACATCCACCTTACCCAACGGGAAGATAACATGACGCCCCAAAAATTTAATCGTTGACGACCACTTAATGGTGCGTCGTCATCTGGTATCGTCAATTAAAGAGCCTGGGTCATTCATGAAGTTAACCACTCCCGTTTGACGCGAAAATACCCAAATACCATCTGCCCCCAAACAAGGCTATCGTGAATCCACGATAGCCTTGTTTGTTATATCCCCCACTTGGGGGAGCAACAAACTCCCCTAACGGGCGATGTGACTATGATACTAGAAAGGTATGATGTAAGCATGATTCGCATTTTGCTAGGCTCCCCACAATCTGATATGCGTAAGGCACTTCGTTTGCTAGTGCAAGATTTAGGCATGGAAGTTGTCGGCGAGGCCGCTGATTGGGATACCATCCTTGATTTAGCACCGACAACCCAGCCAGATATGATGGTGATTGATTGGGATTTGATGCCGCTGAGTTCAGGGAACAGGTTGCCCGAGTTGCGGGCAGTTTCTCCCACGGCCGTGGTTATCGTCCTCATAAGCCACCTCAATGCCCGCGACCAAGCCGCGACCTTGGCTGGAGCGGATGTGTTTATTAGTAAGGAAGAAGCCTCGACCCGCATGGCTGAACGCATTAAAGTTGCCGCCGCTAATTACCAGCGTCTAATTACCAGCGTAATGTAAGTTCTCTTCTTGATTAAGAGCGTTATTTGCCACTCAGTACACGGCCGTGATTAATACACGTCCAACCCACGAATTGATGATCCAGGAGGATCAACAAAGTGGTGGGCTTACTCCAGCAGAAATACGGTTATACCAAAGAAAAAGCACAGATTGAATACAACCATCGCCTAGACACGGCCGTGGTAAAGTAAGTAACGAAAGGGCATGGTTCAGAAACCCCTTCAAAGTTACCTTTACACTGCTACACATTTGCTTCGGCGTGGCCTGCGGCCACGCCTCGCTGTCAAGAGGGTGTTTTTTTCGTTTGGGCGTTCGCC
>JBGTIZ010000478.1:0-12133 GCA_041745395.1 Promineifilaceae bacterium (SeqCode) | reverse complement strand
TGAACCCTCTTTTGACCATCTTGATTAAGCCATCTGCTGATAAATGCTTTCTTATCTTCATTATGTAGCCTCTTGTTTCTTTAAATCTTTACGAAAACGCGGTTACCATCATATCAGATTTTACCTGCGGGAATTGCTGGGTTCTTTAGGAATTCACGAGTTCAATGAGCAATTGCTGGGCTAAACAGGCCACGTCCTGAGAAAAGCCACCTGACACATGACACGTGAAACATGACACTATTGAAAACCCCACCAAATCCGAAAGACCCGAAACAAGACCGTCGCCCTTCGCACCGCGCCCGTCGCCCTAAAAAAAGAAATCCACACCCATCACTCTTATTTATCTATTTATTTAGTAGATAATAGTAGGGGCTGTGTATTTGTGTATAACTTTTCTGACCCCGCATATATGGGGATTTTGTCGATTTTTTCGGCCAGAAATCGCTTATATGGGTTTGGGGGTGTGTGGGCGAATGTGGACAAGTTGGGGGAAACTTCGGGGAGCGTTTTTGTAGTGTTTGGGGGAATGGGGTAGACATAAGGAGCAAACACGGCCGTGTGCCCCCCATATCTGTGTTAACAGACGGTAAACAACCCGTATATGCGGGTTGAGTTGCTTCAAGTATACATAAAAAGTTTTCCACGCTTCAGGACAGTTGTCCACAGTTATCCCCGACTTTTCCACAGATTTATCCTTTTTGCACAACTTATCCCCAGCCTTCTTTGTACACATTGTGGATGATTATCCAGTAGGGTCTGTTAACAAGTTGTTGACAATCTGTGGGTTTTCCGACTGACAGAGTGGGCGACTAATGCTAAAATCCGAGCCTATGAAAGTAAAAATAACCTTACCCTCGCCGGCCGTACGCACGGCCGTGTCTCTTTTCGTGCCGCCCCTCGTGGCGTTGATTATCCAAAATAGCGTCAGCAACCTAACCGGCCTTGAGGCCAACAACGCCCTTTTCTTGGGCGGGGTGGGCGTGATTAGCTTGCTCATGGGCATCGTGTGGTACGGCGCGGAGGGGCTGGGCCTGCGGGGCAAGCGACCCTTTTTTGCTAGCGCGGGCTTCGCCTTTTTGGGCTGGATTGCCTTGCTCATTTTGCGTCTGACCGTGGACACGGCCGAGCTAGCTACCGGCGGTCTGATGGTCCAATTTATTTATCTGCTCCTGTTCGAGGCGTTTGCGGTGCAGATGTGGCTCTTCGGCTTTTTCTTCCGAGGCATGAGCGACTGGCGGGGGCCATTATCGGGCGCGTTGCTCAGTGGTTTGCTTTTTGGTGTCGTCAGCTTCTTCTTTTTCCAAGAGGCGTATGAAGCGACGTGGCTAGCGGCGGGATATTTCATGGCGTGGGGGCTGTTTTATGGGCTGATTCGTCTGCGGACTGGCTCCATTTTGGGCATGGTCATTGTGCAGGCGATGCAGTCGCTGACGGCGTGGCACATTTTATTGCCTAATTTGCCGCCTCAGCCCGGGGAGTACAACTATCTTTATATTGGCATGACGGTCTGGCTGGCGATATTGATTTGGCGGCTGTGGCCTAATGAGGAAGGTGATTATCGTGTCTGAGCGGGTGCAAGTTGTGTTGGATGCACGGGTGCGGGTGGCCACGGCCGTGTTGGCGGTTAGCGCGTGGCCGGCCATGGAGCAGGCCATCGAACCCCATGCGGTGCATATGCAGAGCAAGCTGACGCGCCAATTTTTGCGCGACAAAGGCTTGGCGGAGCATTTGGCCGTGTTGCGCCTGAATGGTTTGCTGGAGGTTGGCGTGCCGCTGGGGGATGTGTTCACGGCCGTGTTGTGCGCTTCGTGGCCAGATTGGCAACAGCAATATGCGCTACCGAATCTGTTCAGCGATATTTGGTTTGAGGAATTGGCTGATTTTACCCAGCAGAGCCAGATTTTTGCCGAGCTATGGGCGGAGCAGAGCGAGGTCTGGGCGGAAGCGTTGGACGATCTCGAGCAAATTTATAACACGGCCGTGTTGTCTGCTTTTATGACCCGTTTGCTAGGGCGGCCCATCTCGCGCCCCATGATTATTGTGCCCACGCTGGTGTTTCCCATGCTGACGGGGGTGGCGGTGTCCACGGCCGTGGCACATTATGTCATCTTGCCCCCGCCCAAGGCGTGGGGAGAATCCCCTCCGTGGCCTTATCGAGACGGCACAGATTGGTCGCTCGGTGAAGCGTGTCGCGTGCTGACCAAACATCTATTAGCCCGTGAAATCGCTGATTTTACCCCCGGGCAATGTGCTTTGTTGCAACACGCCGCCGCCACCATTTTCCTCGGCGAAGCCCTCTCGCCAGCAGAAGAGATGTCTTATCTGGTACGCGCCAAGCGGCAGTATAAATTGCCCCAACTCCCGGCCGTGGTGCAAAAATTACGGCCGTGGCTGGATGCGCGGGAGGGGTCGTTGGCGGATGTGTTGGCAGTTTGAGTGGCATGTAAGAAGTGAGAAGTCTATTTCTTACTTCTTCCCTCTGCCTTCTTCCTTTAAATAGACATAACAATTAGACATAAAACAAGGAGACTCCATGAGCTATGAAACTATTTTGACCCGCACGCAGGGACGGGTAGGCATTGTGCAGTTTAATCGCCCGCAAGCGTTAAACGCGCTCAGTCCTGAGCTGATGCGTGAAACGATGGAAGCCCTCGAGGCGTTTGACCGTGACGACGAGATTGGCTGTTTGGTGGTGACGGGCAATGAGCGGGCCTTTGCAGCGGGGGCAGACATTAAAGAGATGGCTTCGGCCTCGGTGGTGGAGATGCTCCGCAGTTCTTTTATCAACTATTGGGATCGTTTCAAGGGAATTCGCAAGCCAATCATCGCGGCCGTGTCGGGTTATGCGCTAGGGGGCGGCTGTGAGTTTGCCATGGCGTGTGACATGATTGTGGCAGGGGAAGGGGCGCAGTTTGGTCAGCCCGAGATTAACTTGGGCATTATTCCGGGAGCGGGGGGGACGCAACGGATGACGAAGGCGGTGGGCAAGGCGTTGGCGATGGAGATTGTGCTGAATGGACGGTTGCTCACGGCCGTGGAAGCGGCGCGATTCGGCCTGATTAACCGCGTCGTGCCCAACGAGCTGGTGCTAGAGGAAGCCCTCAAACTCGCCACCGAAATTGCCAATCGCGCCCCTATTGCCGTACAAATCGGCAAGGAAGCGGTCAACGCCGCCTTCGAGATGCCGCTCGAAACGGGCATTGCCCATGAACGGCGACTCTTTTACATGCTGTTTGCCACGGAAGACCAAGCGGAAGGGATGGATGCGTTTGTGAATAAACGGCCGGCGCAGTGGCAGGGGAAGTAATTGTGAATTGTGACTGCTGAATTGTGAATTGTTGAACGGCCCTCGTTATCAAACGGGGGCTTTTTTTTGTGTAAAAATGTGCCGTGAAGCCGTTGATTAAGCTTATCGCAGGCAAAAGGGCAAGCCTCCCGACAGGCTCTGCTCTTGTGTGCGAGAGGCTGTTTTTGTCGTTATTGTCGCCGTGCAAATTTAGGGGAGTTATCCCCTGTTTAGAGTGCTTATCCCCCGTTTAAGGTACTTTATCCACAGTTTTGAGGCTCTTTTGGACGAGCGGCTGTTTGTCGAGTGGGGCGTTTCTGGGCGTGATCGTTTGCCCGAATGGGTGTGAAGGGGCTGAAATAACTCACTGAACGGCGGCTTGTTTTGCGTTATCATACGTCCGCCTTACCCATTTTATAAATCAACTAACTGAGGCGTTCAGCAACGTGCTGAACGCTTACCACAAAAGAAGGAAAAAACGTATGAATCAAAAGCGTGTGCTGTTAATAACTTTGTGCGCTGTCCTGTTATTGGTTTTGTTGACGGGCACGGCCGTGGCCGCCGAAATGGTTAGCCAAGAGCTTTTTCGTGTCCCTGAGGGAACCATTATCAATGATGACCTGTACGTGTCGGCCAACGAAACCTACATCGAAGGCATTGTGCAGGGTGATTTGCTGGTTAGCGGAAGCTATCTGGAAATTAACGGCACGGTGGAGGGGGATGTGCTGTTTGTGGGCTTGGGTTTGATGATCACGGGCGACGTGGGGGGGCGATGTGCGCGTGGTTACGGGCGGGCTGGATTTGTCTGGTCAGGTGGGAGAGGATCTCGTCACCTTTACTTGGGGCGACAGTGGTTTGCCTTTCCCGCTGGGCGTGCCCAATCCTGACTTGGTGCCGGGCGTGACCCTACAGGCGGGTAGTGACATTGGGCGGGATGCTTGGCTGACGGGTGGCTCGGCCGTGGTGGCGGGACAGATTGGGCGGAATTTACAGGCAGAGGCGAATCGGCTGGTGCTGTCGGAGACGGCTACCATAGGGGGATACACGGCCGTGTCTGCACCCCTGCTCGAGATAAGTCCTGAAGCCCAAGTGGGGAGACAGCTTACTTATGCGGCTCCCCAAGAGTTGGCTCTGCCTGATGATCTGGCGGACGAAATACTATTTCAGCCGCTGGTCGAAACAGTGGAAAGCGTGCAGGAAAGCATTTTTGCGCGACTGCTTCAGATTGTTTCACTACTGACGGGCTTTGCCATTGTTGGCTGGATTATTCTGCGCTGGTCGCCGCAAACGCTCAGCCGTCCCGTGCAAACTTTGGTTGATTATCCCGTGCGGAGCGCGTGGCTCGGTTTTGCGGTGGGATTAGGGTTCCTTATTTTTCCCTTTGCCACGTTTTTGCTGGCCACGGCCGTGGGTCTGTTCTGGGGACTTTGGCCCGCCTTGGTCATGGCCGTTTTTATTTTTTCGGCACTGATTCTCGTTTGGGTTTTCAGCCCGCTTATCATCGGTTTGTGGCTGGGCCTGCGCTTCAGTGACCAGCCCTTAAATGCATTGTTGGTCGGCGTTTTGGCTCTCGTGTTGTTAATGGGTCTGCCGCTGATTGGCTTCTTCATCTCCTTCATGAGCTTTATTTTGACGCTGGGTAGCCTGCTTTTGACAAGACTAAATAGCAAGGAACAATGAGTAATGAGCAATGAACAAAGGGGCGGGTGCAAGATGTCGTCTTAAACCCTGCACCCTGCACTTTGTACTTTGGAGTGTTTTATATGTCTATTCCGTCTCGTTTGACTCTGTTGTGGCTGTTTTTGGGCACGGCCGTGTTGTTGATTTTGACCATGGGGCTAAGCCAGCCCATGTTTAATCAACCCGCATTTTTTGCCCTGCTTGTCCATTTACTGCTCGGCTTGGGGCTGGTCTTGCTCCACGTTTTTCAGCGATGGCCGTCCCTGTTGAGCCGTTTGCAAGTTAGTTTGGGGGTGGCGTGGTGGCAAATGGCTCTGCTTTATCTAGCCCCAGGCTTGGCCTTGCTGGTACGGCTGGCGGCGGGTGATAGGGTGTTGGCGCACTATCCAGCTATCGCTACGGGGAGCTGGCTGTTGGCTATCACGGCCGTGGTGCTTGGCTCCCTGCGGTGGGAGAAAAAAGAGGAGCCGTCCGCTCCGTGGCCGCGTCTCTGGTGGGTCGAACTCGTTTTTGTTCTGCTCATCACGCTGATTGCCCTACAACTGCGCGTACCCAATCTCGACCACATACCGACGACGCTCTCTGGTGATGAAGGGTCAGCCGGTCTAGAAGCTGTGCGTTTTTTGCAAGGGCGCATCACCAATTTGTTTACGACGGGCTGGTTTGGCTTTGTTACTTTTTATTTTGCGGTGCAATCTATCGGGATAGAGCTATGGGGGCAAACCACGGCCGGGCTACGGCTCATGGCCGCCTTGGCGGGGAGCCTGACCATTCCGGCCGTGTATCTGCTGGGGCGGCAGACCTATGGCTGGCTGGCGGGGGCGTTGGCCGCTATTTTGCTGGCCTTCTCCCATTTTCACATCCACTTTAGCCGCATTGGGCTAAACAATATTTGGGATGGTCTCTTTTTGACCCTGATTTTGCTGACTTTGTGGCAAGGGTGGCAAACGGGGCGGCGCGGCTGGTTTGTGTGGTGTGGCTTTTTGCTGGGGCTGAGTCAATACTTTTATGTCAGTGCGCGGATTTTTCCGCTGGTTGTGCTGGCGTGGGTGTTGCTGGTGGGCGTGGTGCATCGGCAACGCTTCTGGCAACGCCTGCCTAGCCTCGGGTTGGCCGCACTCATTGCGCTAGTGGTGTACGGGCCAATTGCGCTTTATTTCATGGAAAACCCCGATATTTTTCAGGCGCCGATGAATCGGGTGACGATTTTTGGGAGCTGGCTAAATAATGAAGTGGCGCGGCTGGAAGTGCCGACGTGGTGGGTGATTTTTGACCAGATACGGCTGTCGGTTTTTGGCATTACCCATGAGCCGTTGCACATGTGGTACACGCCGCAAATGCCGCTGTTGCGCTGGCCGGCGAATTGGCTTTTCTGGCTAGGCGTTTTGTTTGTGTTTCTGTGGAGGCAGTCGCGGGGCTTGCTCTTGGTGTTGCCGCTTTTTGTCAGCCTGTTGCTGGGGGCGTTTAGTCAAGATGCGCCCGCTTCGCAGAGATTTATTGTGGTGAGCGTGATGGCGATGTTGCTCACGGCCGTGCCGTTGGCCATGATCAGTGAATGGGTGAAGGTGCGGGGAGTCAATTGGCAACGAACGGCCACAGCCGTGGGGTTGGCTCTTATCCTGTTTGTGGCTGTAGCCGATGTGCGCTTTTATTTTAATGACCTCTATGAGTTTTATTCGCTGGGTGGGGTCAATACAGAAGTGGCCACGGCCGTGGCGCATTATTTACGTGACCATCCGCAAGGGGCGCAAGACGTCTATTTTGTTGGTTCTCCTCGCATGAGATACGACAGCCACTCGACGATTCCCTATTTAGCACCACACATGCTCGGCCGTGACATTGTGGAGCCACTGCACGCCCCGCCCGACTTTCTCTTGAATCAAGACACAATTTTCATCTTTTTACCCGAGCGGCAGAGGGAGTTGCTCCTCGTGCAAGAGGCTTTTCCCCACGGCCGTGTGCAAGAATTCAGCCATCCCCGTCATGGCCTCCTCTTCACCAGCTACGAAGTCGCTCCGTGAGAAGCGAGTCAGCCAGTCAGCGAATTAGCAGTCAGCAAAAAAGCGGGCGTCTTCTCAGAAGACGCCCGCTTTTTTTACTCATCGCTCATCGCTCAGTACTTTCTTACTCCCAAGTTGGCGGACGGCGGAGCCGTGCATGGTGCATCGGGCTGGCCTTATTTGTCCACACATTTTCCCCAGGGTCGTTACGCAAATGGTCATAAAAGCCCTGGACACGGCTATCCAGCAAATCTAGCTGATGGAGCAAAATCGCCTCTATCGTTTTGGGCGTCACGGGAGATCCCCATTCCTGCGTACCGTGATGTGAAACAACTAGGTGGAGCAGTTCCCGCAAATCCTCGGCCGAAATATCCCCCCGAGCATCCGCCGCTTTTTCGATTTCGACCACGGCGCGGGTAATGTGCCCCACCATATGCCCCTCATCCGAAATGGCAAACGCACCCGTAAACTCGTAATCCCACACCTTGCCCATATCATGAAGCAACGCGCCCGCTATAAGCAAATCCCGCCGCACATGGGCGTAATGCACGGCCAGCGTCTCCCCTAATTTAGCCATGCTGAGCGAGTGGTCGAGCAGGCCACCGACGTAAGCGTGGTGCATCGATTTGGCCGCAGGGGCGTTGATGTACTGCTGGTGGAAAGGTTTTGTGAGCAAAATGTCGCTCACCAAGCCCTGCCACGGTTCGCCGAGGCTAGCGACAAGGCTTTCTAATTCAGACACCATTTCGGTCTGAGTACGGAGACTGCTGGGCAGATAAAGGCTGAGGTCTGGTTGGGGGTCGGGATAAAGATCGCTAATGCTAATTTGGAGAGCATCTTTGAATTTGCTGACCCGTCCCGTGACGTATACCACGAGTCCTGAATCTAGCCAGCGGTCTAGTTCAGCGGGTAAGTCCCAGAAGACGCCCGCAATTTGTCCCGTGTTGTCGCCTAAGGTGCAAAGTATGTAGGGTCGGCCGTCTTTGGTGGTGCGCCGCACCATGTCTTTAATAAGAAGAAGCTCGTCAAGTAGGTCGTCGCCTGCTTGTAGGTCGTTCACAAAGCGCGTTTTCAAAATATTTATCCTTTTGTGGGAGCATGTCGTTTTCATTTGCTAGAGTGATTATACCTTCCTAGCGGATGTTTCTGAAATCTTGTAAAGTTTGTGGAGGGTGTTTGTAGTGAGGAGGATTGTTTCCCAGGAAACAATGTTGTTTGCACAAGTTTTCTAACGTGCCATTGTTTCCCGGGAAACAACACGGCCGTTTAGATCTCCCCTCATTTTCACAGCCCCAAGCGACATGACATAATGCTTGCTATTTAACAGAAGCATGTTACCATAACGATACTATTTTCCTGCTGGTTGTACAGATATTTAATCGTCAAACGGTGGTCATTTTTGTAACGGTCATCGTTATGTAGACTACGCGCCCACACGGCCGTGGTTATTCCCCTCGTTCGTTGGAGGTCATCATGCGTGATTTAATTTGGCAAGGCAAACCGTGGCAAGCATTCAAATCCTTTGCCATCATTTTTTCGTTCACCGTCAATCTGATTCTACTGATTGTCCTTCTGCTGGTCGGCCCCTTGATTTTGCCCATCGTTTCCGAAATCGCTGTCCCCATTGTGGATGACCTAGACGTCAGCTTTGTGGAAATGGGCGACGCCGAAATTGTGCGCACCATTAAAGTGGATGACACACTCGACATTGATTTTATTGTGCCGCTACAGACCGAAACCAACGTGGTCTTGTCGCAAGATGTGCGCCTGCTCCGCCCCGCGACCGTCTCCTTTCCCGGCAATGCCAGCGTCATTTACGGACAGGTGGATTTGGTTTTGCCCGCTGGACTGGTTTTGCCCGTTGACCTGACCCTAGACGTGCCCGTGAAACAGACGATTCCCGTCTTGCTCGACGTGGCGGTCGAAATCCCGCTCAACGAGACGGATTTGGGACAGCCGTTTGAACGCTTGGAAACCCGCTTCGGTCCCTTAAACAACTTATTGCGTAGCTTGCCCCAATCGAACGATGCGTTTATGATAACCGTACGCGAGGCGATTTTTGGCTCTGATACCAGCAATGAATAAAGCCAAAACCCAATTGTGGCCTGATTCAAGGGAACGACAGACGTTCAACCATTGATAAACAGGTCACAAACCCCAAAAAACGAAAGCCCCAGCCTCGCCTGGGGCTTTTTGCTGTTTATGCAAAAAGCGTGTGCCCTGTCAACCACCCCTTTTACTCATTATTCATTACGCATTAGGCCTTGATTTTTATGACAACAGATACCCCTCCCGTTTGTGATTACGAAGGCTCCGATTATCGAACCCGTTTTTGGGAAAACCAAGGGCGCAACTACGAAGACCAAGTGGAGCGGCTGGCCTTGCGTCGCTTGATGCCGCCCACGGGTCGCACTTTACTCGAGGTAGGGGCAGGCTTTGGGCGGCTGGCCCAAGAGTACACGGGCTATGATCGCGTCGTGCTGTTTGATTATTCCCGCTCCCTTTTACGTGAGGCGCAGGAGATGTGGGGGGATGACCCGCGCTTTATTTATGTGGCGGGGGATTGGTACACAATGCCGTTTGTGGACGGGTTGTTTGATACGCTGGTGCAAATCCGCACGATTCACCATGCGGCCGACGTGCCCGCTTTGTTTCAGCAGTTGGGGCGCGTCACACGGCCGTGTGGGGATTACATTCTCGAGTTCGCCAACAAAAAAAACCTCAAAGCGATGGCTCGCTACGCCCTGCGGCGGCAAGATTGGTCCCCCTACACCCCCGAACCGATAGAATTTGTCGAACTAAACTTTGATTTTTCCCCCGGCTGGATAAAAAACGAGCTACGCACGGCTGGGTTCACGCCCAGCGAGACGCTCTCGGTCTCCCATTTTCGCCTGCCGTTACTCAAAAAATTGGTTCCCACGCCGCTCTTGGCTGGTTTGGACGGCGCATTGCAGGGCACAGGCCGCTGGTGGCAGTTGACGCCCAGTATTTTTGTGCATAGCAGTGCCCCGCCTGTGGGCAACACGGCCGTGGACGACCACTTTTTTGCCTGCCCCCTAGACGCAACCCCCTTAGCCCATGATTGGCACAATCCCCAAGATTTAACCTGTCCGACCTGTCAACACCGTTGGGCCTATCGTGATGGCCTTTATGATTTCAAAGCCCCGATGGGGCAGGAGGGCTAACCCCCATGTCATCAGCAAGCGCAGAACGTCAAAATCGCCGTCTGGCGCGGCGGCGGGAAAAGCAGGCGGTAGAGCCGCTGTATGAAAATAGTGCCCTGCGGGATAATCTGAATGATGGGCAAGCTCTCGCCGTGTTAAAGTGGGGCGCGGAGCAGATTGCATCCATGGTGCGCCTCACGGCCGTGTTGCCCGAAGCTGAAGCTGACCCCATCATTGACAGCCGCGCCACGGCCGTGCAGAGGGCGTTGCATTGGCTCAACACAGCCGTGGCCGAAAATGTCCCCGCCGAGGATCTTGACCTCGACAAATTATGGGATGCCCTCGGCCACATAGTAGCCTTACCCGCCGAACTTCCCCCTACGGTCGAGACGTGGTGGGCAAAAACAAACGAATTGTCCCCCGCCCCCCGCTTCGCCCAACTGCACGCCCTTATCCAACAGCCCGAGCGTTGGTCAGAACTGGACGCGAGCTTTGAATTTGCGACCTCAGCTTCGCCAGAGCCAGAGCCTGACGCGGCGACCACGCCCAAAACCAGAGTCAAGACAGATGAACCGGCTTACTCTGGCTCGAAAACAGGGCGGCGGCGTCCCCAGCAGTTTTGACGTAAGCGTTCAGCTCGTCAGCCACCACAACTACCTGCCGATCGCGCTTGTTTGAGCTTAACAGACACTTGTTAGACCATTGATTTGCTCAAATATGACCAAGCACTGTGGCAAAAAGGAAGCTGAAACGCTGACTGGCTGAGATGCTGACCTGCTATATTATGTCAACTTTTTGAGGCCATAAACTAACATGCGTATTGTTACTAAAATTTTACTCACGGCCGTGTTGCTCCTTTTCCCCCTCGGCTTAACCAGTTGCTCGCTTGAACCAGAAGACATCGACGTCATGGTGGCCGTCCTAGAGGAACTGGCAGGTGCCATGCCCACGGCCGAGCCATACGTCGCCCGCCAAACCAGCGACCTCCCCTTTGATTACGAAATCTACTTTACCAACCCCAGTTGCCCCCCTGTGGACGAGAGGCAAGGCGGCCTCGATGAGTTAATCGCGGCCGACATTCGCCAGGCAACCCAGCGGATAGACATAGCCGCCTTTGACCTTGATTCCCTACCCCTTATTGACGCCCTCATCGAGGTTCGTCAGCGCGGGCTAGAGGTGCGTGTCGTGGTCGATGATGAGTACAACCCCGCCAGCACCACCAACCGCCTGCGCCGCAATGGCATAAGCGTGGTTGAAGACCAGCGTTCGACACTTCAGCACAACAAATTTATTGTGCTGGATGAGCAAACGGTGTGGACTGGCTCCATGAATTTCACTACCAATGGCGTTTACTGCAACAACAACAACCTTGTACGCATCAGCGCGCCAGAGCTAGCCGCCAACTACACCCTTGAAATGGAAGAAATGTTTATAGACAGGCGGTTTGGCATCACCTCCCCCGTTAACACGACCCCTTCCCTTAATTTAGGCGGCGTAGAAGTAGAAAACTACTTTGCTCCTGAAGATGGCGTCGCGGCGAATATCATGCGTCACCTCGGGCAGGCCGAAACCGAAATTCTCTTTATGGCTTTTTCGTTTACCAGCAATGACATTGGGGATGTGGTTTTTGAGCGGGCCGAAGCGGGGGTAACAGTGCGTGGGGTGTTTGAGAATGTTGGTGCAGGGAGCCAATATAGCTATTTTGCTGATTTAGATGAATCGGGCTTGCCCAATGTGACGGTGCGTACCGACGGCAACCCTCGCGTGATGCACCACAAGGTGTTTGTGATTGACCGGGAAACGGTGATTTTTGGCTCTTACAATTTTTCGGCCAATGCGGAGCAACGCAATGATGAAAACGTCGTCATTGTCATTGACCCTGATTTTGCCAGCTATTTTGTGGAGGAATTTGAAGTGGTCTGGCAAGAGGCGGCGAAGTAAGCAAGTAAGAAGTAGGCATGGTTCAGAAATCTCTTCAAAGTTACCCTGACACTGCCGCGTCG
>JBGTIZ010000477.1:0-8079 GCA_041745395.1 Promineifilaceae bacterium (SeqCode) | reverse complement strand
GGCGAACGCCCAAACGAAAAATACCCCCTTTAGAAAGGCCGAGCCGCCGCAGGCGGCGAGGCTTGTTCAATAGTTAAAGTGAAAATGTTAGTTTATTGCCTTCGGCAGTATAGCAACATTTGGTTGTATCTTTTGCTAACGGGTCAAGATACAGCCAAAGCTGATATAGCCAGACAGCTTCTGCGCCAAACGGGCACCAAGTTTGTGATTAGCTCGCAGGTAATCAATGAGGTGGTCAACGGCGTTATTCGTCACGCTGTGCTTAACGAGAAGGAGATATGCGAACTCATTCAACGCCTTTATGCTCGTTATGAGCCAGTAGCTATGAATGAAGTCATTCAGCTACGTGCCTCGGAATTACGCGAAGCATACTCGTTTTCCTATTGGGATAGCCTTATCATATCAGCCGCTTTGTATGCTGATGCAACGATTCTTTATTCAGAGGACATGCAAAATGGATTGCTTGTCACTAACCAGTTGAGAATCGTAAATCCTTTTAGTGCTGTTTAAACTGATAAAGATGCTTATGAAGCGTATCACCAAACAGGGTGTTATGGAGCCGCAAAAATCAAGTTTGGCACGTCGTTTATAGCTAGCTGATTGGCTAAACGCTGGCTATCTCTCCCTCATTAACCATTAAGGCCAGACCAGCTTTTTTGACGCAAATTAGCCGACTAGGTAACATGCTATCCTGTGATTGGCTGGATAATGGCACTGATGCCAGACAAAATAAAACCACCCCATATCATTAGGTTAAGTGTTAAGATAAACGGGCGGAAATTTGCGCCCACTCTACTCTCTTGGAGGAATGTAACATGCTTTCTACTGTTAATTTATGGCGTCGGGCAGGTTGGCTCACGGCCGTGTTTTTGTTTGCGGCTCTCTTCGCTTTCTCGGCTTTGGGGCAAACCCTGTACGCCGCTGAAGACGAAACCAGCACCCCTGACCCAGACACCCCGACCGACCTGCTGGCCGCTGATTTAAGCGAATCAGCCAAAATGGTTAATTTTGCCCAAGCCGTGCCGGGGCAAACGCTAGCCTACACCATTGTGCTGACCAACAGCGAGAACAGTGGTTTTGCCAATGTTTATCTAACCGATACCTTGCCCATGGGCATGGTGCTATTACCCGATTCCATCACCTTTGACAATGTTGTTCTTGACCCTGTCTATGGCGTCATGGGCAATGTGATAACGGTCACGGATCTGATCGTGGGAGCCAATTCATCCGCTTCGATGATGTATCATGCGCTGGTCAGCGATAGTGTGGCCGTGGGTGATATGTTGACCAACACGGCCGTGTTTTTTGACGCGAGCAGCCCTCCCGCGACCACCTATACCCGCACGGCCGTGACCGAGATTATCTCCGCCACCGCCGACTTTAGCGGCTCCACCAAAACCGTAGACGAAGCGATGCCTCGCGCAGGCGAAATCATCAACTACACCGTTGTTGTCAGCAACTCGGGCGACCTCAATGTAAACGGGGTTGAGGTGATTGACACCCTGCCCACAGGACTAAGCCTAACTGGCGCACCCAGTAGCTCTGGCGGGGGCACGTTTGACACCAGTAACCCACAACAACTGTTGTGGAGTGGGTCAGTAAACGCGTCCACGGCCGTGGTGCTGACCTACCAAGCCCGCGTGGGCAACAGCGTCGCGCCATACAGCGTGTTAACCAACAGCGTCACCATCAAGAACGCCTTTACCAATGACATAACCCGCATGGTAAGCGTTGAAATTGAGCCTAGCGAATACTTCAGCTATTTACCCTTCATCGCTAAGCCCCTCCCCTTGCCTACCTCGCTGACCGACCTAGCCAGCACCCGCCCCAACAGCGGCAACAGTTGGACATTAAGCTGGACAGCCACCAATGCTGACTCCTACGAAATCCAAGAGTCGCAAGACCCCAACTTTGGCGACGTGGTAACTTACCAAACCAGCAACGAAAATTATAGCATCACCAAAAATGCCTCCTATCGCAACGTCTATTACTACCGCGCCCGCGCCGTGCGTGGCTCTCAAATGAGCGACTGGTCGAATCGGGTAGAGGTCATCGGTGGTTATTACGACAATTTTGAGAACCAAGACAGCGGCTGGGCTATTCGCCGGACCACGCTCATAGACGATGTCAACGTCTTTTATGAAGCCCCGCCCCAAGTCACTGAGCCGTGGCTGGTCATGGTTGTTGCTGACCGCTGGGATTGGGGTATCGCTAGCCCCCTGATGCCCGCGCCCGAACCCCCTTACGTGATTGAGTTCCGTGGCCGCACGGTGCGCCCCGGCAACTTAACCTCTGGTGGGGCGGTCTTTGCTGGTGACTGGAACGGTGACCCCAATGGGTGCATTAATTACGCAACGGAAGCCACTGTTTATGAACACGAGGATTGTTTTAACCAGTTCTATTTCCCCAACAACATCTGGTTTGGCGGCATGAAGACCCAATGGGAACGAATTGACCAGCTAGAATGGTGTCCAAGCTGTGGCAACAGCCCTATGAAGCGCGGTCGCTATGATTGGGGTACGCACCCTGTCTTTAATGTGCTGGATGAACCGGGCGATGGTTGGCACGTGTACCGTATTGAGGTGCGTGAAAACGAGATTCGATACTTCGTCGATGGTGGCTTGCGCTACACAGACGGCACAGATGTCCGCTATATCAATGAAAATCCATACTTCGGAATTGGGGCCACGACGGATGAGTACCAGCCCTCAGTATGGCGTTTTACCTATTATTCGGTTATGCCGCTGGATAATTAGTTCGCTCGGCGACTGATTTTGATTTCATGGCCTCGGGGAGCTTGCTCCTCGAGGCTTTTTGATTGGGTGACTCAAAAAATGACGCGACGATTGGCCCACACGGCCGTGTTACTCATCTTCTTTGCCCTAGCCGTCACCAGCATGATGGGCAAATCCCCCACCTACGACGAACAAGGCTTCCTCGTGCGCGGCCTCGGCTACCTGCGTGGCGAAAATCAACACATGCGCGTCGGCCACCCGCTCGGCCTCAACGCTTGGAACGCCCTGCTCCTGCGCGACGATCCCACCGTCGCTCTGCCCACCGATGACCCCTCATGGCAAACGACCAGCTTTCACCGTCCGGGGGAGCTGTTCCTGTGGGAAATCGGCAACAACGTTGAGCATATCATGTTTGCCAGTCGCATCATGACCGTTTTCTTGGGCATGTTGCTGGCGGCTGTCGTGGCTCGCTGGGCGGCGGAAATGAGTACACGGCCGTGGATAGGCGTCTGTGTCCTCGTCCTCGTCGCCTTCGACCCCAATGTGTTGGCGCACACCCAGCTCACCACCACTGATTTAGGCATGACGCTGGGCACGGCCGTGGCTGGCTTTACCCTCTGGCGCTACCTCATCGCCCCCCACTGGTCACGCGCCCTCGTGGCTGGCCTCGGCTTCGGCCTCCTCGCCAACACCAAATTCACCATGGGGCTATTCGTGCCCCTCTTCGGCCTCGTCATTCTATTGACATGGCTCTACCAACTCTGGCAAACCCGCCGCCCCCATTCACCATTCACCATTTTCCAATTTACCCTTCTCTTCCCCACCGCCGCCTTCCTCACCCTCTGGGCACTCTACGGCTTCGACGTGGGCACACTCCCGGCTGACCTGCCCACCTTGCCCCAACTGGGCGGCCTCACCCTGCCCCTCGCCCACCACCTCGAGCAACTCCTCGACATCGGCAACCGTGCCCAAATTGGTGCGCCCGCCTTCCTCCTTGGCGACTATCGGGAGACGGGCTGGTGGTATTATTTCCCCGTCGCCTTTCTGGTCAAAACCCCCTTACCCACCCTGCTCCTCCTGCTCATCACCTTCATCACCCTCGCCTACCCGACCAGCAAACCAGTCAACCACCTAACCAAGCAACCACCCCATCACACCCTCAATTTACTTGCCCTGCTTCTGCCAGCCCTCGGCTACTTTACCATCGCCCTCACCACCACCGTCAACCTCGGCTATCGCCACCTCCTACCTATTTGGCCTTTTCTGTGGGTGCTTATCGGTTATACGGTACAAGTTGGGCGGTTAAAGGCGCAAAGTGCGGGGGTAAACCAGCTAAATAAAGCCAAGATAGAGTGGGGAGACAATCCGCCCACGCTCCCCTACGTGCAATTACTGCCCTCTGTTTTCTTCCTTTTCACGGCCTATTTCCTCCTCCCTATCTGGCTTATCCTATCTACGCTCATCCTTCATCCCCACTATCTAGCCCATTTCAATGCGCTGGCGGGTGGCCCTGATAACGGCTGGCGCGTGCTGGTGGATAGCAACCTCGATTGGGGGCAAGATTTGGCGGGCTTGGCTGAATGGCAACGAGAAAACGGCGCGGGCACGCTCTGGCTCAGCTATTTTGGGCAAGGGCGACCAGATTATTATGGCCTTGATTATCACGGGCTGGACAGCTTCCCTCCCCGCCTGATGAATCCGTATGCCAACCCATTCTACCCGCCCGCCCCCGCGCCCGGCCTCTACGCCATCAGCGCGACCACCCTTCAGGGGGTGCATTTCCAAAACCATGACCAATTTGCGTGGTTCCGCGAACGGGAGCCAAGCACCAAAATTGGGTATAGCATCTTTATCTATGACGTACCCGCACGGGGTAAAGCGATCGCTTTAAGCCTTTCAGGGATTGCTTTACCAGATTTACCCCCTGTTTTGCATAAGCAACTAAACACAAACGGCATCACGCCCCGCTGGTATGATGCGCGTACCAGTTATGTGCATCTGGCCGAGGGGGGCTGGCTTGTATCCACGGAGCCAATCACGGCCGTGGGCACGACTAGAGATGCGCCGTTGACGTTGGTGACAACGCATGAAGGATTGCATCTGTATCAGCAAGCCCCGTTAACCGCGCCCCTTTATGAAACCGAGCTGGGTCAATTTCGCTATGCGAATTTACACCATGTAGGGATCTTGCCACAATCCAATCCGCAGGAGTGGCAGGTGGAGACGGTCTGGCAAGTGACGGCTCGCCCCGACCAACCGCTCCGCATTTTTGTCCACGCGCTCGATGAGGCGGGGGAGATTGTGGGGCAGTCTGATGTGCTGGATGTGCTGGTTGAGGGGTGGTATGAGGGGGATTGGTTTGTGCAGGGTCATGAGTTTGTGGTGGGAGAAAACACGGCCGTGTCACACCTCCGCATCGGCCTCTACAACCCCGAAACAGGGGAGCAACTAGGCCTCATTCAATTACCAATGAACAAGGAGCAATGAGCAAAGTGATGCAGGGTGCAAGGAACAAGGGGCAAGGAACGCCCCGCTTACAGCTTACAGCTTATAACTTACGGCTTATAACTTACGGCTTATTGCTCGTAGCGTTGCTCCTTGCCAGTTTTCTACGCCTGTGGCAACTCGATACCCTGCCGCTGGGCCTCTACCATGACGAAGCGTACAACGGCCTAGACGCACTGGCTTTACTGGAAGGGCACGAGTTTCCTATTTTCCATGAAGGGTGGGAGCTATACGCCCAGGACGCCCACGCCGACCGTCCTCCCGTGTCCACCCGCTTCCCCCTCTTTTTCGAGGGCAACTACGGCCGTGAACCCGTACATGTCTACCTAATGGCTCTGTCCATCGCCCTGCTCGGCCCCACCCCCTTCGCTCTGCGCCTCGTGCCCGCCTTGGCTGGAATTCTCGGCGTATTCACCACCTATCTAGCCGCCAGCGCGTTATTCAATGAGCAATTAACAAGGCGCAATGAGCAAAAGGGCAACCCCCATTCACCATTCACCATTCACCATTCACCATTTACCATTCCCCTGTTCTCCGCTTTTGCTCTGGCTATTTTGTACCCAGCCGTTCATTTCAGTCGCTTTGGGTTGCGCTCCATGCTGTTTGTGCCCATTTCGACGCTCTGCATCTACTTCTTTTGGCACGGCCTCGATACGTTTAGCCAAGTGAAAAGTGAAAAGTTAAAAGTTAAAAGTGGGGCTTCCACTTCTCACCTCTCACTTTTTACTTCTTACTCACACTTTGTCATCGCTGGCTTTTTACTCGGCCTCGGCCTTTACATCTACGCCGCAGGGCGGCTGTTTCCGTTGCTGTTTGTGGGTTTTGTGTTGCTCTGGTTTGGCACGCACAAGGGGGCGTTGCGCCGCTTTTGGCGACCTGTCGGACTGATGGCGACCATCTCTATTTTGACCGCTTTGCCTCTGCTTCTCTACTTTGCCCGCTATCCTTACTTTTTCTTTTTCCGCACGGCGTATGTGGCAAACAAGGGCGCGGGCACGTTTGAGGGACGGCCGTGGTTAACGTGGCTGGCGAATATACCTCGCGTAATAGGGGGGCTGTTTTGGCAAGGGGAAACTCATTTTCGGCATAATTTGCCAGGGCGGCCGTTTATGGATGGGCTTCAGAGCGGCTTGTTTTTGCTGGGAACGGTGGCCGTAGGGCGCAATATTTGGCAGAAAGGGGCGGAAGATGAGCCAGTCGCACCGTGGTTACGCACGGCCGTGTTTCCCCTCCTGTGGCTCGCCGTTATGCTCCTGCCCACCCTGCTCAGCGGCGACGCCCCCCACTTTGGCCGCATGACCGGCGCCATGCCTGTCATCGCCATCTTCATCGGCGTGGGCGCGGACAAACTGCACCGCCTACTCACAACCCGCTTCTCACTTCTCACTTCTCACTTACTACTCCTCACCCTCCTCACCCTCAGCACCCTCTGGACCGCCACCGACTATTTCCACCGCTACGCCAGCCATCCGCTGATGCAGGTGGACTTTTACCAGCCCGACTGGGAAGCGGGGTTGGCCTTGGCCGCCGTGGGCGGGGACGCGCTGTATCTTTCGCCGACGCAGGAAGAAATCGCTACTTTTTTGTTTGCCTTGGGCGAAAAACGGTCAAATATGCGCAACATCAACGCCGACCAGAGCTTGGTTGCCTTGGGCTTTGCCGATGCGTTGCCCGTTTATTTGGTTAGTAATGAGACAACCACGGCCGTGTTAAGCAACCTGCAACCCCTCTACGGCGACCAGCTTGTTCTCACGCCCTTCACCAACCACACCCTCATCCAACCCACCACCCAGCCACGCATTCCCGAAACCAGCCCGCCCCTTAACCAGCCAGCCAACCAGCCCATCACCCTCCTTGCTTATCACCTCGAACCACGAGACAATCAGCTCTGGGTAACGCTGACATGGCAGTCCACGGCCGTGTTACCCGCCAACATCGCCCACACCGCTTTTGTCCATCTACTCGACCAAAACGGCGAGATTATGACCCAAACTGACCGCCCCCCGACTGGCTTTGCGACCAGCGATTGGCGACCTGGCGAGCGGATTAGGGACACATTTATCATTCTATGGCCAGAAAATGGGGCAGAACCCACGGCCGTGCGCACCGGCTTTTACGACCCCGCCACCCTGCAACCGCTGGGCGACCCTGTGCTGATAGAAGCGGAGTGGTAGGTGATTAAGCGAACCTAGCCACGGCCCCTACCCACAACAACATGACCAACCACACCCAACGCTTTCTCCCGCCCCTCCTGCTTCTAATCGCCGCCGCGCTGTTTCTTCTGCCCGGCCTGTTTGTCTCCCCAGGGCATGCCCTTGGCTCGCACGACATGCGCGGCCTCTTTTATCCGTGGCTAGAGCTTGTGCAGAACAGCCTGCAACACGGCCGTGTGCCCTTCTGGGATAGCACCCTCTTTGCTGGCTACCCCTTCCTTGCCAACCCTCAAGTTGCCTTTTTTTACCCCCTCACTTGGCTCGCCATCCTCCTGCCGCTCAACCTCGGCTTCACCCTCTACCTCCTTGTCCACCTCTGGCTAGCGGGCTGGGGCATGTATCTTTTTATCAAGGAACAAGACGCAAGGGGCAATGAACAAAAAGAGCCATTCATTATCGAGCCAGCCTTTCTAGCAGCGCTCACTTTCATGTTTAGCGGCTTCTTTGCGGCCAGAATTTACGCGGGGCACATCGGTCTGCTGGCGGTGCATGTATGGGTTCCGTGGCTCCTGCTGACGACCAGTTGGAGCGTGCGCAAAGGGAGTTGGGCCACGGCCGTGGTGGCGGGTCTCCCCTTTGGCCTCGCTATTTTAGCGGGGCACACCACGTCGCTGATTTACGTTGGC
>JBGTIZ010000476.1:0-17778 GCA_041745395.1 Promineifilaceae bacterium (SeqCode) | reverse complement strand
GCCGAAGAAGTCGCTCTGCGCGGCCCGACCAAATCCCGCATCGTTTTGCCCAACGGCCTCGGCGCGGATTTACGCGTGGTGCCGCCCCAAAACTGGGGCACATTGCTCAACTACTTCACGGGCAGTCAGGCGCATAACGTGCGCTTGCGGGAACTGGCGCAAAAGCGGGGGCTGAGCCTCAACGAATACAGTTTTACCAACACCGAAACGGGCGAAGAAATCATTTGCGAGAGCGAAGAAGCGGTTTATCAAACCCTGCATTTGCCCTACATCATGCCCCAACTCCGGGAAGACCGGGGAGAAATCGAAGCGGCGCAACAGGGGAAACTGCCCCGATTGGTGCAACAAAGCGACCTTATCGCCGATTTGCACATGCACACCACTTGGTCAGATGGCAAGCTGAGCGTGCTAGAAATGGCGCGGGAGGCGAAGCGGCGCGGCTACCAATATATCGCCATCACCGACCATTCGCAGAGCTTGACCATTGCTAATGGCCTCACGGTGGAGCGGTTGCGCCAGCAGGCGCAAGAAATCGCCGCCGCCAATGAACAGCTTGGCCCCGATTTTCGCATTTTGCACGGCACCGAGATGGAAATCAAAACGGACGGCACGCTCGATTTTCCGGATGAGGTGCTGGCGGAACTGGACTGGGTTATTGCCGCCCTGCATGTGGGGCTGACCCAGCCCCGGGCACAAATTATGGAACGGCTGATGACCGCTCTGCACAATCCGCATGTGGATATGATTGCCCATCCGACGGGACGGCTGTTGCCAGACCGACCGGGGGCGGATGTGGATATGGAATTGTTGTTAAACACGGCCGTGTCCACCAACACTATTTTGGAAATCAACGCCAATCCGCGCCGCCTCGACCTGCAAGACAATTATGTGCGTCGCGCCGTGGAACTCGGCGTAAAACTAGCTATCAATTGTGACGCACACCACGCCGACCATTTTGACCTGCTCCATTACGGCGTCGCCACGGCGCAACGGGGCTGGACCACGGCCGTGCAGGTCGTCAATAGCTGGCCCCTAGACCAATTGTTGCAATTAACAAGGAGCAAGGAACAATGAACAAATGCGCCTTTGCTTATGGCTTATTACTGACTAAACTGCGGCTGGTTTCTCAAAAAAAACACCCCCAAACCGCACATCTATCCTCCGCAACCAACCCTTTTACTCATTACTGAGCCTACTGAAAAAAGCCCCTTTTCGCGGAAATCCACCTCTGGTAGATTTGGCGAAAACACCCCTTTTTTCAGGGCACTCATTACTCATTACTCATTGTTCATTACTCATTACTCATTGATTAACCTATGGCTCAATATCAAAAACCACCCGACCCACGTAAAGAAAATGATTTGCAACCCCCACGGCCGCGTCAAATGCGGGCGGATAGCGGCGAACCAACCCCTTGGCTGTGGCTTCTGCTCGGCTTAGTCGTGACCTGTGTTAGTTTGTTGCTGGCAATGTGGTTGGCGATGAGCTTTTTGTTGCCACCGCCGCTAGAGGTGGATGGGGAAGCGGTGATTATTCGGCTAACGGCTCCTCCCACGGCCGTGCCGTCCATCACGCCAATCAACCCCACCCCGACCACCATGCCAACCCTCACCCCTGAACCGACGATTGACCCAGTCGTGGCGCCGCCCGTGATTACCGTTAATTACTATGCGCAGGTAGTGAATACAGATGGCGTCGGCGTGAGCGTGCGCGGGGGGCCAAGTACGGCCAATGTGCGCGTGACGGTCGCGCCCGAGGGGGCTATTTTGCTGGTGCTTGCTGGGCCGACGGAAGGGGATGGGTTGGAATGGTGGCAGATTCAGCTTGAGGATGGGACGGAGGGCTGGGTAGCGGGGGACTTTTTGGAGCCGTCTGTCGCGCCTTAACGAACACGGCCGTGTCTATTCTCCAACCAGCTTGTTTCTTGGGAAGAATTTCTTCCGAAGAAAAAATAATTTCCTCAGAAGAATTGACCACTTTCTTCACTAGAAACGAAACTTTCTTCTGAAGAAAATGCAACGGCCGTGTCTGGGGTTAGACACGGCCGTGGTTGTTATGCGGCATCTGCACACCGCCCATCTTGTCCGCTTTCAGAACATCAGTGCCTGACCAGCCCGAACCATCAGATCTTTTTCCAATGTTCGGATTTCTTCATTTTTTCGATTGCATCCTTCGAGGCGTAAAGCCTGACAAAGCCGCATTCAGCACAGACAACGGGTCGAACCTTTGCGGAAGTGAACATGCCTGCCCCTAGCTTAGGCAGTAATTCTCCAGAGAGTTGCGTCGTCTCAATTGCATCTTTGTATTGATAAACCTCTTTCGAGCTACATTCTGGACAAGTCTTCATCCGTATCTCCTTGTAGACAGTGATCATAATCATAGCTGTCCCAGACATTGTACAGCACCTTGATCAAGATGTTGTCTAGATGCTGATGTCGTCGGGGCCAATGATTTCATAGACGTTGCCATCGGGTGCCCGGAAATGTTGCCAAGCCTGCCCATCTTGACGCTGTGGCTCTGGATACATGAACTCAATCCCAGCCTCTTGCAAAGCTCGATGCGCCTCAGCAAAGGACTCGACTTCAAATCCGACGACTGGGCCAGTTCCGAAGAATGCATGGTCATCATCCTCTGCTCCGTACACATGTGCTTCCGTTCCATCAACTAACCGAAATCGAGAACCAGTTCGGTCAAGGTCGATCACTTCGAGCTTCAGAACATCCCGGAAGAAGGCGCTCATCGCCTGCGATTTTGGAGTCCGAACGCCAAGCCAGTTGAGCGATAACACCCTCATATCTGTTCTCCTTTTTGGAATTCCCGGACGAGACAATAAATGAATTCAAGCTGACGCGATTGTATGCGCTCTATGGTGAGTGATTGGGTACACATGTTGCATCCTCTTATTTAGGGTGATGATTGGGTGTGTTGTGGAGGCATTGTAACAAACCACGGCCGTGTCTGGGAAATAGACACGGCCGTGGTTTAAAGTCGATTCCTCAAAAAGCGTGGTCAGGTGCAGGCCCTTATGAGACCGCTCGCCGCAGTTAGCGAATGCGGGCGAGAATAGCCTTCATCTGCGCGATCTCTTCCTCCTGCGCTTCCACAATCTCCTCGCACAAGGTGACGATTTCTGGGTCTGTCAGCGTAGATTCTTCACACATCACTATCGCACTCGAATGATGGGGAATCATGGAGCGGAGGAACTGGTCATGGCCTATGGGTGTCTGTGTCCGCGCCAACGCGAAGCAGAGGATGAATAATCCGACGGAGGCGGCGATGAGAATATAATTCAGTCTCTTGTTCTCATACATTGACCACATCACCACTATCATGACGATGACCATCGGCGCGACCATCATCAGCGCCATATAAACCCTATTGATATTGAGATACAGGTGGTCGAACCTATCAATCATGACATAGGTTATCAGGAACATCAGCACGGTATTGATTGAGATGGCGATGGCAAGCTTCTTGTACATCATGGTCATTCACTCCTTTGTTTCGATGAACCTTATTAAATTTATAAAGTTTCAATGAGTCACATTACCCACTATGTTTGCACTTTTTGCAGATGGGTAGAAATGTGTATAGTAGAATTGTACAGTACCTTGGTACTAATTCAAGAGTGCGTGGTTGATATAGGCCATTTAAGCTGGAAGGTAACAACTCCGCTATAGAGGCGTATCGTCCACTCCTTTTGTTTGGGTAAACAATGGAGTACACTGCATATTTATCCCGCAAGTAAGCTCGCCAAGACATGGAACTTGTGGCACTGTCCACTGTTCCAGAAATGCGTTCCTAGGAGACTGTTTATGAACCGTCACACATTCAAAATGACGTTCGTCAAATTCCCAGACCGACGTCTGCGGCGGTTCTTTTGGCTCCTTCCCCTCCTCTGGCTGGCGCTTTTAGCCGTTCCCACCCACGCCCAAGACAGCCCCGAGGCAACACCCACGGCCGTGTCCGATGAAGCGCCCATCGAAGCACCGGATCGGGTAGACATCCAGCCGGTTGCCCGTGACGAAGAAATAAGCGAACGGCTCCAAAACATTCTCGAATCCACGGGCTGGTTCACTTCTCCCAACGTCACCGTACAAAACGGGGTCGTCTTTTTAACAGGCCAGACAGAGTCCGCAGAATTCAAAAAGTGGGCTGGCGATTTGGCCCGCAATACCCAAGATGTGGCCGCCGTTGTGAACCAGATCACCCTCTTGGAACCCTCAATCTGGGATTTTGAGCCAGCATTGGCTGGATTGCGTGACCAAGGGCGCAACTTAGTGCGCGCTCTGCCCATGATGATTTTCAGCCTGTTCGTCCTGTTCATTGCCGCCCTTTTCGCCAAGTTAGCTATTTCTCTAGCCCGCCGCCTCCTGCATCGCCGACTCCCCAACAACCTGTTGGTCAACGTCATTGCCCGGGGAATAGGCATGGGCGTGTTTCTAATTGGCTTGTACATCGTCTTTCAGATAGCTGGATTAACCCGCATTGCTCTCACGGTGATTGGCGGTACAGGATTGCTAGGCCTGATTCTGGGTATTGCCTTCCGTGACATCACCGAAAACTTTCTCTCCAGCATTTTTCTCAGCATACAAAACCCCTTCCACACAGGCGATCTGGTGGAGATTGATGACACGATGGGCTATGTACAGCTTTTGACTACCCGCGCTACGGTCATCATGACCCTAGAGGGCAATCACGTCCAGATTCCCAACGCTACCGTCTACAAAAGCAAAATATTCAACTTCACCAGCAACCCCAACCGGCGCGTGGGGTTTAAAGTGGGCATTGGGTATGAAGATAAGATTATCATGGCTCAGGAGCTGGTCATGCACGTGCTGGCGAAACATCCGGCGGTCTTAAATGAGCCAGAGTCATTGGTCTTGGTGGAAGATTTGGGCAGTGCCACGGTTAATTTACAAATTTATTTCTGGGTAGACGGCAATCAGCATAGTTGGCAGAAAGTGAGGTCGTCGGTGATTCGCTTGGTGAAGCGGGCTTTTCAGGATGCCCACATCTCCATGCCAGACGAATCGCGGGAATTGATCTTCCCCAACGGGGTGACTGTGCGCTTGGTTGAGCCAGGGGAGGCCGACCTGATGGCTGAGGATAAAGTGCAACAAGAGCCGGAAACGCTCTCAACAGGGGCTGAAGGGGGTTTGCGCAGTGAGGCGGGTGAAATTGAGCGGCAGGCGCGTCATTCCCGTACCCCTGAAGAGGGGGAAAATCTACTGGATACGACTGGATCCTCATCCTAGCCGGGACAATGTGACCTGCGCATCTGACGGCTCTTGCTGGTATAACAAACCACGGCCGTGTCTGGGGTTAGACACGGCCGTGGGTCATTTTGTCACGAGCAACTTTGCTCGCTTCCTTTGCTTAATATCTCAACAGCTTGCTTTGCCATCGAGTTTAAATCCTAGTCTCGTACATGATGGGTCAGGTGTTAAAGTAGACACATCTATTTCAACAACAAGAGCCTGGATAGAAGCTTGCCCATTGGCACGTGCGACTGAAACTCGGTGATTGCCATCCTCCACAAAATAGGCATCACCCACTTTGTAGAGCCACACGGGGGGCAGTTCACCGCTCTGATACTGTGCCTTGGCAACATTGACCCAACGCTGTTTACTTGATTGATGACGCGGTCTATAAGCTAAATCAAAATCTTGACTTCTTCCACTACTACCCACGATTTGCTCCAGCAGTACAGATTGAAGACCAAGTTGAGACTGAGGCTGTTGCTTTAGCATTTGGAAGACTTCCGCGAAAGACAGCAAATCGTTGCATCCCCGACCTAGCCACTGACGGGCCTTGTGCCAAAATGCCTCACGCAGGGCTTTTTGATAGTCGCTCTCTGCTTGTATCTCGTAATCATGATTGTTACGCATCATTACTCCCTTTATTCTGTCTCTTCCTCTTAGCCAGAAGACCTATTTACGCTTCCTGCCTATCTTGGCTAATCATAATTGTTGGACGTGGGCTTGGCAAGCGGTAAAAAACCCACGGCCGTGTCTGGGATTAGACACGGCCGTGATTGATGGTTGCTAATTAACAGCCCGATTCCTTAAAAAGCCACGTTGGCTACCTTCATTTGCTCTCACCAGCCACTTGCAGAACATAATCATACAAATCGTCGCCAATCCAAAAACCTGCTTTCGCCCTCAGCTCATCCATTATCAACCCTACCGCCGAAATCATTCCTTCATGCTTGGCCTTTATCAATATACCCAATAGCCCAATTGAATGAACCCCTAAACGGTTGGCGACCATGCGCCCCTTGCGTTCATCAATCAACAACAAAGCGTCTTCTAGCTCAACCGCTAAAACGATTGCCTCAGCCTCGCCTCTATCCAGTTCACCCTCTAACGAAGTGACCAAAGGGCGGTTGATAATTTGTTTGATATCAATCCAATCCGCTTGAGCAACTTCCGTTGCCCCAGCCTGTCTTGCCCCCTCAATGACAATCTCCTCATAAACCGCTTGCGGAATAATGACCCGCCCATACAACCTTTGCAGTAAGTGCAGTTGACCGATAACCGCCAGATTGATAAGCGGCGAAGAGTCACTGATTATAATCATAGCTGTCCCAAGTCATGAAGGGTTTTCAGGTCTGCTTCAAAATCCTCGATGCCATAGTTGATGGGAATTTGGCGGCTGGCAAGTAGCAACTGAAACTGGATTCGCCCCATTTGGGCCAATTTGCTGGCTTTGCCGAGTGATAGTTTCCCTTTTTCATAAAGTAAAATGGCAACTTCTTGCAAAAATTCAGCTTTGGTCATACGGGTGGCGTACAAAATATCTTCAGAAATAACGATGCTCATCTTTCTTGCCTCCCAAAACTTTTTTCCAGTTGGGTGATTCTCATAGGTTTAATTGTACAGCACCTTGATACTGATTCAAGAAGCACCACGGCCGTGTCTGGGGTTAGACACGGCCGTGGGTCTCAACTTGTCTAGCTCACTCGCATAACTAGTGTGGCGCGATTAGAACAAACCTTGACCTAACTGCGCCATTCATGCTACTTACTCGAGGTTATGCTTTATTAGCGGCTACGCAATGTTCAATCTATGAGTGGCGTATCAACCGAATTTCTAGCTGACAGCCAACTGCTTCGGCATATTTACGCAAGGTAGCCACAGAAGGAGAATGTTTGTTACTCCCACCACCTGCTTCCAATCTAGCTACGGCTGATGTTTTTGTGCCCATTCTCTCCGCCACATCGGCCTGAGTTAGGCCGGCTTCTTTTCTGGCATGCAACAACTCATCAAACAGCAAAAATTCTGCCTCAATCGCATCGTATTCTTTTTGGAAAGCAGGGTCTTGCTTCCATTCGTTCACCATGTCAGCATGTGATTTCATGTTATACCTCACCAGTTCGACTTAACATCATTCATCCTGCGACGCGCAATGTCCAACTCTTTCTTTGGTGTTTTCTGCGATTTTTTGATAAAGGCGTGGAGAATGACGATTTTCTGGTCCATGATTGTGCAGAAAAAAGCCCGGCCAATGCCTTCTTTCCCCCTCGCTCGAATTTCAAATAAGCCTTTGCCCATACTCCGGGTAAACGGCATGCCCAAATTTGGGCCAAAGATGAGCATCCTTTCGGTGACCCTAGCATAGAATGCACGTGTGCCGATAGGCCAATCGTTGATTGCGTCCTGCACATCTTCATTGTAGTAGAGAATGTCCCAATCCATGACGCAATATTAACATATTTGTTAATATTGTCTATTGTAAGCGTGATATAACAAACCACGGCCGTGTCTGGGGTTAGACACGGCCGTGTTCGTTAACGCGCATACACAGAGGCAGTTCAGTCATAATGATAGCGACAGGCCAAAATGCGAATTTTTTCCTCTGTCACTTCGTAAACCAACCGATGCTCCCTATCAATACGCCTAGACCAAAGGCCGCTCAATTCATGTTTCAACGGCTCAGGCTTGCCCAATCCCTCAAAAGGCATTTGCTGGATATTTTCAATAAGTCGCATGATGCGTAAAGCAGTTTTGTGGTTTTGACGAATCCACCACGTTAAATCTTCAAATGCTTGCGGCTCAAATTCCAAGTTTTTCACGGACTGCCTCAAGCGGTATCCCATCATCGCTGGCGCGGGCGGCCAGCAGACGTTCTTTCATTTTTTGACTGCTTAACAGATATTCCGTCTCGTCTGGCTGTTCGTCCACTAATTCTTCGACGAGACGATAGATTAATTCAAGCTGACGGGGTGGTAAATTGTCAATCCAGTTATGAAGTTGTAGGCGTTCGGTGGTGAGTGATTGGGTACTCATGTTGCATCCTTTGTTGGTGAAGATAGGGTGTGTTGTGGTGGTATTATAACAAACCACGGCCGTGTCTGGGGTTAGACACGGCCGTGGGCAAAGCAAACCACCTACTTATTCAATTCATGGTCAGGCTACCATGAGCGGCTGAATACGCGCCACGTCGCTTTCAATCAGTTGCATAGCTTCCCACAAGTCCACCGCTCGCTGTGCATTTAGCCAAAACTCTGGCGAGTTCCCAAACAAACGCGCCAGCCGCAAGGCCATTTCTGGGCTGACACGTCGGCGTTCACGCAGTATTTCGTTGATGGATTGGCGAGAAACACCAATTGCAGTTGCCAAGCTGGAAACCGTCAGACCATAATCTGGCAAAAAATCTTCACGCAACATTTCTCCGGGGTGTGTGGGCTTACGCCTTAATCCAGTTGTGTTAGGAATGCTCATCTGTTACACCTCACCTTAACTTTAATGGTAGTCGCAAACTTCAACATCATACGCATCGCCATCAACAAAACGAAAACAGATGCGCCATTGGTCGTTAATGGAAATGGAATACTGCCCTTTTCGGTTCCCTTCTAAAGCGTGAAGCCGATTTCCTGGCGGAACTCTCAGGTCATCTAGTTTGGTTGCTAGGTCTACGTACTCAAGTTTCCGTGCGGCTCGTTTGGCGACATCTGGTGGGAATCTTTTGGCTTTGCCTGTAGCATACAACGCTTGGGTTCGTCGATCTGCAAATGACTTAATCATGAGCCAAATGTACTTTGTCACGTGACGCTTGTCAATGCTTGGCTTGGGTTTGCGCTCCCAACGTTGCTAGAGGTAGTCAGTGGTGGTTGGTGGTAGAAAAAACCACGGCCGTGTCTGGGGTTTAGACACGGCCGTGGTGGTTGATATATACTCCATCTCACATATGCAGAACCGATAGCCTGCGCGAGACCACGGTCGGATTCATGCGGTGTTAGTCGCCCTTATTTCAATGAGCAGAGACCTTGCTGGTGCTCCTACCTGCAATTTCAACCAATAGCCGCAAGGCATTGTTCACCGCTTCTGAATCTGGGAACATCTCCACGACATCTGGCGACAATACCACCACATTACTCCCCTGCGCGAATCGCTGGACGTATTTCCCACGTACGCCTTGGCTAAAATCATACTCGTCCAACATATCAGGATCACGTTCAATTTCAACTTGTTTCTTCATAGATCTTCCTAGTTCTTCAGGAGGTTAACATCAAATAATGCGTGAAACGCGATGTGTGACCGGAAAGACTCGCGCATCACGCATTCCATTTCATACCAAACCTCATAAGATTCCAAACATCCCCAAAACTTTGGCAGATACGACCTTCTATGCGCAAATTGATTTGGCTAACCCAAGCAGTTTTGAGCACGCACAAAGTACGAATTTTGTCAAAAATTATTTAGCCGAAACCAGAGTATATGCGTCGTCGTTTCGAATTACGGGTTAGTAATAATTCCCTTTTTTAATTTCATACTTTACATAAAATGCACAAAATTAGCGTATTAACTAATCCCAAACATACACCTGATCAGGCGTCCATTCTTCAATAATAACGCTTTCATCCTCTGTAAGGACTGTGATGACAACATCGGCATACATGAAATCTTGTACACCTAAATCATAGAAAATAGCCTGATCTCTATCAGTAAGTGTCACCAAACAAGACCCTTTTAATTCAGCCAGTTCAATGACCTCATCTGAATTTACTGGACTTACCGATATTTTTATACAAGTAGTCACATCAAACCCAGACCAGTTGTGCATCTCTAAACGAAATTTGATGCGATTGCCGACCTTAGTTAACTTGTAAGAGTCAATTTGCACTACAATATCTGGATTGTAGGCGTACTCTTGAACTTGGATCACCTCGGTATATCGAGCAATTGATCCCCAACTATCCCAAACAACAATATCATTATCTTCGAGTGCCCGAAGTTCAACTTCGAGTTCACCAACATACTCGTCGTCGCTGTTAATAGTTCCCAGCTGGTAAGTATACGTAGATTCCCCAACAGGAACCGTATTTACACACTTACCGTCATTTTTCTCGTTCTGGAGAAAACGATAGTAACCATCGTCGTCGAAAGAAAGAGAAACAAAGAAACATGTTTCAACTGGCTGACCAGAAGTATTGTTGAGAGTAAACGTGACCTCATATACCGAATTCACTTCTAAGTTCACATTTTCAATAACTATTTCTGGTTGTAGTGTATCAATTCCAACAATTGGGTCTATTACCACATCATCTAGTGCCCAATTATTATATGGGTGCGCTACGATTGTGCCTTCAAAGGTTATATTTTGGTGGTAATATTTTGAGCGGTCATTACCTGGTATATTTAATAACACAGTAAGTCCTTCAAGATATGTGCCACTTACTAGCAATGCAGTTGGATAATCTTGTAGTTGCAACTCAACATACCCAGACCATCTTACCCTTGTGCCAATACGGCTTAGGTACACCTGAATATTGTGTTCCTTTGTACAACCTTATACAGCAAGGTTACATTCTTCGCTTTGGAGTGATGCTCGTGTAATATTTGAAACTGGCGGTCGGGTGGGTTCTTGAGATGTAGAGCATGATGAGAACAAAATTGTTCCCAATAACGAAAACAGAAACAGTAAAACATATCGCTTCATTATAGTCTCCTAGATACGTACCCCTGATTTCTTTGACAGATAAACGTTTATGGTTTGCTAGACCACTATATATTATATCGCACGCCGTAGTCTACGAAATCAAAAATCATGTTATGCCGCATAATGTGTCAACTCGTGACCAATACACAATGATAGGGATATGGGTTGGGATTACTTATTTGGGCGGTTGTGTTTACTAGTAAGGCTTACCTTTCCCACACAATGTAATCGACTACAACCACCTTAGACGGAGTATAGCACAGATTAACAAAGCATATGAAATGACTTTTGTCATGTATTGGTGGTAAGCAGTAGCATAGGTAAAAACATGCCACGGCCGTGTCCCTACACTATAATTCCCCCATGACCACACCAGCCCAACAACACCAAACCCTGCGCGACCAGCTCAACTATCACCTCTACCGCTACCACGTCCTCGACGACCCCGTCATCAGCGACGCCGAGTACGACGCCCTCTACCAACAACTCAAAACCCTCGAGGAAACCCACCCCGACCTCATCACTCCCGACTCCCCCACCCAGCGTACGGGCGGCCCCGTAGCAGATAAATTTGCGAAAGTGACCCACCCCGCGCCCATTCTGAGCCTCGCCAATGCGTTTGAGCCAGAGGGGATTGTGGCCTGGGAGACGCGCACCCGTAAACTGTTGGCTGACCCGGAGCAGGCGCTGGCTTATGTGGTGGAGCCGAAGATTGATGGGTTGACGGTGGTGTTGACGTATGAAAATGGGCGACTGACCCAAGGCGCGACGCGGGGGAATGGGGAAGTGGGGGAAAATATCACCCCCAATTTGCGCACCCTGCCCGCCGTGCCCCAGCAGATTCCGATTGACCCGCACAGCCCCACGGCCGTGCCCCCCCTCCTCGTCATCCGGGGTGAAGCATTCTTCCCCCTCGACAAATTCGCCCAATTCAACGAGCAACGGCTGACCGCCGGGGAAAAAACCTACATGAACCCGCGCAATGCGGCGGCTGGCTCCTTGCGCCAACTCGACCCCAAGGTCACGGCCGTGCGCCCCCTCACCCTCTTCTGTTATGACCTAATCGCTTGGGAGGGCGGCGACGTACCCGAAACGCAGTGGGCACGGCTGGCTTGGCTGAAAGAGCTAGGCTTCCCCGTCGCGCCCGATGTGCACTATGCGCCGGACATCACGGCCGTGTTGACCGCCTATGATGAGTGGGAAACTAAGCGCAACGAAATCAACTACGAAGTGGACGGCATCGTCATCAAGCTGAACGACCAACCGCTGGCCGCCAGCCTCGGTTTTGCGGGCAAAGACCCGCGTGGGGCGTTAGCCGCCAAGTTCCCCGCGCAGGAAAAATCCACCCGTCTACTCGAGGTAAATGTCAATGTGGGGCGGACGGGGGTACTCGCGCCCACGGCCGTGTTAGACCCCATCGAAATCGGCGGCGTGGTCGTGCAAAACGCCACCCTGCACAACTTCGACGAAATCGCCCGCAAAGATATTCGCCTCGGCGATATGGTCTGGGTCAAACGGGCGGGGGAAGTCATCCCCTATGTGGTCGGCCCCATTCTCGATTTGCGCACAGGGGATGAGCAACCCATCACCCCGCCCACCCATTGCCCCTCTTGTGGCGAACCCGCCCTACAAATAGAAGGGGAGGTGGCGATTTATTGCGACAATCCCAACTGCCCCGCCCAACTGGTGCGCCGCGTGGAATATTTTGTCAGCCGGGCGGCGATGGATATCGACAGTTTTGGCAAGGAGACGGCCGCCTTGCTCATCGAGCAGGGGTTGATTCAGGATTTGGCCGATATTTACACCCTGCACGAGAAGCGGGAGGCGTTGCTCGCCCTGGAGGGGTTCAAAGAGAAGAAGGTGGATAACCTGCTGAACGGCATCGAGGCGAGCAAAGCGCAACCCGTGACCCGCTTCCTGACGGCCTTGGGGATTCGGTTTGTGGGGGATGTGGTGTCTGGCTTACTGCTAGATGAGTTGCGTTCGCTGGATAGGCTAGCGGAGGCGACGGCCGAGGAGATTGCGGGGATTTATGGGATTGGGGAGAAGACGGCCACGGCCGTGGTCAATTGGTTCGCCCAACCCAGCCACCGCGCCCTGCTCGAGAAGTTCCGCACGGCGGGTCTGCCCTTTGCCCTGCCCGAGCCAGAGGAAGCCGCACCAAACGCCCAGCCGCTAGTCGGCCTCACCTTTGTCATCACGGGCACGTTGCCCACCTATAGTCGGGACGAGGCCAAGGCTCTTATCGAAGCGCACGGGGGCAAAGTGACCAGCGCGGTCAGTTCCAAGACGGATTATCTGCTGGCGGGGGAGAAGGCGGGGAGCAAACTGACCAAGGCGCAACAGTTGGGGGTCGTGGTGTTGAGTGAAGGGCAGTTGCAGGAGCTACTAACCCCCTAAAACAGCAGTAGGGCAAAGGCGGGCCTTTACCCTACTTCTCACTTTTTACTTTTTACGTGTCACGACACGTCACAGAAGTTCAACTTCTTCAGAGAAGTTGAGCTTCTTTTTTGATTAGGCATAGGCGGCGGCTAAATCCAGCATTTGGGTAAATTCACCGTTGGTGATGGGGAGCCAATTGGTGACGCCAAGTGCACTTAGCACCTCGCGCCCTTGATCGGTGGCGTGCATACCTTTTAAGACTCTCAGAATCTCTTCGGCTTTGTCTATGTGGTCGGGGCCGAGCAACAGGGAGTGGAAAGCGGCGTGTTCCTCTGAGGTGTGGAACCGTTGCACGCTTTCTTTGTTCATGTCGGACAGGGCATCGTAGGTATCTTTGTAGAGAAAACCGTACTCGGCCGTGTTGTCGCGCATGGCGGCCACGACGCCCAGCCATGAAGCTTGGTTGACGAATTGCCCCGGGACGATGCTGGCCTTTTGCAGGACTTGCATCCCGATATTGGTGGGAAGCATGGTGGTCACGGTGTGAATCTCAGCCCCATTAAGGCTGGCGAGGTTGGGTGCGTCCACGGCCGTGTTGGCCACAAAAACGACCTCATCATAGACGCCTTCGGGGTGAGCCAAGGGCTTGTACCCTTTTTCCCTAACCAATTTAACGGTGTCGTTGGGATTGGCATAGACCAAATCAGCATTGCTGAGGTTCTCGTGAAAGTCAGCAAAATCAAAGCTCATTTCAAATCCAACCCGAAACGAGCAGTTCATGGACATGTATTGGGCAAAAAGGAACCATTTATCGGGGTTATTGGTGGTTTCATGGGGACACACCATAAAATTTAGGCGATCCATTTTATTTACTCCTAGCTAGATTGAGGGGTACGTTGCTATTTTTTGTTGGCCAGCCTGCCACAGATAATTTGTGAGGGGCAAGCTGTTTACAGTCTAGCTAGGATATGATTTTTACACGGCCGTGGTGTATGCCAATCAGCACCTGACAAGGGTGACAGTTGTCATATTTGCCAGAGGTAGACGGGCAAAAATTAGGAGGGATGGGCTATTGTCTGGAGACGCTCATCGCTCATCGCTCGTTGCTCATTGCTCGTTGCTCAGCAACTCTCTTCTTTCTAATCATCGTCCACATATAAACGGGCACACCCAGCAAACCCGACAGGCGTAGCAGAATGTTGACCGCCAAAGCCACAGCCACGGCCGTGGGGGCATCCATCCCAGCGGCGGCATACAGCGGCCCCGCCAACGCCTCTGGCACCCCAATCCCCCCAAAAGTGGGCACAAGCAGAGCCACTGCAAAAATCGGTACCACCAAAAAATTATAAGCAAACGAAACGGGATAACCCATGGCGTATGTGGTCGCCGTCCACCAGCTAACCAGTATAAAAGCAAACAGCACCGAGACACCCAACGCCCCCCCAATCGCTCGCCAGCCACACCCCTGCACCGCATTTAGAAACTTAGCCACGGGGGTTTCCCCGTGGGGATTGAGCGGCCCGGGAAGCCAACCACCCAAGAGGCGAATGAGTCGCCCATCCAGCAACACGCCACCCCCCACCAAACCCAGCACACAAACGACCGCAATCCCCATTGCCCAAGCGTCGGGAAAACCGCCAGGGCGAAAAGGGAGAGCAAGCAGACCCATCACAAACAAAATGAGCAGACCCGTGAATCGGTCGAGAAAGACCGTGCCCGTAGCGACATCGGTCGGCACTTCTTGGGCAACCTCGACCACGCGCACCACGTCCCCCCCAAAACCGCTGGGCAAAAAGGCGTTGAAAAAATTGCCCGCAAAATATAGCTCGACCAAGCGGCTAAATTTAACGTTGCGCACGCCCAGCCCTTGCAACAGCAAATGCCAGCGGTAGGCACGTAGCACGAGGCTCAAATTGATAAGCATAAAGGCCAGCAGAAGCCATTCCCACTGAGCCGTGGCAAATTTATCAATGACTTCACGAAAATCAATACTGCCAAAGGCGAGGGCTAAACCGATAACCGTGATGCTAATGCGCAAAATTGTGCCGAGATATTTTTTCATGGGTGTACTATCTTTGATGTGTGGGGGAGCGTCAAGCGGCCACGACCGTTTCTGTGTGAAGTTTTAATCGTCCTGCGCCGCTCGTAGTAACGGCTTCGTCGTGGCCTGCGGCCACGACTCGCTGGAAAGAGGGTGTTTTTTTAATGTCCAAAACACGGGATGGCTGACCATCTGGTATAATCCCCGCCCATGCACATACGCCCCATTTACTTGCTTATCCCCGTTATTTGGCTTTTCTTTTTTCTGGCTCTGCACAGCCTTGTGCACGACAGCCCGACCATGGACGAGCAAAATCATTTGGCACGCGGCGCGGCCTATTTGTACACGGGCGACCCGCGCCTAAACGTGGAGCATCCGCCGCTGGTCAACACGCTCAGCGCGGTGCTGTTGCCCACCCAGCCCGGCTTGGTTATCCCGACGGAGCATCCAAGCTGGCATCGTGAACCAGCGGAGACGTTTTGGTATGCGTTTGCGGAGGAGTTTTTATGGGTAGCGAATCGGGCGCATGTGTCGCAGATTATTTTCCTCGGCCGTGTGCCAATCCTGTTTTTAACGTTGGGGCTGGCACTGACGGGGTTTGTGTGGGGGCGCAAGCTGTGGGGCAACACGGCCGCGCTGGTCGCTTTTGTCTGTCTGTTGTTTGACCCCAACTTGCTGGCGCACGGCCGTTATATCACCACGGACATGGGGGGCACGCTGTTTATTTTTTTAGCCACGGCCGTGTTGTGGTTCCAATGGCAAAAACCACCCACCCGCCGCAACTGGCTTGTAGGCGTTGGCTGGCTGGCCGTGGTCATGGGGCTGGCCTTCACCAGCAAACTGCTCGCCCTCGTTTTTGTCTTCATCTGGCTTCTACTCGCCTTGCTTCCCCTCTATCCAGCTCCGGTGGCTGAGCCTGTCAAAGCCCCCCTTCGACAAGCTCAGGGGGCGGGGACGAGGGCGCGGTGGCTGAGCCTGTCGAAGCCAGCCGTGTGGCGAGCAAGTCAATTTTTGACGGCGGGTTTATTTTCGATTGGGGTGGTGTGGCTGATTTATGGCTTGGAATGGGGGCATTTTCTTTTTATTGATGAGCGTCTGCTGTGGCTGAATGCCTTTGCGGGGCCGATGCCCACTTTTTGGTCGGGCGTGGAGCGCATTGCCCTGCTGAGCGGAGGGGGACGCGCCGCTTTTTTACTGGGTGAATTTTCGGATGAGGGGTTTTGGTATTATTTCCCCGTCCTATTCTTGGTAAAAACGCCTCTGCTGACGCTGGGAGCAGGTTTGTCCACGGCCGTGGTTCTGCTCCGTGACCACCTGACCCGCGGCCGCGCCCTTTTCCTGCTCATCCCCATCCTGACCTACTTCGCCATCAGCCTGACCAGTGCGCTTAATATCGGCTATCGCCATCTTTTACCCATTTTACCCTTCCTCTACCTGCTCATCGCGGGCGGGGCGGAGATGCTCCAAACCCGTTTGACTGCCCCCCGCTGGCGGCAACTGGCCGTGCCCCTTTTGTTGGGGCTTTTTATCCTGCCCACGCTCTGGATTCATCCCCACTATCTGAGCTACTTTAACCTGCTGGCGGGCGGCCCGGCCAATGGGTACAACATCGCCATTGATAGCAATATTGATTGGGGACAAGATTTGCTCCGTCTGCAAGATTGGCTGGCGCAGGAGCAAATTACCGAGCCGATTAAATTAGCGTGGTTTGGGTCAGCTGACCCCGCCTATTACGACCTTGTCTACGAGCCATTGCCCGGCTTGCCGCGCCATTTTGACCTGTGGTGGAACCTGCCGTTTGACCCCGCAAATCCAGAGCCAGGGGTGTATGTGCTTAGCGTCAGTAATTTGTGGGAGTTACCGCTGGTGGAAAAAACGACGTTTGCTTGGTTTCGGGCGCGAGAGCCAGAGGCGCGGGTGGGGTATTCGCTAATGGTGTATGTGGTTGAGTAGAGCATAGATGGTCGTTTCTTATGCTACAATGCCTATGTTTCCCGTTTGGCAAAGAGGGTTTCCGATTGACGCAAACTAATTCGCCAATTGCTTGGCGTTTTTGCCCCCAGTTTTGGGGAAGATACGAGGATTGTGATGCTGGCAATTGAGTTTCAGACGACACTAAAAGAGATTATCACGGCCGTGCCCATGCAACAGAGGCATGAATTATTGTCTTACACAGAAGACGAACAGGTGCGCGTTATTGTGCTCACGTCGCCTGTGCCATCGCCTCCTGCGATCGTGCCACCTCTGGATAGATTGACGGATGCGCGAGATAAGGGATATACGGATTTTCTGGAATATTTGATGGATTATCCGGTGGCCGTTGACCAGCCTATCCGCTGGACACGGGAAGAGCTACATGAACGCTGAAATTGAGCCGTCTATCTGTTTTGTAGATATACTTAGCGAGGCCA
>JBGTIZ010000475.1:0-5809 GCA_041745395.1 Promineifilaceae bacterium (SeqCode) | reverse complement strand
AGGCCCGAGAAGCGACCCCACGGCCGTGTTGCCACTCATCGCCGGTTCCATAATCACATCCGCCCACGGGCCGACCAGTAGCAAAGCTAGCGGATTCACTAGCCAGGCAATCAGCCGCCGAATTGAAAACACGCGCCCCTGCACATCAGGCGACACCTTCCGTTGCCAAATGGCCTGATTCGAGCCGTTAATAATGGGAATAAACAGCGACCCCGCAAACATCGCTAACCCCCATACCTGCCATGTTTGGCTCAGACCCAATACCATTGTGCCCACCAAACCAGAAATAGCCCAGCCGCCCAACACGCCATAAACCAGCTTCTTTGGGCCACCCCACGCCCCCATCAGCAGACCCCCCAAAACGCCACCTACCGCGCCCGCCGTTTGCACACTGCCTAGCACCAACTCATTGTTGCCCGTGCGTGCCAAAATCATGGCGGGCACAAGCGTGTAGGCCATCGTGGCAAAGAAATTTCCCACCATGAACACACATTGCAGACCGAGCAGGCTAGGGCTTTTTAAGATATAGCGAAAACCGTAAAGCGATTCTTTGAGAAAACTGCCTTTGCTTTCATCCCCTTCGGCTGTGGCCTTGGGATTGGGGATAAAGACAATCATTAAGGTCAGGACGGCAAACACAAACGTAATGATGTCGAGCCATAGCACAAAGCGTAAGCCCGCCAACCCATAGAGAGCCGCGCCCAAAATAGGGGCAAAAATATTGGAGCCACTTTGCGCCAGCGAATCCAGCCCGGCCGCGCGGGCGTAATGCTTTTTGGGAATCATGGTCGAGATGGCGGCAGAATAGGCGGGCCACTGCACCGTTTGCGCCGCCCCCGCAATGGTGGCTGAAATGTAGAGATGCCACACTTCTAGCACGCCCATGCTGTATAAAATGAGGATGACAATCGTGCCGATGCCCGCGCCAATATCGCTGACGGCCATCATTAGTTTGCGGCTGTAGCGGTCTACCAGCGTACCGGCAAAGGGGCTGAGCACCAGTAGGGGAGTCATGTAAAAGAAGGCCACCAACGCGAGAGCGGTAGCGGAATTGGTTGTTTCAAAAGCCCAGACAGTTAGGGCGAAGTTGCTTACACCTGTGCCGAGGAGAGAGCCAATTTGCCCAATCCAAACGATGATAAAGGCACTCATGCCGCGTATTTGCCATTTGGGTGTAGTATTCATGCTGTTTTCTCTGTGTGGGGGGGATAATAAGTGGTAGTGGGTTCCCTTAACTTACCTCGGAGTCCACTGAAAAATGGGCAAATCAATCGCAAAGGTAAGCGTTCAGCCAGTCAGCTAGCTAAACTGCGTGCCAAACTTGATTTTTATGTATTAGTCACGAATTAGTAACACACCTTCTTTTTGACAAAAAGGCCTAAAAATGCAAATGTCAGACAGATGTACCAGAGGAATGTGCGTTTTTTGAACTCTTTTATCACCCAGACAAAACGTGCTAGTAATTCATGACTAATACACAAACTTGATTTTTAAGTTCAATAACAGGCTGTTTGATGATTCGTTTCCTGTTTTAGGCAACTCCGCCGCTCGAATATGACCAAATTGTGTCGAGAAAAGAAGCTGAACTGCTGACAGGCTGAGATGTTGAACGCTTACCGCCTGACGATATAATTGATATAATAAGCAAAAATATTTATTTGTCAATCATAAATATTTATTGTTTTTGACAAATAAGCAAATTTTTCAAAAAAATTGATAAAAATATTGATATTTTGATTGATTTTGTATTGGTCACGAATCACTAACATGCCCCGCGTTTTTCTAGCTATCGCCCGGCCCTTTCTTCCTTCTTCCCTCGCCCTTTGTTCTACCATTCTGCATCAACGTGCATGGCTTCGATGAGTCGTTGTTGATAAAGAATGCGGGGGATTTCGGTGACGCCGAATTGGGCGAGGTGGTCGGTTTGGAACTGCACGTCGAGCAGGGTGAAGCCGCGCCGTTGCAGACGGTCTACGAGATAGACGAGGGCGATTTTGCTGGCGTTGGTGACGTGGCTAAACATCGCTTCGCCCGCAAAGAGGCCGCGCAGGGCGATGCCGTAGAGACCGCCCACCACACGGCCGTGTTGCCACACCTCCACACTATGAGCAAACCCTGCTTCGTGTAGAGCCGAATACCCCGTGATAATCCGCTCATCAATCCACGCCCCCGGCCGTGTGGGGTCAGCACACGCCGTAATCACGCCGTGAAAATCAGCATCGGCCGTGACCAGAAACTCATCTTTAGCGGCCTGACGTACTACGTTGCGCGGCACAAAATAACGTGGTTCTGCCCCTTCCGCCACCAAATCATCCTGCACGCGCACCCATTTCATGGTGCGTCGTAAGGAGCGGGAAACGTGAAAACGGTCAAAAGGCAAGATAGCGCGGGGGTCGGGGTCGTACCAATAAATAGACCCTTCATAGGCCATGGGAAAGATGCCGCGTGCATAGCCAGAGAGTAATAGCTGTGGGGTTAGAGACGACATATGTGTGTGCAGAAGGGAAAAATAAAAGGCAGAGAATGGGTTGAGCAAGCAGTTTAATTAGATGATAGTCTAATCATTCATTTTGTCAAGCAACAAAAAAGCCTGTTGTGTGAACAGGCTTTTTGAGTAATTCACGGGATGAATGAGCAATCGTCTTGGCTAAATAAGCCACGTCCAGAGAAAAACGTACCTGACACCTGACACCCTATCAGAATGACCGTTAATTGCCATAAAACAGCTCAAGCGGGTTGACATTGCGGCCTAGCTCTTTGTCGAAAATATTGAGATGGGTGTGATAGCCACAATCACGGCCGCGACAAGAGTTCCCCGCCCAATCATACGTATTCCCGAGGTTGCTCTCCGTGCCCACGGTATCCCCTGGCTTGAGCTGGTCGCCCACCTGCACCGTGTATACGCCGTGGAGCATCATTACTTGGTATTTGTCGTTTTCGATGACCAAGACAGAATTGCCCAAGCCGTCAAAATAATATTGGGTGACAGAGCCGAGAATGGGGGATTTGATGGTCGCGCCGTTGCCCGCGCTGATGTCTATAGCCATGTGGCCGTAGGAGTAGCCGTGTGGCCCTTGGGTTAGGACGTAATCATCGTAGGGAAAGACGAGCGTGGTATTGCTGAAGGGGGCTGGGGCGACAACCACGGCCGTGGGCACAACGGGTACATCCGCCACGGTCTGGGATATAACTGGGCTGAACCAGCGCGAAGCCCCCATAAAAAGGAGCAATAGCACCAAGGCCACCCCACCCCACAGAATAATGTCTGGTTGCACGGCCGTGGGGGGGAAATACGCCTCCTGCCCATAATCTACGTCATCATATCCCCACTCATCCCACTCAGCGGGCACAGGCGCGTCATACACGGCCACCGCCTGCGCCTGATAGCCACCCGCCCGGCGCAAGCCATTATAAGGGTCATATTCATCTGGCGTGTTATCGTAGCTATCGTAGTAGCCGTGTGGGGTGGGCATGGGCATGATGAGATGTGGGTTTATGAGTCAGCGCGTTGCTTCGGCGATCAGGGCATGGGTGACAATTGATAACAATATTAGCACATCTGTTCTGTTTCCGTCCACCCTATTTCGCTCTTTTATCGTTGCCTTAACCCAGCAAGGCCGTTACGCCCGACCACAACTGCCACAGCCCAAACAGGAGCAAAGCCACGGCCGAGACCAAGCTCAACCCTCGATTGAGGCGTGGGTCTAATTGGCCGGCCGTGCCGAACAAAACGATAAAAAAGGCAAAGCCGCCAATGAGCGTGCCGTATAAACCGACCAAGAAGGCCACGGCGTGCCAGATAGACAATGCCCACGCCTCAAGCAGAATAATACCGCCGACTGTGCCCCAAAAAATAAAGGGGTTGGGATTAAGAAAGTTCATCAGGGCGGCTTGCCAGATGCTTTGGTTGACAAGGTCTTGGTCGGGAGTGAGGGGGGTGTCCACGGCCGTGTAAAATGCCTTAGCCGCCCCCCACGCCAAATACAAAATAAACAGCCCTCCCACAAGCTGAATCACGCTCAACACCTGTGGCGGCAGGCGCGTCAACACCAGCATTGCCAGCAAAATAATCGGCCCATCACTCAGCAACGGCGCCAACGCCGCTGGGAGCGTGCGCCGCCACCCATTCCGCGCCACCTGTGACAACAAATACGCCTGAAACGGCCCCGGTTGCGCCGCGGTCGGGAACCCCAGTAACAGCCCCTGCATAAAATAAATCAGCATCTACGTTATCTCCTCAAGTTGAAAGTTAGCCCCCGATTCCCCTTAGTAATCGGTCATTTTTAACATAGCGATTTGCAAAATAGATGACGTGCGGCATTAACGGAAACAGATAAATTGGTGAACGGTTGAATTGGTGAATTGGTGGATGATTAACCGAGGCGTTCCCATGACGCGCCATTAACCATTCTGCAATTCAACAATTCAACAATTCTGATTGCTAAACGCCTGCGTACTTTTTGACCGATTACTTATTGTCGCGCAACTCGACCCAAAAACAAAAAGCTCCCTGATAAGGGAGCTTTCTGTTTTTCTAGACTTTTCAGGCCCTTCACGAATTTGTGGGGTCAGTTAGCTATTCTCTGGCGCAGACAGGCCATGTCCAGACAAAAACCACCTGAAACATGACACCTGAAACATGACACCTGAAACATGACACCTGAAACATGACACGTGAAACATGACACATGAAACATGACACGTGAAACATGACACCATTCATACCCCTGCCCTGCGCTCGCTCTCTTCCCACAGGCGACGCGACAACGCTTCATCGTAACTGCTGGCGATAGAGCGTTTCTCTTTTCGATTGGCAAAATAACGCCCTGTCACCCCTTCGACCTCAGGCGACATGGCTAAATAGAGTGATGTCGCCGCGCCATCTCCTTTGGATTTGGCAAAGGGACGCATGACAAACATCGAGATTTTGGCTAGCAGACCGTTGTTTTTAGCAAAGTTGGAGGCCACGAAACCGGGGTGCAGGCAGTTAGCGGTCACGTTTGTGCCCTCTAGCCGCCGCGCCAGCTCATAGGTGAAATGCACATTGGCTAATTTGGATTGGGAGTACGCCTTAAAACCACTGTAGCCTTTTTTGAACTCGAGGTCATCCATATTTAACGCGCCCCCCATTTGCGCATCAGAGGAGACGTTGACAATGCGGGCGGGGGCACTTGCTTTGAGTAAATCGAGCAGTTCGTGCGTGAGCAGGAAGTAGCCGAGATGGTTCAAAGCCCAAGTGAGTTCGATACCGTCGGCTGTTTCTTCGCGGCTCATGAAGAGGGCGCCCGCATTATTGACCAAGACATCGAGGCGGTCATATTTTTGTTTGAAGTCGGCGGCCACGCGGCGCACGTCCGCTTGGATGGACAGGTCGCCGAGGATAAGGTCTATCTGGGTGTTGCCCGTGGCGGCTATGAGTTCTTGTTGCGCGGCCGTGCCTCGTTCGGCACTGCGGCAAACCATCACGACGGTTGCCCCAGCCTGGGCTAGCCCGCGCGTGGTCTCGTAGCCAATGCCCGCATTGGCTCCCGTGACGATACAAATTTTGCCCTGCATATCTATGTTGCTTGTTTTGCTCATGAACATATCCTTTTTAGGTTCTTCAGGAATTCAGGGGGTTGACATCAAATGATGCGCGAAACGCAATGTATGACCAGAGAGACCCGCGCATCACGTATTCGATTTCAGACCGAACCCCATGAGATCCCAAAGAGCCCCTTTTTATTGGGTGAATGTATTGGTCACGGCTTGCTAAAACAGATGTAATTGTGTCGCTTTCCAGAAGCGATAAAATGCTTCGGCGTGGCCG
>JBGTIZ010000474.1:0-7357 GCA_041745395.1 Promineifilaceae bacterium (SeqCode) | reverse complement strand
GTCGGTGCGAAAGTCACCGAAGGCACTTTAGTGCCAAACCTATGCACTTGCAGTGCATAGTATTTTAGTCATTATTCATTACTCATTGAACTAATAAGCGTGCCGATGTTGGTGCTGGGGCTGATGAGCAGGCGGGTGAGGTTGCCGGGGGTGAGACCAGAGAAGATACGGATGCGCAGGTCTGGTTGCACGGCCGTGAGGTCGAGCATTTCTTTAACTTTGCTAGCCATGCCGCCCGTCACATCTGTGCCGTGCGAGCCACCCAGCGCGGGCGCAATCTCGTGGAAATTGGCGGGGGTGATGTGGGAGATGACTTTGCCCGTGCTGTCCAACACCCCTTCTGTTTCGCCTGCCAGCAGGAGCCAGCGGGGACGCAACTGGGCGGCCAGATAGGCGAACACCTCTTCGGTCGAAACAATGGTGCCACCGCGCACCTCGTCAAAAGCGACGTCGCCATGCACGATGGGCAGAAGCTTGGCGGCGAGGGCGGCGCGCAGAGGCGCAAGGCTCATTTCGCGCAGGTGGCCGTCATGTACCACGGCCGTGGACGAGGGCGAAAAACTTATAGCGGGCAGTCCCGCTGTTTGCAAGCTGTGTAGCACCAGCCGATTGAGCCGCACGGCGACCTCACTCACGGCCGTGAAGCCGAGCCATTCCTCGGCCGTGTAGACACCCTGCCGCGTGTTGTACTTGGCGGCGGTCACATGCCCAAACGAGCCGCTCCCGTGCCCCAGCAAAAGCTGTAGCTCGGGGTTGATGTCAAACGCGGTTTGCAGAGCCACGGCCGTGCGGATTAAGACATCCATGCGCGGCGTTTCTGGTCGCTTTTTGTCTGTGATGAGCGAGCCACCTAGCTTGAGGAAAATCAAATTATCCATGATGTAAAGCCTTCTTTGCTAGAGATCCATAGAAAAGTAAAAAGTAGAAAGTGAAAAGTGAAAAGTGTGCCAACTACTTCTCACTTCTCACTTTCCCGCGTCTCAAACCAATGCCGCAACGCCGCCACTGCCTCCTCGGGCGTGGTGGCAAAGGTCAGGCGGTCAAAATCGGCAGAGGTTATGTAGGTCTCATCAAAAAAGTGGTGCAACGTCGTCTGCCAAGCGTCGCCCAGCAAAATGAGCGGGCGGGCGGGAATCTCGCTCGTTTGCAGGCTATTCCAAGCCATGGACACTTCGGCCAGCGTGCCGATACCGCCGGGCAGGGCAATCATGCCGTCGTTTTCCTGCACCAGATGCAAAAGGCGGTCGCGCAGGGTGGTGAAGCGAATCTCCTGCTTAAGCCACGGATTGGGGCCGATGGGGCGAAAATGTTCGATGCGGTCAGAGGTGACGCCGACGACGTGCCCGCCAGCTAAATGTGCCCCGTGGCTGACCGCTTCCATTGTGCCCATGTAGCCGCCCGTCATGACGGTAAATCCCGCATCGGCCAGCAGGCGACCCAACTGTAGAGCAGTTTGGTACACGGCCGTGTCCTTCTCCGGTCGCGCACTGCCAAAAATAGAAATCGTTCGTTTTTGCATAGTCATCTCTCAGCCACTGAGTGCCCTGAAAAAAGGTCAAAACCTCTCGCAAAGGCACGAAGAGCGCAAAGTTTTTCTCTTTGCTTCTCTGCGTCTTGGCGAGAGCCTGCTTTTTTCAGGAAGCTCATTACTCATTGTTCGGAAGCGGCGTATTTGTGTGAGCCAAAATCTCCGCTTGCGCTTGCCACATTCGCGCCTGTTCATCTGGCTCCCCGTGGTCATGCCCCAGCAAGTGTAGCACCCCATGCACCACCAGCAAACGCAGTTCGGCCAAGAGCGTATGCCCCCCCGCGTCCGCTTGCCGCTGAGCCTGCGTCACCGAAATGGCGATGTCACCCAGATAAAGCCCAATGTCGGGCAGGGTCGTGCCGTCGGCAAAGCTCAGTACGTCGGTCGTCTGGTCGTAGCCGCGATAATCACGGTTTAACGCCTGTAATTGCGTATCGTCAGTCAGCAAAATGGTTAAACTGGCGGACGGCTCAACTTGTTGATGGGCTAACGTTTGCTCGGCAAAGCGGTGTAGTTCCATGAAAAATTCGGGGGGAAGCGAGTCACTCTCGGGCGGGAGTTCCTCCTGAAAATCAATGTTGAATGTGCCAGCCATGCGTTTACTCCTGCGGGGTGGGTAGGGATTGGCCGTTGTTATGTTGGGTTTTGGGCGTATTGCTTGGCTCTTCTGTTTCTTCGGGGGGGTCTGGTTGTTCTGGGTCAGGGAGGGGTTGAACCACGGCCGTGGGTACCTCTTTTTGCTCCTCTTCTGGTGCAGGCTCCCTTAACATGACCATCGCCTCTTCTCCGTCATCAGGCGCATCATACAAAGCACCACGCACATCATTGCCAGCGGGTAAGGCGCGGGGTGGGGCGGGCAGAGTCGCGGGTTTTTCCTCTTGCATAATCTTTTCATTGCCTGGATAGCGCACCCGCACATGGAAACGCCCCTGCAGCGTTTCAATAAAGGAGGCGCGTATTTGGCTGATATTGCCCAGCGTCAGGCCCGAATAATCAAGTTGCCCCGCTTTGAGGTGGTCATCGACTAAGTTATCCACCAGCCGTTCAATTTCAGCTATCGTTCCCGGGCGAATCGCGCTTGACGCGGCTTCGATGGTGTCGGCTAGCAGGACAATGCCCGCCTCGAGCGACTGTGGACGGCGTCCCTGATAGCGAAATAGCTCCATATCTACGGCGTCCGCATCTTCACCCGCGGCCGTGCGCGCTTTTTCATAAAATATTTTGAGGACGCGGTCGCCATGATGTTCATTGATAAAGTCCTGGATCCGACTGGGCAGACGATACGCTCTCGCCATTTCTAGCCCTTCAGTGACGTGCGCCGTAATGATGCGGGCACTGGTGTAGGGGTCAAGATTGTTATGGGGATTGAGGCCCCCCTCTTGGTTTTCGGTGAAATACATCGGCCGCTTCATTTTGCCAATGTCATGATAAAACGCGCCCACCCGCACCATGGTGCTGTTCGCCCCGATGCGTTCGGCCGCCTGTTCGGCCAGATTGGCGACCATGATGCTGTGGTGATAGGTTCCCGGAGCCTTGCGCAATAGCTCTTTGAGCAGGGCATGATCCAGCCGCGAAAGGTCTTGCAGTTGAATCACGGTTATCAGCCCAAAGAAGCCGACGAAAAAGAAGCTGGCAATGGTGACCATGGGCGCGATGATGATGCCGTTGGCAAATCCTTCGACCGACCAGAAGAGCAAGGTGGACAGGTCGCTGTTGGCACGCAAGTTAAAGAGCAGGATGACGGCTACATTAACCAAGCCGCTCATGAACCCAGCGCGAACAAAGGCGTAAAAGCGTTGTGTATCGCGCAAAACCAACACGGCCGTGGTACTGCTCAACCCCATCAACACGGCCGTTTCCAACGAATTACCCGCCACATACCCCATCAAAAAAGCAAACAGCCCATTCGTCAGCAACGCCAAATTGACGTCAAACACCACCAGGATAATCATGCCCAGCGCGGCGGCAGGGAACAGATACAAGAAATCACGACCCAAGGTGATAAAACCCACTTTGCCCGCCAGCGCAAACGCCAAAAAAAGTGCGGTAAAAATCAGCATGTCGCGGATGAGACGACGGCGTTTGAACTGAAAACGAGACCAATATTGCGCCAGAATGCTCGCCACCAGCACCGCCAAAACGGCCCCACTCAGAATGCTGTACCAATCTGTTTGCTGTTGCAACAAGCCCATCTTGTCCAAGGCTTCTATGTCGCGGGGGCGTACCGTATCGCCTACGCGCAACACGCTTTGTCCTTGCGTTATGTTTACTTCAACTGGTTGCACAGCGGCGGCGGCGGCGGCGCGAGCCTGCTCGGTAGCCTGTTCATCATAAAATGTATTAGGCACGATAAACTGTGGTGCCAACGAGGCGACGATGTTTTCTTGGGCGGGGGTCAGTTCAAAACCGATGCGCTGGCGAGCATTGTAGCGGGCCTCCTCCAGCGAATCTTGCCGCACCTCGTTTTGCATAATGTCCGAAATGATGAAGAAAATTTCGTTTTTCACGCTGGTGTATTCAGCTTGGGGCAGGGCGAGCAATTGTTCGGCTACTTCGGGGGTGATGTTTAGCTCATCTGTGGCTTGCAGATAGCCGAGCCGTGTGTCGAGGGTGGACAGTTGGTCGGCGCGTACGGTATCGACAAAAAGGAAGAAACTGCGGGCGAGGTTGGTCTGTTGTCGGCCGACATTACGGTCGAGCGGGGTGTATTCAAAAATCCCAGCCGTGACCCGCTGACGCTCTTCCTCCGTCAGCACTGTGCTTTGGTAGGTGATGGATTCGGGGGCGTTAATGAGGGCGGTTACGCGGTCCCCCACGGCATAGAAGACCTGTTGTCTGTCTATCACAAAGTTGATGGACAAGATAAGGGTCAGCCCCACGGCCAAGCTGAAGCCGAGTATGAGGGGTAGAAACCGCTCATAGCCGTGAGGTAGGTTGGCATTGGCCGTGCGTTTGGGTGTGTTGGGCGTGTCCATCAGAGAGGTTTAGGCGTGCTGAGCTGTGAGCGATGAGTGCTGAGCGACGCGTGAAGGCTCCCCTTTACTCATTACTCATTCTTCATGCAAGCAGTTCGCGGATAACTTGGTTGACGAGTTTGCCGTCTGCTTTGCCCTTGACCTGGGGCATGAGGCGACCCATGATCGCGCCCATTTGTTTGGGGTCGTTCGCGCCCATGTCCGCAATAATGGGCTGGGCGAGGGCGATGATTTCTTCCTTGCTCATCATTTGGGGTAAATATTTTTCGATGACAGCTAGCTCCACTTTTTCGGTGGCGGCGAGGTCGTCGCGCCCCGCTTTTTCGTATTCGATGATGCTTTCGCGCCGTTGCTTGGCTTGTTTCATGACGATGGCCTGCACGGCCGTGTCATCTAGCACCTGTCGTTCATCCACCTCCACCTGCTTAATCGCCGCCGATAGCAGGCGCAACGTATCGCGGGTTTGGGTGTCTCCCGTGCGCATGGCGGTCTTCATATCTTGTTGAATCTGCGTTTTGGTATCCATGTTGTCTCCAGTTCTACATCTGTCAGCCACGGGGTTTGTGGATTCTGCGGGCTGACCCGTTTCCAAGTGTGAGCGAATTGGGTCAGACTGTCAAGTTGACCCGCTCATTCCTGCTCATTGCCGCACCTTAGTTGCGGCGGCTGATGAGGATGAGACCCGCTTCCGTCTGTTGGGCCACGGCGCGGGAAATATCCCCCAGCACGCGGCGACGACGCCCGGCTTGTTGCAGACCCAGAATGACCAAATCATGCTGGTGCGCCTGCTCAATAATCGTTCTGGTCACGTCGGCCGTGCAAATAACGGTCGCCGTTGGCTCGCCGTTTGTCTCTTCACGGGCGTAGCGGATGAGGGCTTTCTCGGTGCGCTGTTGGGTGGCGGCGGGGGTATTGGCGGGCAAGATTTGCAGGAAATTGATGTCAGGCACGGCCGTGCGCCATAGACTGGTCAAGAGCCTCGCCCGCAACGCATCATGCTGGCTCTGCCCCCCAATCGGAACCAATACCCGCTTCACTTGGGTCACATCCCACCCCTCATAAGGCGGTCGCACCATAATCACGTCGGTCGTCAAATGGTTGATGAGGTCGAGCAATTCGGGCGAGGTAGACATATCGGGCAATTGTCCCAATCCCAACAACAAGCTTTCGCAACTGTGCGTCTGCGCCACCCGCGCAATTTCGCGCCACGGGTTGGGGGCAATGGTGGTCAGGGCTTCGGGCGACAAGCCGAGATTGAGCGCGGCCGTTAGCGATTGGTTCAAGACGCGCTGGCTGTTTTCTAAACGGGTGGCGACGGCTTGCATCTGTTTGTCGCCGTTGGTTTCGTCGGGCTGATTGACAATCGCCAGCAGGAGGACGCGGCCCACGGCCGTGGGAGCGAGCGCATTCGCCACCAAAACCAGCGAGGCCGCATTAGCGGGATTGGCAATCGGCACCAAAACCAGCGGGTTACGCCCCCGCAGGCGGAGCAAATTGGGGTCAAGCGCCTCGGCCGCCGCGTCTACCGCTTCTGCGCGGCGGGCAAACAGCGTTAAGAACAGCATTCCCCCAAAGCCGAGCCACAGCAGGGTAATCCCCCCAGCGGCGGGCACGTTTACGCTCTGAAAAGCGGCCAGCCCCAGACAGGCCACCATGCCCACGGCCGGAGTAAAGGGATAGCCCGGTGAGCGGAATGTATGGCGCGGCTGGGTGGTGCGCTGGCGCATCAATATGCTAATGAGGTGCGCCAGCGCGAAGGTGATAAGGAAAATCAAGCTGGAGGCGGCACCGGCCGTGGCCACGTCGGGCAGAATCAGCAGGAGAATCATGACAATGCCGGCGGTCACTAACACGGCCGTGACGGGCGTGCCTCGATTGACATTAATTTGTTCCAGCCGATACGGCAACGTGCGGTCACGCGCCATGGCTAACGACATGCGCGACGCGGCAAACAGATTGGCCTGTAAGGCCGACAGCATGGATAAAACGCCCGCTACTAAGACCAGCCAATAGCCAAACGTGCCCAAGTAATTTTGCGCCGCGAGGGCGATCACTGTCTCGGGCTGAGCCGCGCTGTAGCTCTGAATCGTTTCCCCAGCGGGCACGCCCAGCACGGTCACGATGAAGAGCAACGGCAAATAAATGATAAGGGCGATGCTGAGCGAGCCAATCATGGCGCGGGGAATGTTGCGCTCTGGGTCGCGCACTTCCCCCCCCACGGCCGCGATTAAATCGAACCCTTGCAGGGCAATAAAGGTGTAGCCCATCGCCTGCACGACGCCCAGCCAGCCATCGTGGAAGAAGGGGGACAGCCCTTGCCGCAGGGTGACGAGCGGTGTGCCAGCCATGATCGTTAAGCCGCCCGCGATGAGGATGCCAAAGACGATGACCTTGCCGACATTTATCAGGGCGCCGCCGCCGCCCGTTTGGCGGGTGAGCAGGAAGGTGTACACGGCCGTGGCTCCCAGAGCCAGCCCGCTGGTCATCCAGCGATTGCCGACCCAGGGCGGGGCGTCTACCCAAAGCGCTTGGATAATCGCCACCATAAATGCGCCAAAACCGAGCGCGTACAGCACGGCGGCCACAATCGAGGCGAACCAGACGACCCAGCCCACGGCGAAGGCGGCGCGGACGGTCATCACCAGCTTGGCGAAGGTATATGTACCGCCCGAGCGCGGATAGGCGGCGGCCATTTCGGCCATGCTGAGGGCGGTTTATAATGGCCTAGTAAAAATCGGACAGAAAAACGAGCGGCTTTAAGGTAGACTTGAAGCCATGAGAAAACAATATTCGTCCGATTTTAAATCAAAAGTTGTCCTCGAAATATTACGTGAAGAAAAGACGTTAAACGAAA
>JBGTIZ010000473.1:0-2917 GCA_041745395.1 Promineifilaceae bacterium (SeqCode) | reverse complement strand
GGCGCACTGGAGTTTGTTTGTTTTTCCGTGGGTGTGGCTGGTTTTGGGCGGGGGTGGGCCGGCGCTGGGGTTGCTGGTGCTGGGCTGGCTCAATCGTTTGCTGACGGGGCTGTTTGTAGGGCGGGGCGTTTTGAACGCTCTGCTGGAAGCGTGGCTGATGCCGCTTTCGGTGGGGTTGATGACGGTGGTGGTGGGACAGGCGTTGTGGTGGCACCACGGCCGTGGGCCAGAGTGGAAAGGGCGCGTCGCCAAGACCTGACCATCCTCCCATCCCCTTTCCGCCCGTTTCTGCGTATGGTCAATTCACGTATGACATTGACCCTGCTACCCATCATTTTTTGTGTATTGGTCACGGCTTGCTAAAACAAATGTAATTGTGTCGCTTTCCAGAAGCGATAAAATGCTTCGGCGTGGCCTGCGGCCACGCCTCGCTGGAAAAAAACACCCTTTAGAATAGCCGAGCCACCGCAGGCGGCGAGGCGTGTCGAGCTACGATTTTTCGTCTGAGCAATTTGTGACCAATACGAAAACCCCCAATGTTTTCCAAACGTTGGGGGTTTTCGTGGTGTTAGGTCGGGAGGGAGACACGGCCGTGTTTAACCCACGGATTTCTGGTCATCTCGGGGATGATTCACCCCATCGAGGACTTGCACTGGCTCCAGCTCAAACGGATTTTCCACGCCTTCTAGACAGCCAATGTTGAAGCTAAATTCGTGGGGGTTGGAGCGGCGTTGATGGTGAGTATAAATGCCACACACCGAGCAAAAATAATGCTTCGCCGTTTTGGTATTGAACTGGTACAGGCTCAATTTGTCTTCCCCCTGAATGATTTTCAGCCCAGCCAGCGGCACGGAGGCGACAATGGCTCCTCGACGACGACACATGGAACAGGTGCAGTGACGTGGTTCAACCAGCCCGTGGGGCAGAGTGAGTTCTAGTTGCACCGCGCCGCAGTGGCAGGATGCTTTGTGCTTGGGTTTGATATTTATGGTCATAATCGGATCCGTCCAAGATATGGGGGTACGCAAACTGTCGGCCGTTATCAGCGAAAGTTTCGCCCCTTGTTTAGTAAGCCCATTGATGACCCTATCATACACGTAGCTCCCTCAAAAACGCCACGAATATGACCCCAGCATGACTTTTGGCACAAGTCAGCGTGACCGCCTGCCTGCTATGCTGAAGGCAGATTATTGGTTGGTTTGCTTGTAGTTTACTTGTTGGAAGTGAGTTGACCAACCACTGAACCAATTAGCTATGGAGGCGAAAAACAATGAAAACAGAACAGATGCAAATCAATAAATGGTGGGGATGGGCACTCTTTTTACTACTTGTGGGGGTGGTTAATTTCTTTAGCTCGGGTCGCTGGGTGTGGATTCCGGCGGCTTGGCTGGCGGCGGTGCTGGTTTTGCGCTATTTGCATCAGCAGAGCGGCTGGCGGCCGTGGGTTCCTTTGTATGTGGTGCTGTGGCTGTCCACGGCCGTGGCTTGGCTCGATGCGACCCCCATGCCTGGGATTGCCCACTGGATTTTTATGGCGGTCAATATTTTGTTCGGCCTGTTGCCCTTCGCCCTAGAGGTGTGGCTGGTCAAGCGGCTGGCTCGCGCCCATGCGGGGGATTTGCCTTTTGTGGCTACCCTGCTCTTTCCTGCGTTAATGGTCACCATGGAGTTTCTGTCTAGCGGTTCCAACCCGATTGGGAACTTTGGGGCGGCGGGCTATTCCCAGTTTGGCTTCGCGCCGTTTACCCAACTCACGGCCGTGACGGGGATGCTCGGCTTGACTTTTGTGATGGCGTGGTTTGCCTCGGTGGTTAACTGGGCATGGACGTATCATCAATTTGAGTGGACAAAGATACGGCGGGGGGTGGCGGTTTACACGGCCGTGCTTCTGGTCGTTCTCGCCTACGGCACGGTGCGTTTGTTCACGGCCACGGCCGTGGGCAGTGGCGAAACCGTGCCCATCGCGGGTTTCACCCTGCACGCCCTCGACGCCGAGCGGATGATGCCCCTCTTCAACAATGATTTAGACGCTTTTCGCGCCGAAACCCAAGCGCGTCACGCTGATTATTTAGCCGAAACGGCCGTGGCCGCTGAAAATGGAGCCAAAATTATTTTGTGGCCAGAAGGAGCAGGATTGGGGACACCTGAAGATGTGGCCGCTCTGCTTGCCCAAGGGCAAGCGTTGGCCGCGCAATACGACGTTTATGTGGCGATGCCCGTCTTTACCCTGTTCCCCCCCAGCGAAAATCGCCCCGCCGAAAATATCCTGCATATCGCTGACCCCTCGGGCGAAATTGTGCTCAGCCATGTCAAATATGGGGGCAACATAGTGGAGGGGTCGCTGGCGGGTGATGGGGTGTTGCAGGCCATCGAAACGCCTTACGGAACCTTGTCGGGCATTATTTGTTGGGATACTGATTTTCCCGCGACGGTGCGCCAAGCGGGCGAGATGGGGGTAGATATTTTGCTCTCCCCAGCGCGGGAGTGGGCTGGGATTGACCCGATGCACGGCGAAATGGCGACGTTTCGGGCTATTGAGAATGGGTTGACGGTTGTGCGCGTGGCGGATGGGGGATGGTCGTTGGCGGTGGATGCCCACGGCCGTGTGTTAGCTGATTCAGCCAGCCACACCAGCTATCTGACCGCGTCCATTCCCACCCAAGGCGTGCCCACGCTGTACGCTCAAGGGGGCGACTGGCTCGGCTGGCTCTCCTTGCTTATGGTGGTCTCCCTGATGGGCTGGGCAATCATAGCTGGGCGGCAACCCGCCCCGCTGAGTATAATGGCCTAGTAAAAATCGGACAGAAAAACGAGCGGCTTTAAGGTAGACTTGAAGCCATGAGAAAACAATATTCGTCCGATTTTAAATCAAAAGTTGTCCTCGAAATATTACGTGAAGAAAAGACGTTAAACGAAA
>JBGTIZ010000472.1:0-6554 GCA_041745395.1 Promineifilaceae bacterium (SeqCode) | reverse complement strand
TGAAGAGGGGTTTGCCCTGCCCGAAGCGGGACAGTATGGGGTGGGGATGCTCTTTTTGCCTCAAGAGGCGAATTTAAGAGCGCAAATTGAGCAGGATTTTGCCCAAATCGTGGCTGATGAAGGGCAAATTTTACTGGGGTGGCGTACCGTCCCTACCGATAACAGCGACCTTGGCCACGGGGCAAAGCGGGGCGAGCCAATTGTCCGCCAAGTTTTTATCCAAAAGAATAACGTGCCCCAAATCGACAAACTTTCCTTTGAGCGGAAATTGTTTGTCATTCGTCGTTTGGCGGAGAAAAACGTGCGGGACTTGCTTCCCGGTAAGGGGCAAGATTTTTATATTGCCAGCCTCTCGGCCCGTACCATTATCTATAAGGGGATGCTGGATGCGGAGCAAGTGCCCGCCTATTACCCCGATTTGGCTGACCGGCGCATGGAGACGGCTATCGCCATGATCCATTCCCGCTTTAGCACAAACACCTTCCCTAGTTGGAACCGCGCCCACCCGTATCGGACGATTATTCACAATGGGGAAATCAATACGATTAAGGGGAACGCCAACTGGATGGACACGCGGCAAGCCCTTTTTGCCAGCGAAAAGTTTGGGGACGACCTGCACAAAGTGTTGCCGATTATTGACCGGGATACGAGCGACTCGGGCATGTTTGATAACGCGCTGGAGTTTTTGATGCTGGCGGGGTATTCGTTGCCCTACGCGGTGATGATGACGATTCCCGAGCCGTGGTCAAAGCATAAAAACATGAAGCCGAATCGGCGGGCGTTTTATGAGTACCATAGCTGTATTATGGAGCCGTGGGATGGGCCAGCCTCGATTGGCTTTACGGATGGGTCGTTTGTGGGGGCGGTGCTGGACCGCAATGGGTTGCGTCCGTCACGTTATTACGTGACCAAGGATGACCATCTGGTGCTGGCTTCGGAGGTGGGGGTGATTGATTTGGAGCCGGAGCGAATTAAGTATAAGGGGCGGCTCCAGCCGGGGCGGATGTTGCTGGTTTATACGGACGAGCAACGGATTATCAGTGATGATGAAATCAAAGAGACGCTAGCGGCCAAGCAACCGTTTCAGGAGTGGATTGATGCGCATGTGCTGACGCTGGATAGTTTGCTCCCAGCCACGGCCGTGCCCCAGCCCAATCACCAAACCCTCACCCAGCGACAGATGGCCTTCGGCTACACCTTTGAAGATTTGCGCCTACTGCTCGCCCCGATGATGGAGAGCGGCGCGGAAGCCCTTGGCTCGATGGGGGACGACACCCCCCCGGCCGTGCTGTCCCGCTACAGCCAGCCCATCTACAACTATTTCAAGCAGTTATTTGCCCAAGTGACCAATCCCCCCATCGATGCGATCCGGGAAGAGTTGGTAACGAGTACCACGACGATGCTGGGCGCGGAAGGGAATTTGCTCGACCTGCAGCCAGAGTATGCGCGGCGCATCATTCTTGACCATCCTATCCTGAGTAATGAAGAGTTGGCGCGGCTACGGCATAACCAGCAAAAAGGGTTCACGGCCGTGACCTTGCCTCTTCTTTACGACATCTACGGCGACGGCCCTGCCCTCGAACAAGCCCTCGCCGCCCTCTTCCAGAGTGCAGAAGAGGCGATAGACGACGGGGCGACCCTGCTCATCTTGTCTGACCGAGGCATAGATGCCCAAAACGGAGCTATTCCTGCCCTGCTGGCCGCCGCTGGCCTGCACCATTACCTGATTCGCCAAGGTAAACGCACCAAAGCGAGCCTCATCGTCGAGTCGGGCGAGCCGCGAGAAGTGCATCATTTTGCGGTTCTGCTGGGCTATGGCGTGGACGCCATCAACCCGTATCTTGTCTTTGAATCAGTCAACGACATGATTGAGCGGGATATGGTCAAAAATGTCTCTTACCCGCAAGCGGTCAAGCATTTTATTAAGGCGGCCGTGAAAGGCATTGTGAAGATTTTGTCCAAAATGGGCATCTCTACGATTCAGAGCTATCGTGGGGCGCAAATTTTCGAGGCGTTTGGCCTGCATCTCAGCGTCGTGGATAAATATTTTGTGGGTACGCCCAGCCGTTTAGGGGGCATGACCATCGAAATGCTGGCCGAAGAGGTCTTGATTCGTCATCGTGAGGCGTTTCCTCCACGGCCGTCTAACGGCCACGCCCTGCCCGTCGGTGGCAAATACCAATGGCGGTATGATGGTGAATATCACCTCTTTAACCCGCGCACCGTACACGCCCTACAAGATGCGTGTCGGCGGGGTGATTATGACCGGTTCAAGCAATATTCGGCTGACGTGAACAATCACGAGAGCCAGCTCAGCACCATTCGCGGCCTGCTCCAATTCAATTCGCCCCACACACCCATTCCCGTTCACGACGTGGAACCCGCTGAAAATATTTTGCGTCGCTTCAAAACGGGGGCGATGTCCTACGGCTCGATTAGCTCCGAGGCGCACGAGAGTTTAGCCATTGCCATGAACCGCATTGGGGGTAAAAGCAACACGGGCGAAGGGGGCGAAAACCCAGAGCGGTTTACGCCTGACGCCAACGGCGATTTGCGCCGTAGTGCGATTAAGCAGGTGGCTAGCGGCCGTTTTGGCGTAACCAGCGAATATTTGGTCAATGCGGACGAGATTCAAATCAAAATGGCGCAGGGAGCTAAGCCGGGTGAAGGGGGGCAACTGCCCGGCCATAAAGTGTACCCGTGGATAGCCAAGGTGCGTTATTCGACGCCCGGCGTGGGGCTGATTTCTCCCCCGCCCCATCACGATATTTACTCCATCGAAGATTTGGCACAGTTAATTTATGACCTAAAAAGTGCCAACCCCACGGCGCGGATTAACGTTAAGCTGGTGTCTGAAGTAGGCGTGGGCACGGTGGCCGCTGGGGTAGCTAAGGCGCACGCCGATGTGATTTTGATTAGCGGCGGCGATGGGGGAACGGGCGCGGCGGCGCAGACCAGCATCAAACATGCGGGTTTGCCGTGGGAACTGGGTCTGGCAGAAACGCATCAGACGCTGGTGCTGAACAAGTTGCGCTCGCGGGTCACGGTCGAGACGGACGGCCAGATGAAGACGGGGCGGGATGTAGTCATTGCCGCGATTTTGGGAGCGGAAGAGTTTGGTTTTGCCACCGCGCCGCTGGTCGCCTTGGGCTGTTTGATGATGCGCGTTTGCCATCTGAATACGTGCCCCGTGGGGATTGCCACGCAAAACCCTGAGCTACGGGCGAAGTTTACGGGCGATCCGGCGCATGTGGTCAATTTTATGAAGTTTATCGCGGAGGAGGTGCGGGAGATTATGGCTGAGCTGGGGGTGCGCACGCTGAATGAGCTGATTGGGCGGACGGAGTTGCTGGCGCAACGGACGGATGTGGATCATTGGAAGACGCGTAATTTGGATTTGTCGGCGTTGTTGCATCAGCCGGAGGGGTTGTCCACGGCCGTGTACCAACAAATCCCCCAAGACCACAGCCTCGACCAACGCTACGACTTCCGCGTCCTGCTTGGCCTGTGCCAGCCTGCCCTTGCTCGCGGCAAAAAAGTCCGCGCCACCTTGCAAGTGTACAACACCGACCGCGCCGTGGGCACAACCCTCGGCAGTGAAGTGACCAAAATCTACGGCGCGAATGGCCTGCCCGAAGACACCATTCATTTACACCTGCGCGGCTCCGCTGGGCAAAGCCTAGGCGCGTTTGTCCCTCGAGGCATCACCCTTGAGCTAGAGGGGGACGCCAACGATTACATCGGCAAAGGGCTGTCGGGCGGCCAAATTATTGTCTACCCACCCAAAAACGCTACTTTCAAGTCCGAGGAAAATATCATCATTGGCAATACCGCCTTTTATGGCGCCACGAGCGGCGAGGCGTTTATTCGCGGCGTGGCGGGAGAGCGGTTCTGCGTGCGTAATTCGGGGGTCACGGCCGTGGTCGAAGGCGTCGGCGATCATGGCTGTGAATACATGACGGGCGGCAAAGTGATCGTGCTGGGCACAACAGGGCGCAACTTTGCGGCGGGCATGTCGGGCGGCGTGGCTTATGTCCTCGACATAACGGGCGATTTTGGGATGCGCTGTAACCAAGAGATGGTAGCGCTCTCGGCCGTGGACAATATTCAAGAGCATGAAGAGATTTACGGCCTCGTTCAGCGGCACGCCATGGCCACGGGAAGCCAATATGCGTGGCATATTCTCCGCCATTGGGACGAGCACATCCACCAATTTGTGCGCGTCATGCCGTATGACTACAAACGAATGCTAGACAAAATGGCCGAAGTCGAAGCGCAAGGGCTATCTGGCGATGAAGCCAAACTAGCCGCCTTTGAAGCCAATCTGCGCGACAAAGCCCGCGCCGCCGGAAATTAGTGCTGAGTAACGAGCGATGAGTGCTGAGTAACGGGATCTACTTAGCACTCCGCACTCATCGCTCAGCACTCTTAAAGAGGAACAACATGAGCAAAGCAACAGGATTTATGACGTATGAGCGGCAAACCGCCACAGAACGGCCGCCGCAGGAACGTATCAACGATTGGAACGAACTGTACATCCCTCTGCCCGTGGTCAATTTGCAGTCACAAGGGGCGCGATGTATGGATTGCGGCATCCCTTTTTGCCACACAGGCGACACGCTCAACCGCATGACCACGGGGTGCCCCTTGAATAACCTCATTCCCGAATGGAATGATTTGGTGTATCGTGGCCTGTGGCGGGAAGCGTATGAGCGGCTGGACAAAACGAATAATTTCCCTGAATTTACGGGGCGCGTTTGCCCCGCTCCGTGCGAAGCGGGCTGTGTGCTGGGCGTTAACGAAGACCCCGTGACGATTAAAAGCATCGAAAATACGATTATTGACCGCGCCTTTGACGAGGGGTGGGTCACACCGAACAGGCCAGCCAAGCGCACGGGTAAAAAAGTCGCCATTGTCGGCTCTGGCCCGGCTGGGCTAGCCGCCGCTGACCAACTCAACAAGGTCGGCCATAGCGTCACGGTCTTTGAACGCGCCCCACGGCCGGGCGGGCTGATGACCTACGGCATCCCCAACATGAAAATCGAGAAGGAGTCGGTTCTGCGCCGCATTCGCCTGCTGGAAGAGGCGGGCATCGTTTTTCACTGCAACATCGAAATTGGGGTAGACCTGCCCGCTGACCAATTGCGCCGTGATTTTGATGCGGTCGTGTTGTGCGGGGGCGCGACGAAGGCCAATGATTTGCCCATCCACGGCCGTGACCTCAAGGGGATTCATCTCGCTGTAGATTTTCTGAGCCAAACGACGGAGAGTTTGCTTCAGTCTGATTTGGCGGATGGCCGATATATTTCAGCTGAAGGCAAGGATGTGATTGTGATTGGTGGCGGGGATACGGGGACAGATTGCGTGGGCACGGCCGTGCGTCATGGATGCAACAGCCTCGTTCAGTTTGAACTCACCCCCCGTCCGCCAGACGAACGCGCCGCCGATAACCCGTGGCCGCAATGGCCCCGCGTCTACAAGTTGGACTATGGGCAAAAAGAGGCCAAAGCTCTGTACGGGGATGACCCCCGCGCCTATTGTCTCATGTCCAAAGAATTTATCGGCGACGAAAACGGCCATTTAAGCGGCATCCGCACGGTGCAGGTCAGTTGGGAAATCAACCGGGACGGCACCCACGGCATTTACGAGATATCCGGCACTGAAAAAGTTTGGCCGTGCCAGTTGGCGCTCATCGCCATCGGCTTCCGTGGGCCGGAGAATCCCGTGCTGGAACAGCTCAAGGTGGTGCAGGATGCACGCTCTAATGCCCAGGCGGAATATGAAAAATTTGCCACCAACGTGCCGGGCGTTTTTGCCGCAGGGGATATGCGGCGCGGGCAAAGTTTGGTGGTGTGGGCGATTAAAGAGGGGCGCGGCGCGGCGCGGGAGTGTGACCGTTATTTGATGGGGGAGACGGATTTGCCTTAAAGACAGGTAGAGGGGCGAGGTGGCGAAGGGCGACGTGGAGCGGACATTTGCTCTGGGTCGCCTTTTTTTGTTACGATATTGGTTTCTGAGCCAGAATCTGGGAGGCTAATTTTTTCCTATGATTTTGGGGTTGTTTGACCCCACTTGCCCCACGGCCGCGTTACTATTAGCGGCATGAACCAACTCCATGGACGACTCCCTTTGGCCATGATTGGCCTTGTTTTACTTATGTGGCTGACGCTGGGTTTGCTGGATGGGGTGACGGTTTCCACGGCCGTGGAAACGCCCCCCACAGACCGCACTAGCGGCCCCCTCTACGGCCTCAACTTCATCAATTCCATCGAACATCCCGCCGACGCCACCCAATTTCAAAATGGCCTCTCCACAGGGGCCACGTGGAATCGTTGGCCGCTCTACTGGAACCGTATCGAGGCCAGTCCCGGCCAATTCGAGTGGAGCCAACACGACGCCATCGTGCAGGCTGATTTAGACCACCAGCTCAATATCAACGCCATTTTGCTGGGCACGCCCGGCTTTTATACGACTAGCTCCCGCTCTGCCGCCGATTTGGCCGCTGAGCCGCCCGCGCCGCCCGACACGCTGGCCGTGCGCGCCATTCAGGCCGC
>JBGTIZ010000471.1:0-18186 GCA_041745395.1 Promineifilaceae bacterium (SeqCode) | reverse complement strand
CAAGCAGTACCATATGACTCCACTTTCAGAGGTGCAAAAACGGATTCTCCAATTGCTGGGATTAGATGAATCCATTTATGCACGATTGGCTATGAATGAGTCAAATTCGATATAGTCCAAAAATTTAATCGAAAGGCAAGTAGTTGTTACGATAAGCAATAAAAGTTGTTATTCGGGTATCTCGGGCAGGCCGTTCAGCATATTGTTGAAACGCTCATGATTAAAGGGCTTCATTTCCGTGAGCATGTCATATACCTCAATAAGGATGGCGGCGGCCAATAGATCACGGGCTTTTTTCCTGCTGAACCCTTCCGCTAATAATCTGTGATACGTTTCTTTGGTTTCGGGCGGGTCGTTGTCGCGGAGTTGGTTGTCTAAGATTTGTAAGGTGGCTTCGCGGATGCGGGGATTGGTTTTGGGGAGCATGAGTTTTCTCTTAATGGTGATGATCACTGTTATTGTTAAACTGTAGGCTTATCTTAGCACAGTGCGGGGCGAGTGGTCAGGTGGGCGATGTGCGCCCACAGCCGTGTGCCCATAACCAACCACCTAACGAGTCGTCAACGTATTCACATACCCCGCCACACATTCCCCTTCCAGCAAGCCCTGCTCACTCGCCATCGGGTAATGAATCCCCCCATAAATGCGGGAAGTCGCCGCTTCCAGAGCCATTTCGCTAAAGGAACTGAACTGGCGGGGCGCGAATCCCCGTCTTTCATGCGTCGCATCCACGATGTCTAGCTCATCCCCAAACAGGTAGGACAACACCCCCTCCGTCACCCCCGCTTGCACCGCATGACCAGAGGTGTACTCAGGGAACGGCGGCGTTGTCACGGGGTCAGTAATGGTTGGATTGTTCCACGACGGGTCAATCACCTGCTGAATATAGGTGATGGGGCGAATCAGGTTGTAGACATATTTGGTGTGCCACACGGAGATAAAGGCATCATTTAAACCAATCCCGGCGAGCGCATATGCCTCGGCCGCTTGGGGCAGAGTAGCCTCTTGTTGGCGCAAGATTTGGGTCAAAATATTGATGCTATGCCCCGGCGGGGTGGGGGATTCCCCCGGCTCATCCGCCCAAAAGAGGGCGATTTCTTCCTGCTCGGGCGTTAGATTTTGCACGGTATCGTACACCGTACGGGCTTGCTCATAGAAGGGTGTGCCTGGCTCCGTGCTGAACGGCACAGGGGGCGGGGCGAGGCAACTCTCGGGGCTGGGCAAAATGAAGGGGCGATTGGTTTGCCAGGTGGGTTGCAGTGCGCCCGTGTAGGTGGGCGGGGTGGGTTCCCACAGGCCGGGGCCGATGGGGGGGCTGTAATTGGGCGGGAAGTTGCGCCGATAGGCGAGGTCACCGCCGTCGCTGAGGCTGTATTGGTAGATGGCTTGACCCACGGCCGTGCCATATGCCACCGACCGCGCATAAACTTCCTCTTCTATTTCAAATTCAGATTCAAACGCGCCATCATAGCTGTTGCGGAGTTGATTGAGCAATGCGGCATTTTTGCCCGACATGTTGGGGTACATCTTGTGGGTGATGTAGGCGAGGGCGTGGTTCACGGCCGTGGGCCAATGATAATCCAGCCCCACTTCTGGCTCTGGTAGCTGGTCTAGATCCCGCAGTTGCCCTGCTAGCGAGGGGCGGTCTGGCTCTAACCAACGCGCCGTTTCGTAGAGGGCGATGCCCGTGTAGGCTAGAGCGCGTGCCGTTACGGGCGGGGTGAAGCCCGGCGTTTCCCGAATAATTTCCATCTGTAAATCGTACCAATCTCCCGCAAGATTATTGGGGGTGAGGGATGAGGGGGCACTCTCCCCCTGTAGCTCCGCGCCATCTTGTCCCAGCCCTAGATGCTCAGGCAAATCCGCCCAAACAAAGGGACGCGGCTGATAGGTCGCCAACTCTCGCTCAACCTGCAAAATTTGGTTCACGAGCACGTTACGCAGGGTCAGCTCATATCCATCCCCAAACGAGAGCCACAGCTCATCAATCTCCCGCAAATTGCCCAAGCCAAAATGGAGACGAGGGTCTTCGGTGGCTAGATAGCTACTGCCCACATGCCGCTCCCGCGCCAAAGTACGGCCATCGGGCAGGGTCAGCCGCGCTTGCGCTCCAGGATAAAAACCACCGAAATCTACGATGAGCCAGTTGCCCGTTGCCCCCTCGTTGCGGAGCAGAACGACCTCGCCGCCGATACTGTTAATGGCGATGTCCAAATCCCCATCATTATCAAAATCCGCTACCGCGCTCCCCCGCGCCAGCAGAGTTCCCAAGCCATCATGCCCCAGCCCGACGACGTTAGTCCATTCGCGCATACTGTTGGGCATCCCCTGCGCCAGCCGATTGCCATAAAAGCGGACAAGTTCGGGGTCGCGTTCAAAGCTGGTGACGGGCACACGGCCGTTGACCACCAGCAAATCGCTGTCGGTATCATGGTCAAAATCGGCCCACGCCGCGCCCCAGCCAGTCATGCCGTTGCCCAAACCGCTGATGCCGATGCGGTGGGTGCTGTACCAAAAGTTAAGGTCGCCTTCGTTGCGATAGAGCGCGTTTAGCTCCGCTTCCCAATTGGTCACAAAAAGGTCAAAACGGCCGTCGTTATCATAATCCGCGCTGACCACCCCCATGCCACTGCCCGAGTCGCCCACCCCAGCGGGGCGGGTAATGTCACGCAGAATGAAGCCGCTGGGCTGGTCGTCGCGGGGCAGATTGAGATACAGCCGATTGGGTTGCCCATCGTTGGCAATATAAAGGTCGAGCCGGCCGTCGTCGTTGAGATCACTGAAGATGGCTCCGAGTGACCGCTCTTCGTGCTGGAGACCGCTCACGGCCGTGATGTCCGTAAAAGTGCCGTCGCCATTGTTCAGGTAAAGACGGTCGGGCAGGCCATAAAAATCCTGCGGGAACGCGCCGCTGGGGTTCGGAATTTTGTTATCGAGGTCAATATAGGCGGTCACAAACAAATCAGGGTAGCCATTGCCTGATAAATCGGCGACGGCCGCGCCCGCGCTCCATTCGGGCGCGTCTACGCCCGCTTCAGCCGCGCCTTCGGTGAAGGTTCCGTCGCCGTTGTTCCAGAGCAGTTTGTTCGGCCCATCGGCCGTGAGGTAAATGTCGGTGAAGCCGTTGCCGTTAAAATCAGCGGCCAAACAGCCGTTGCCCCGCACGGTTAGATTTGTGCCACTTGCGGCACTTATGTCAACAAATTTGCCCTGCTGATTGTGGTAGAGGGCGTTGGTGGGCAGGCCGCCTTGGCTTTGCCAATAATCTTCTTCGTCCTCGGCGTAGCTGTTGACCAGATAGAGGTCGAGCCAGCCGTCGTTGTCAAAATCGAGCCAGCAGAGGCCACCGCCCATCATGGCCACGGGGTCTTCGGGAATGTGGGTGGCAAAGGCGGCGTGCTGAAAATCAAGACCAACTTCGCGGGCGACGTTGCGGAAGGTGATGGGGGTGGGGTCGGTGGGGGAAACGGTGTCGAGGGCGACCACGGCCGTGCCTTCGTCTGGCTCTATCGGGTCTGGCACGGCTCGCACATCTTCTGTTTTGGTGCCGCTGGGGTTAAAGTGGGACACAGAGGCGGGGGGCAAGCTGTGTTGCGCCAGGTCGCTGGTCAAAATGTCGGCCAGTGGGGTCGGCTTGCCCAGTGCGGCGTAGTTTTGAATGTGCAAGACGCGCCCATCGAGCAGTTCGCTGATGTAGAGGGAGCCATCTTCCCCCACGGCTAGGCCAGCGGGAAAATCAAGTCCCGTCAGGCGGGGTTCAAGGCGACCGTCGGGGTAGAGCCGGCTGAGCTGTCCCGTGTAGGGTAAATAGCCTGCGCCCGAGAAGCAACTCGCTTCGGGGTCGAATTGGGCGAATTCTAGCACCCAAAGTTCGGTAGGGGCAGATTCGGAGGACACGGCCGTGATAGCGATAGGCATGTTGAGTCCAGTCGCTACGATTCGCTCGGCGCGTTCATCGTTGATGGCAACAATTTGCCCGCTCTGGGCGGGGTAGGGACAGCCGCCCGTGAGCGTGACCAGATACTCGTCGCCCAGCCGCGTGATGCCTGTGGGCACGGGGTCAATGGTGACTTTGCCTTGGTCGCTGGGGTTGGGCAGGGGCGCGAAGCGGTGGAAGAATTGGGTTTGACCCACGGCCGTGCGTCGCGCCACCCCATTTTGACTGGCATCGCTGACAATTGGCTCGCCTGTTTCGTCAAACACCAAGTCAAACGGGTTAATCAGTTGCACTTGGTTGAGCGGGGTCATCGTTTCCCCCAACGCTTCGGGCGTGTAGGGGGTGTCGGGCAGGGTGAAGATCGTGCCTTGCCAATGGTCGGCAAGGGGCAGGGTGAGCAGGCGTCCACTGTTGAAGTGGCTGGTGTAGAGCAGTTGCCCGGCGGGGTCGAGCTTGGCAAAGGGCACGCCAGAGAGGTCGCCCGAGTCGCGCCCGCTGGGTAAGCCACTGATTAAGCGCCCGGCTTGCCCGTCGGCGGTCAGGACGGCCACGGCCGCGCTTAGGTCTGGTTCGCCGCTTCCTTCTTCAGCTATGAAAAGATGGCCGTGGCGACTGTCTAGCCCGACGGGATGGTTGAGGCCGTTGATGAGTACCACGGCCGTGGGTTCCCCCCCCTCATTATTTTCAGAGGCTCCGCCCCCTTGGCAAGCCGCCAAAAGCAACAACCCACCAAGTAAACCAACGAGTGACAAAAGGCGAGCAAAGCTAAAATGATTCATACGGTTCTATGCAAACCGCCCTTGGAACCAAAACAATGGCGGCTCCAAGGGCGGTCGTAAAGATAGCAACGAGTAACGAGCAATGAGCAATAAATGGGTCAACCATACTCAGCACTCATCGCTCAGCACTATTTTTTACTCAAAGAAAGTGTTGTAATCAGACAATTCCCGATTCGCTTTTTCAGCGGCAATGTCCAACGCTTCTTGGGCAGAAAGGCCGTCATCCAGCACACTGCTGTATGCTTCGACAATAAAGCGGCGAATGGTGGGCGCGGGGCCAGCTTGCCCACCCAGCACGGCGTAGTTCACGGAGCCGTCGCTCAGGGTGGTGCGGGTCGTGCCCAACTGGTTAATGGCGGTCAGGAAGTTCGGGTTTTCAGCCCAGAACGCTTGCGCTTCCGCATTGTCAGCCACATCTGTGCGCACGGGGAAGTAGCCTGTGCTGGTGTGCCAGGGTACTTGTTGTTCCACATCCGCCATAAACTTCATGAATTCCCAAGAGGCCGCGTTTTGGGCTGGGTCACCAGAGTCGAGAAGCCACAGGGCGGCGCCACCAATGATGACTCCGTTTCGCTCGCCAGCACTATCAGCGTAGGGGATGAACATGGTGCCTACTTCAAAATCAGCCGCGTCTTGCAGGCCGCGTGTCCCGGCTGTGGAGTCGAACATCATGGCCGCTTGTCCCGCCAAGAAGACGGCGTCTGTTTCGGTCCAAGTGTTACCGAGGTTGGGGCTGTATCCATCTTTTACAAGGCCGCTCAGGAAATCGAACACTTCCACGCCCACGCCTTGGTTGAACATCACTTCGGTGGCACGACCGGTGCGACCGTTGTTGTTGTTGTAGTAGAGGCCACCGCTGTTAGCTAAAATTTGTTCAAAGTACCAACCCACTTGCCCCAAGGCGAAGCAATGGCTGACGCGCCCGCTGGCTTGGATTTCGTCACAGACGGCTAATAGCTCGCTAAAAGACCAGCTTGTCCCTTCGGGTGGGGGAGCGATGCCTAGCTCTTCAAAGAGATCTACATTGTAGAAGAGGATGGGGGTGGAGCTATTGAAGGCCATGCCCACCATGCCATCTTGGTCGGAATAGTAGTCACGGACGGCAGGGACAAAGATGTTGCTGTCGTAGCCGTCGGCTTCCATCAGTTGCCATGCGGGAATCAAGCGACCCGTATCGAGCATGGTTTGGGAGGCGAGGTCGAAGTTTTGGACGATGTTGGGAGCAGTGTTGGTTTCGAAACCAGCTAAGAGGGCGTTGTAGGTGTCGTCGTAGGTACCTTGGTAGGTGGATTCGATGAAAATTTCGTCTTGGCTGGCATTGAAGAGGTCAACGAGGGCATCGGTGGCTTCCCCAAGTTCGCCCCCCATAGCGTGCCAGAATTTGAGCTGGATGGTTTCTGCGGAGGGGGCGGGGGCTTCTTCTTCCACGGCTTCCACGGCCGTGTCTGTCGGTACTTCAGCCGGAGCCGCCGGTGATTCTGGTGCTGGGGCGGCGTCACCACCACAAGCAACCAAGAACATGAGCAGGCTTATCACTAACAGCCAAGTTGGAACTTTCCACTTTAACGTAAACATAACTTTCTTCTCCATTTTATTGGTGATATGAAGGCTGACACAAACCAGTAGTGCTTCAACTAACTGACTATGGAACAAGAGTTGTTTAACCTATGCACAACTCGCTTATAGTAGCGACTTTAGTCGCTTCTTACTCGAGTAAAAAACGGCTAAAGCCGTTACTACGAGCAGAACTGTCCAAGTTGTTGAAATCTCGTTCCTATATGCGTCTCAACCCTTAACATTGAATGACTCTCGAAAAACAAACAAACGAACAAAACAACCGCAGTCAGGGGCAGGTGTCAAGACGGAGATAAGAGACGGCAATTTTACCTTCTCCATTTTCGAAACAACAAATTAAACTATTGACTTTGGTGGCTTACCCTTTGAGACCAGTCAGGGCGATGCCCTTCACCAATTGGCGTTGGGCGATTAAAAACAGTAAGAGGGTGGGTAACATTACAATCACGGCTCCCGCCATGAGTGCGCCCCAATCTGCTCCCCGTTCTTGGTCAAACAGGAAGTAACGAATACCTATTTGCACGGTACGCATACTGGCATCGTTGGTAATGATCAGGGGCCACAGATACTGGTTCCACGCGCCCAAAAAAGAAAAAATTGCCAAAGCACTGATAGGGCCACTGCTTAACGGCACCACAATTTGCCACATAAAGCGGAAATTGCTGGCCCCATCAATCACGGCCGAATCATACAAATCTTGTGGTACGGAAAGAAAAAATTGGCGCAAGAGGAATATGCCAAAAGCACTGGCTAAAAAGGGCAACGTTAAGCCCGTATAGGTGTTGATTAACCCCCACCGACTAATTAGTAAAAAATTGGGGATAAAGGTCAGCTGGAAGGGAATCATCAAACTGCCCAAAATAATATAGAAGAGGGTATCACGACCGGGGAATTTAAGGAAAGAGAAGGCGAAAGCGGCCAAGATGCTAAACAGCACTTGGAAAAGGACGATGACGCCAGACTGAATGGCGCTGTTTAGCAAATACCGCCCAAAGGGGGTCGAGTTCCACGCAAGTAGGTAATTTTCTATCGAGAAACTGCGTGGGAATAACTGGGGGGGGTAAACATAAACTTCGTTGACTGGCTTGAAGCTGGTTGAGATGGCAATGATAATGGGGACGGATACCAACAAACCAACCGACAGCAAAAAAATGTGCATGAATAATTCATGGCGCGTTATACGCGGTTTTTGGTTGTTGGGATTATTGATGGTACTCATGAATAATGCACCCTTTTGCCAAACCCTCGGAACTGAATGAGGGAGACAATCATAATAATAATGGCGAGTAAATAAGCTTGGGCGGAGGCGAAGCCACGCTGTTGGGTTCCGACAAAGGCATCAATATAAATAGCATAAATCATGTTTGTGGTAGACCCACCGGGGCCACCATCCGTCAGGATGTTGATTTCGCCAAAAGTTTGCAGGCTGTTGATGACGTTGATGATGAGCAGGAATAAAAGCGTCGGGGAAAGCATGGGGATGGTGATAAAGCGAATACGGTTGAAAAGGCTGGCTCCGTCTATTTTTGCCGCTTCATAGAGCGTTTCGTCAATGTTTTGCACCCCAGCAAGGGCAATGATGGTATTGAATCCTAGTTGTCGCCACACAACGGCGATAGAGACGGCTATCAAGGCCCATTCTTTAGAAGTAAGCCAGTTGGGGCCTTGTTCCACCCCCAGAAAGGTGAGCCAATAGTTGAGGTAGCCCACGTTGGGGTTGTAGAGCCAGCGAAAGATGACGCCCGTCACGGCCGAGCTAATGACCACCGGAATAAAAATCAGCAGGCGGTGTAACCAAGAGAGATTGCGGACGGGATAAGAGAGGGCTATGGCTAGGACAACGGATAAAAAGATGCCTGTGGGCACGGTCGCAATGGTGAACCAGAAAGAGACTTTAAGATAAGTCCAGTAATCGCCGCCATTGATGAACTCACGCCATAGACGTTCGTAGTTGCCCGTACCGATGAATTGCCCGTCACCGCCAAAGGGGGAGGTGCGGGTCAGGCTTAGGTTAAAAGAATCGACAATAGGGTAAAAAACGAAGATGCTGAGGATGATGAGCGTGGGAGCAAGGTAAAGATACGCTTCCAGAGCTTCCTTTACTTGTTGGATACGTTTAACGTTGCTGGTCGATTGTGGGCGTGAATGAGTTTCGATTTCTGCTTCCATAGGGAATGTAATGGGTCAAGATTGAGGAGGCTAATTTGATAGGTAGCTGATACGATGATTTGATTCTAACAAAGGAGGTTTGAGCGGCAAGCTAATTTGGTTAAGGTCTTGTAAACAATCGGTTAACTGGGGGCAGGGTGGCGTGAATAAGAAAGAGCGGCAGGTGGGCGATTTGTGCCCACGGCCGTGTTCCTAACCCCTCCGCCACTCGTTCAATCTCGTCCAATTCAGCCTGTTCCACGGCCGTGAGCGGGAGCGAGCGTAAAAAGGCGAACCGGGCTGGCTGGGGAGCCGTCAACGTTTCCAACAAACTTACCTCCACTTTCATGCCCTGTTCGGCCAGCAGATTGGGTAACCTGCGCCCCGTGTCGGGCGTTGCGCCGATACGTTGCAGAGCGGTGCGCCACAACACGGCCGTGTTCACCTCGGGCGGATATTCAATTAGTCCTTCATAATCTGGTTCAATAGCGACCAACGCCCCCCCTAGCTGGAGGACGCGCTTGATTTCGGACACGGCCGTGGGCAAATTTGTATACATTAACACAAACTGAGTGAAGAGCAAATCGAAACTATTGGCCGCAAAAGGGAGTCGCTCCGCTAGCCCCGCTACCCGCGCTCCTGTTCCCCGCCCCAACGCCATCACGTCCATATCAAGACTGATTACTTGCCCCCCTGCTCGCCGCTTTAACTCGGCCGTGACTGCCCCCGACCCCGCGCCCAAATCCAGCGCTCTCTGCCTTTGCGCCACCTGCACCCAGCGCAACAGCTTACTCCGCGCTGGAGCCAGCCATTCTGCCTGTTGTTTGAGTAAGGACGCTTCTGGTTGTGCAGGGTGCATGGTTCAAGGTGCAAGCACTTCTCACTTCTCTACCGTCCGCCGCCCGCGCAGGCGCAAGCACAGGCACACCCCGCACAGGCGCAGGCACAGCCGCCACCAGAGGAGCCACCACTGCCGCTACTGCGCGAAGATTCGGCCAGACCTTTCATCACCTCGGCCGTGAACCGGTCCGCGCCGCCCAGATTAACGAGGCCGCTGGCCGTGTTGAGATTGATGGAGCCGGGCGTGAGCGTGTTGGCAAAACCGGTCATCGTGTTTTGGGTAAAACCCGCAAAGGAGGCGGCCACATCCCCAAAGCCCGTCGAGCCGCCGGGGCCACTGCTAGGTAGACTGGGGCTGGGGCTGGGGCTAGAAACAGTTTGTCCCCCGCTCCCTCGGCCCATCATCACGGGACGATACCAAGTGGGGCGATAGACGCGCCCCGGCCGCTCGAAGACGGTCGGATAGTTGTCGCTCATTAGAATCCATTCGGCGTTGCGGTCCACGGTTTTTTCCCATTCAGGAATGTCGCCCATCGTTTCCGCTTCTTTGAGTGCCCGCTGGATAATTTTTTGGTAGTAGTCGCGGGTTTCGTTGAGATTGAAGCCGCTGACGCGCACGGCCGTGTGTTTGACAAACGCCTTCATCGGCCCACTAAAATCAATCTCGCTCACCCCCTTGCCCGCATCCTTTTCCAGCACATCTAAAAAAGGATGTTCATAATCATGAATGAGCGAATTTTCCGCTTGGGCCACCTTCAGCCGCGCCGCCTTTCGTGCTTTGAGCGACTCCTTCTGCGTCGCCCGATACGGCTTCGCCACGCGCACCACCAGCGGCTGGTCTGTGACCAGTTCCACCACCCGCTTCTTGAGCAGGCCAAACAGCACCAGCGTCAGCACCTTGTTCAGTGGCTCTTCCAAAATAATGGCCGCCTCGGGCGCGGTCAGCCCTCGTTTAATCCCGCCCCCTTCGATATGGGCAATGGCGGGCAGATAGCTTTTCTTGCGCTTCTGCAAGAAATATTCATTAGCCCCCGCCCCCAGCACCACCAGCGGCAGGATAAATATTACCAGCCCAATCGTACTCCACATGAACCACAATAATAGTCCCGCCAGCACCACCAAAACAGAGATGCCCGTCCCGCCTGAAAAGCGCAGGAACATAAAGGCAAAGGCGATTAGCGCGGAGATGAGCAAGAAGCCGTGTGTACCGGGATTATCCTCGAGCCATTTGACCGCTAGATCCCAATTGCTCATCTGGATAACGCCCGTCATGTCTCCTTTGGGAAAGGAAACCCCGACGCGATACTGGCTGGTAAACGGCCGTGTGGTTTGCCAAATGACCGCTGGTTGCCCCTCAATTTCGACCTTATTGGTAAAAGCGACATCTTGGAACAATGTTTGCTCTAAATCGGTGCCGCGTGGCGGATAAATGATGATGCTCAAATTTGTCTCCCCACTGACAAATTCACTCCCAAACCACATGGGCGTAATTTGCACCGAAGCCAAATCAGCATTGGTTGTATCTTGATACACCAGTTCGGGCATGATGGCCGAAAATTCAAGCGTGCCGTTTGTGCCGCTGGGAATGCTTTGTGCCCCCAGATGGATTTCCACCCCTATGTCAATAACTTCAGAGACGCGAATATCGCTCACGGGCACGCCATTCACCGCCGCCGTCATGTTGCTAATATTATAGTTGCCGTGCGGCAGGCCAATATCCACAATGTCTATCGTTGAGCCAAGGTTGTTGAAGGTGATGGTGTAATAAATCTCCGCCGTCGAATCAGGCTGGATGACCACCTCCATGATGACCTCGGGCACTTCAAAGCGATAGCTCTGGGCATAAACGGCCGACGGCAACACGGCCGAGGCGCTCAGCCCTATCAGTAGCAAAATAAAAACGGCCAGCCATTGTTGGGTTAATGTGGTTCGTGTCATAAAAAATCACTCATAGGGTGCGAGGTGCAAGGTGCAGGGTGCAAGGCGACTCTACGACCTACACCCGCCCCTTTACTCATTACTCATTTTTCATTACTCATTGACTCTCGCCCATCCCTGCATGTTGGCGGGACAGTCGGCGGCGCAGAGGGCGAGGCCAGGGCAGAGGTCGCAATGGGTCGGGGCGGCGACGCGCTCCCGATAGCTGGTGAAGGCGGGATGGTGCCAGATGTCCGCCCATTTATCATCAAAAAAGTTGCCAGCCGCGGCGATTGGCCCGCGTGGGGGACTAACGCGCCCATCTGGGGCGATGCGCACGGCCGCGTCCCCGGCCGTGCGTGGGCCGGCAATAATTTGCTCCCGCAAAGAAAGCTGGAGATTGCGCTCCATCGGTGGTTCCCAATGAAAACGGACGTTATTATTCTCGACCGCTTCCTCCACGCTGACCGCCACTTGGCGTAACGCGCCCGCCGTGAGCGCACCGTTGAGGTCATCAGCGGGCATATCATCCGCGCCCGCGTAGGCCACGAAGGCGATGTCGTTCACGCCCTGCTCGGTCAGGAAGGCAACGATGTTGGGAATTTCGAGGGTGTTGTCTTGAATGAGGGGCACTTCGGCCGTGGTGTAGATGCCGATACGCTTACACGCTTGGTACACGGCCGTGAGATTCGCGTAGTCACCCCCACCCAAATAATGGTCATGCTTAGCCGCATCAGGCGTCAGAAAAACCAGCGTTACATAATCCAGCCCCGCCTGCGCCATGCCGTCCACCAAGCCCGGCTGATTCAAATCCGTGGCGCGGCCGCGCACGCCACAAATCATGCCCAAATCTTCCGCTCGCTCAATGGCGTGAACCACATCATCAGGATTCGGGTCGGGCGGAATGAGCAGGGTGACGTGGGGAATGCCCGTTTTCCACAGTTGCGCCAGCAGGGGATGCAGGGTGGCGGGAGAAGCCAGCGGCACATCCGCCTCGAGCGGAGCGAATAATTCCACGTCGCCTGGCACAAAGGCGGCATCTTGCAGATTGGTCACATGTGCCTGCGCTTCCCGTTGGCTGTCGGTGCGTTGCCACTGCTGGATTAGCTCTTGGATGCGCTCGTAATCTTGTTCAAACTGTGCCCTATGGTAGCCGACGAATCGCGCTTTGATTTCGGCACGGGTCTCTTCTTGGTCGTAATCGCTCAGAATGTTTTGGGCGATGACCACACCCACAACAGAAAGTTGCGCGGCCGTGGTGGCATTGACCACCAGCAGGCCACTCCCATCTGGCTCCACGCGCAAATGGTAGCGAATATGGTTCTCGCCGTTGCTCTTCATAAAAGGATGTAGCCCCGTCGCCAACGGCGGCGGCGGCGGCGGGCGCTTCTTGAGGGTAAAAAAACGTTGAAACAGCGTTGGTTTGGTTTGGGTAGACATGTTAGAAGCCGTAAGCTGTAAGCTATGAGCTATAAGCTGGCTGGTTGGTTAGACAGTCCAACTCTCTATACCACCAACCCCTTTACTCATTACTCATTGTTCATTACTAATTGATGGAAATGCTTTCTAGGCCGATGAAGCCCGCTTTCATGGTGCCGGTGGAGCGGGTGGTAGTGCGGGTGGTGCTGTCACTGGGGATGAAGCCCATCTGGTGGGCGGCCTGATGGCCTGTGCCGCAGTGACCGCTACAGCCAGAACAGCCGCCGCCGGTTGAAGCTTCTCCCTCGGCCGTGCGCACCCCATCCCGCGCCTCCCGTTCAATCCGACAGCCGCCGCCACAGAGTGGCAAATCAGGACATTCCCAGCACTTTTCTGGCAAGCCAGCCCAGCGCGGATCCTCTTCTCGGTCACGGAAAGAGCGGAACAGTTCCCCGCCCCAGATATGCTCCCACGGGTCGCGCAAAATATTGCCCGCCGAGACATAAAAAGATTGACAGGGCAACACATCCCCATTCGGCTCGACACAAATCGAATACTCCCCCGCGTTGCACCGCTTCGCCCCAATCTCTAGCTCCACGGGGGACATGCGACAATATTCAGTGGGCGTGTACCAGAGGAAGCGCATCCCCTTATCCTTGGCGTGGTCGCGGATGCGCACCAGCAGGGGGGGCATTTCTTCCTCGGGAATGGCGTTGGGGTCGGCAAAGCCGCCGCCCGAGTAAATCATGCCGTTCATGGCAAAGGTGCGAATGCCGAGGTCATAGAGAAAATCAATCGTCTCTTCGATGTGCGCCATATTGCCGCGCATCAGCGTCGTGTTGGTGATGACATGCACATGGGTTGCCAGCGCACTTTTGATGCCTTTGACCGTTTGGTGGAACGATTTCGCGCCCATCATCATGTTGTGCGTATGCGCCTCATGCGAGGCAAGCGTCACTTGGACGTGATTCAGGCCAGATTGGGCGAGGGTTTGCATGTAGGGGGCGTGGGCGATTTTGCGGGCGTTGGTGTTTAGGCCGCACACCATACCCAGACTATCCGCATAGTTGATGATGTCGGGCAAATCGGGATGGAGGGTTGCTTCGCCGCCCGTAAAGATAATGTGGGGCACGCCGACAACGCTGAGGGTGTCTAACACGCGAAACCATGACTCTTTGGGCATGGAGGCCATATCAAACCGGTCTGGTTCGTTGTAGCAGTGGGGGCATTCATTGTTGCACCCGTAGGTGAGGGCTAAATCCGCTTTGTAGGGGGCTTTGGCGCGGGTGCTAAAGAGGGGATGTCGGTCGAGTCCGCCCAGGGCGCAGGTGAAGCAGTCGGTGTCGGGGTTGCGCAGGGTATCTACCATGTCGTACATGCGCTGTAGCTCTTGTTCGACTTGGTGTCGATCAGCGCGATAGGTGTGGAGGAAGCGGGCGCGGGCGGTGGCGAGGGGGACTTCTTCGAGGGCGAATTTGGCCATGAACACGGCCGTGGGGTTCAAATGAATGACATCCGTCACATCTATGAACAACACTCCCGCCCCATCTGGCTCGACGCGCAAATGGATGCGCAGGTGGTGGGGATTGTTTTCACTGGGGGGGATGCGATAGGTGTAGAGGCCGGGGGCGGGGGCTTCGATTTTGTCCACGGCCGTGAATCTATCCCAAACCCCCTGCATCAACTGTCGTGGTTTACTTAATAATTGCCTATCTACTACCATTTCGCTTCCTCCTCAATCTGATAACTCGCCCCACAATATTCACATTTCACCATGACGGCTCCCGCCTGCACGCTGACCGAATTTTTGCTCAGCGGGGCGTCACATTGCTGACAGCGCAAACTCTCGAGGTTAATATCCCCGCTCAGGTCAATTTTTTGCACAACGGTGGTTTCCACGGGCTTTGGTTGCACGCGAGCTAGATAAACCAGCACGCCCGCCGCCACGAAGCAGACCAGACCAATAATGATTCGTAATAGCTGGCCTTGTGACCCCACGACAAAGATGAAGCCCACAACGCCTAGCATGGCCGCAAGTGTATAAAGAATGAGTGGCATAGATGGTTATCCTCCGCGTGGTGTGGTGATGGTTTGGGACTAGACAGAAGTCCGCATGATTCTAACACAGTTCTGATTGTGGCGTATGTCTGCCAGAATGTAAAGGGATAGCGCACGATTGGTTGAATTGTAAGAATTTGTAGGAGAGGGCAGGTAGCTGAGGGAGTTCACTTAGAGTGAAACAAGGTGAGATAAGTCTATCTAACGAAGAGGGGAAGATTGGTTGAGTAAGTGTGTGCCCCCACGCAGACTGAGCAGAGCGTAGGCGCGAGCCTTACGGAGGGTAACGCGACCATAGGCGCGGCGTAAATCATCAAGCTGGGCAACTTGCACGGCCGTGGGCTGACTAATCTGGCTCAATTGTTGTAGGTTCTCTTGGTCGGCAGGGCTAAGTTGCTCCCGCGCAATTTCCCACAGTTCACTGTTGCTGAGCCAAGTTATTTCCGCTAATTCTTTTTGCAGGTCGGGGGGAACATCATCAAGGGGAGGCAACACGGCCGTGAGCATGTCACTCAACAACTGTTCAACAGGCCGCTGTAGAACTTGCGCGGCCTGTTGCGCTTGGTCTAAGGTGTTATCAGGTAGGGTAAGGGTAATACTGCTCATCTGCTTGTCCTATCTTCTCGGTTGGTTTTGCTACGGGCATAAGCAAAATGCAACTTTGATTGTGGCGTATGTCTGCCAGAATGTAAAGGGATAGCACGCGATTGGTTGAATTGTAAGATTTGCAGGGGAATCGTGGCAACTGAGGAACGTCACGTCATGGGTTGAGGACGGTGAAGATAAAACCGATATTGGTCATCACTGCCCATCACCGCTAAACTTGTTATACTAGAACATAAATTCCTATGATTGCCCAACACCCTACTAATCAATCAGAAAAATTTTGACGGTTATTTGTCTGCATTAGCATTCGACAAAACAAACTTGTTGAACTACTACGCTAAAACCACCCAAAACGACGCACCAAATCAAGGCCAAGGTAAACATGACCCACCCCGAACAAATATCTTTGGAAGAAATTTGCGGACAAACCTTCAAAAAACGGCAGGCGGAAGTTTCCGAAAATGGCAAAGCCGCCGTCACCCATTATTTGCACAACCAGCACAACGGCGAAGCCCAATTCTTTCGCAAGGAAGCCGTCACCCACGTCAAACGCGCCCTCGAATACAAATACCCCGACGAATCTATCACCAATGTTGTTGCCGAGCGGGCATTACAAACAATGCTTTTCGACATTCACGTTGATGTGCCCTTCCCCCCGCCCGAAAATCCCAAATTCATCTTCATAGATTTGTTTGCAGGTATTGGTGGTTTTCGCTTGGCTCTGCAAAACTTGGGCGGCAAGTGCGTTTTTACTAGTGAATGGGATGAACGCGCCAAGCAAACTTACGAAGCAAACTTTGGGGAAGTTCCTTTTGGCGACATTACTAAAGATGAGATAAAAAAATTTATCCCCGACTATTTCGACATTCTTTGTGCCGGTTTTCCATGCCAAGCCTTTTCGATAGCGGGGCGGCGTGGCGGTTTTGAAGATACGCGAGGCACGCTCTTTTTTGATGTGGCCGAAATCATCAAGCGTAAACAGCCCAAGGCGATTTTCCTCGAAAACGTGAAGGGTTTAATGAATCATGACCGAGGCAAAACGTTGCGTACCATTCTGAACGTTTTGCGAGAGGATTTAGGTTATTTTGTGCCTGAGCCACAGGTGCTAAATGCCAAAGATTTTGGTGTGCCCCAAAATCGGGAGCGCATCTTTATTGTCGGTTTTCATCCAGATTTAGGCATTACCGAGTTTGATTATCCAGAACCAGTGGGGGATGAAATCCCGTTCAAAGATGTGAAGGAAGCAGAAACTGTTTCGGTGAAATATTATTTGTCAGACAGGTATCTAAACACACTGATTGAGCATAAACGGCGGCATGAGCGCAAGGGGAATGGCTTTGGGTATGAGGTGATTGATGATGAAGGAATTGCTAACGCGGTGGTGTGTGGTGGCATGGGGCGGGAGCGCAATCTGGTCTATGATGACCGGCTGGAGGATTTTACGCCAGTGACGAATATCAAGGGGCCGGTTAATCGGCGGGGCATCCGCAAAATGACTCCGCGTGAGTGGGCGCGGTTGCAGGGGTATCCGGATGAGTTTGTCATCCCTGTTTCGGATGCGGCGGCGTATAAGCAGTTTGGTAATTCGGTGGCGGTTCCTGCGATTCAGGCCACGGCCGTGCAGATTATCAAAACAGTCTGGGGAGAAGCGCATGTTACAGGGGAATAAAGGGGAGTGGAGCGAGATTTACACCCTGCTCAAGCTGGTCAGCGACCAAGGCGTGTATGCGGGGGATGAAGACCTCAACAAAGTCGAAGAGATGTTCTTCATCTTGCTCAAAATTTTGCGCGACCAGACCAGCGGACAATATGCATACACGTTTGACCGGGAGCAATCGTTGGTCGTCATTCAGGGGAACGAAGAGATTTTTCGCCTGCCCATCGCCACATTTCAGGAGCAGGCCCAGCTTTTGCTGACCAAATTGCAAGGCCGAACGTCACGCACCTTTGCCATGCCTGAACTAGAAACGTTTTTGCGCTCCTTTGGCTGTGACTCGCTCAAATCTAGGGCATCACAAAAAACGGATATTCATTTGGTGGTGCATGACCAACGCACGGGGACGACTCCCCAGTTGGGCTTCAGCATCAAATCACAGTTGGGCGCGGCGGCCACTCTGTTGAATGCAGGGCGAACAACCAATTTTGTATTTCGCATAGACAATAACAAAGAAGGATTCACTCAAGAATTAGCCACCCAAATCAACCAAATTGAAGGGGGGAGTAAGTTAAAGCGGCGAGTACAGGCCATTGAAGCGCAGGGAGGCACATTGCGTTTTGTGCGCACAGAGAACTCCGTCTTTGGTAACAATCTGGTGCTGATAGACAGTTGCCTGCCAGCTATTTTGGCCGAGATGCTCAAGCTATTTTTTGGCTCTTCTATCTCAAGTGTGGCTGAGTTGGTGGGGGAGATTGCGGCACAAAACCCGCTCAACTATGACCTCGCGCATGAACAGCCCTTTTATGCGTACAAGGTCAAGCGATTTTTGACGGATGTGGCCTTGGGAATGATGCCCGCTCAAGTGTGGCGTGGCGTTTTGGAGGCCACAGGGGGATATTTGGTGGTGCGGGATGATGGGGAGCTACTTTGCTACCATATTTATAATCGCAATGCGTTTGAGGATTACCTCTTTCACCAGACGAAGTTAGAGACGGCGAGTAGCTCGCGGCATGATTTTGGGACTATTTATGAGGAGAGTGGGGCGTGGTGGCTCAAGCTGAACCTGCAAATTCGGTTCATCAGGTAGCTGTCTGAGATTTTTGCCACGAATTTCACGAATAACACGAATTTGAGCCGATTTTGTATTGGTCACAAATTACTCACACAAAAAATCCTGTCTCGGCAAACCTCGCCGCCTACGGCGGCTCGCCTGTCATAAGGGTGTTTTTTTCGTTTGGGCAACTGCCCAA
>JBGTIZ010000470.1:0-12337 GCA_041745395.1 Promineifilaceae bacterium (SeqCode) | reverse complement strand
GTGGCCGCAGGCCACGACGAAGCTAGTCGGTTGAGAAGAGACGCCTTTTGTCAAAAAAAGTACGTTACTGATTCGTGACCACTACAAAATTTATGCAAAACGTGCGGCATAACATGCGTAATTATACTTCAGCGGTGCATGGTATCTCTAATGAATGGTGTTCTGGGGCAATGTTTATTGATTATGAGGTGAGGCAACCCCACGGCCGTGTCTGCTTTTTAGACTGCTCTCTACCAGAATTTACAAATCTCCAAGATTTGTCAATTCTGGCCAAAGAACAAGACCTCAAAGGTTTCCAAAACCTTTGAGGTCTATGTGCCCTGCAACCGATTAGTCGAGAAGGCCAGCCCATTTTACTGTTCTATGTGTGGCAAAAATTGGGCGGGCGATAGGATAACTGTCTGCTGATAGGTCGCTACAGTTAACAAATCTTTGTCTACCGTGACCAAGTAATCAGCTTGGCCTAAAGCGGCGCAGGCCAAAAACATTTCATCGAATGGATCGTGCACAGTACCAGCTACGTTGATATAACCATGCACCTGCTCGTCCAGAATCGTTACGGCTTGCAAAAAATCGGGGATGCGGTTAGGCACATGAGCCAATCGTTCCTTAAGCCAGACCCGGTTAAGGACATCCTCTAGCTCGGCCAGCATGGGTTGAGAGTAGAGCAAGGTAAACTTGCCAGCTAGCCAGTGGGTAATCAGTTGGGCTGGTGTGCCATGAGGTGACAGCACGCCGCTGACAATGACGCTGGTATCAAGAATGACGCGCATCAATGCCAGCTCGCTGTTGTCTCGATTCGGTTAAGGCGTTGTTGACCAGTTCCTCTATTTCGCTGGCGGATAAGTCGGCCGTGGCTTCGTACACTTCTTGCTGTGCCTCTAAAAACCGCTCGCGCACACGGGCCTGAGCCGCATCAACCAACGCTTGATAACGTTGCGGGCTGAGAATAACGGCATATTCTTCACCATATTTTTCGATGATGGTATCTTCGTTGTTCACCACAACTTGATGCAATACTTGGCCGGTGCGTTGTTTCAATTGGGAAATTGGTATGGCATTCATTGACTTTCCTCCTTTTCAGACAAAACAGACAAAACAGACTAATTAGGCTACAGTATAGTTGCGTTTGGCCAAAAAGGACAGTACTTGTCTCTATCCACCCCACGGCCGTTGTCCGCGTCCAACCAAGCAAGTTAGCGTCAGCCCCCCTCCGTCCTCATTCTCGACGAACTCAAAACCCTCCTCGACGATTTAACCACGGCCGTGTCCCACCTTTTAGAAGTTCAACTTCTCCAAGAAGTTGAACTTCTTCTTGCCATTAAGATAGACAAGACCTCAAAGGCTCCCAAAACCTTTGAGGTCTGGGCGATACCCACGGCCGTGTTTTTTCTCTGAACGTTTTCTGAACGTTTCCTCCGTATGCTTAACCCATAAGCAGAACATGCCACTTTGTGCCTGCCACTCACCTTCGGATTTAGGCCGACAATTTAGCGAGGAAACCAAACCATGATATACACATCCCCCCTCTATCGTTTTGTCTCTATTTTATTAAGCGCGTTGCTAATCATTCAGAGCGTCGCGCCCGTGTTGGCCTATCGGTCCCAAACCACGGCCGTGGCCCAAACCAACCACCCCGCCCACCAAGCCAACACCCCTTTCGCCAGCCAATCGGCTGACCCCCTCTACCAGCCGCTGAGCATCGCCCGTGCCCAATCCACCTACCAAGCTGGCGGCACGGCCGTGATTACCTACACCATTCGCAACAACCAATCTGCCCGCGACTTTCCTCAAATCGAGCAGGGGCTAAACGTGACCGATACCGTGGCTATGCTGGCTGATTTTGACCCCCTCGCCGACCACAACACCCTGCGCAACGTCATCGTGCGTCACGACCTTGCTGACTCTGCCCTGCTCGATGCGTCCATTTGGCCTACCAGTTCAGGCGACCAGCACCTCTTCAACTTGGGTGACTTGGCTCCCCTAGCAGACGCTGTCTTGACCCTGACCGTGCAATTGCCCAGCGCGGCGGCTGATTTCACCACGCTCGACAGTGGGGCAACCGTTTATGGCACGCTCCACGGCCGTGAAGTAACCGCTACCGCCCACCCCATCCGGCTCGCGCCCGACGGCTTCGCCTCCTGGCTCATCGCTACGCCCGATGTCACCCTAGACGACGGCAGTATGCTCATGCAGGCCGCCCAAATTGGGGATGACCCCCTCGACCTCTTCCACTTTGTGCAACAATTTAACTATCACGCCTACGAAGGCTCCCTGCGCGGCACGCGGGGCACGCTGTGGAGCGAAGCGGGCAACAGCGTCGACCAAGCCAGCTTACTCATCGCATTCTTGCGTTCGGCTGGTTATCCCGCCCGCTATCGCCAAGGGAGTTTGCCCACGGCCGTGGCCCAAACCCTCATTGCCGATATGTTCCCCACCCCCCCCGTGGTGCGCGGCACAGTCCCGCCCAATGTGCCCACCAGCGACCCGCTCAATGACCCCGACCTGCTCGCCTTGGCGCAGGCGCATTGGTGGGTAGAGGCGTATCTGCCCGGCGCGGGCTGGACCACGCTTGACCCGACCGTGCCCACGGCCGTGGTTGGCACCACCTCCGCCACTCCGATAGGTCAAGACATGGCCGAACTGCCCGATGCGTTGCGCCATAAGCTACACATCTCGCTCGAGTTAGAAAAATACAACTCCTTTCCCATCGGTGGGCTAAATCTGCAAACCAGCACCGTCCTGACCGCCACCCTGCCTTCCGCCCAGACCACAGGCTCCCCCATCAATCTGGGCTTTGCTGTGGATACTGAGACCCAAGGTGGTCTAGCTTTTTCCAATGTGATTCACACCTACACCCCTTACCTCAATTATGGGGCTACGCCGACCTCGATTGAGGGCACGGCCGTGCAAGATTTGCTCACCAACTTTCCCCTCGCTTCCAACTTCACCACCGGCATTTGGCTCGACATCACCACCATTACCCCCAGCGGCGAAACCGAAACCCACCGTCGCATGATAAAAGACATCATTGGCGAAGATTTGCGCCAAGGAGGAGCCGCGCAACTCCCCCCCCAAGATGACTCCCCCTTGCTTTCTACCAGCGACCTGATTCAGATTCAGCCAATGGCTAACAGCAGTTATCCAGCGCACGAATTGAACCGCATCATTCACCGTCTGTTCCAACAAACGCCCACTCTCGTCGCCACCTTCGGAAGTTACACCGAGCTGGGCGAAGATACAGACCTCGAAGCCATGACCGCCTTTGCTAGCTCCCATATCCCCAACATGGTCGCGGCGCAACTGACCCAACTCGACCTGCTCAACGCCCTTTTCCAATACAGCACCACTTATCCCGATAAGCCGATTAGTGCCGCTACGCTTCTAGTCACATCTTACCCCGACCGCCCCAAACTCATTCTCAGTAGCCAAGTGTCTAGCCTAGAGGCTGGCTTGACAACCTCTTTTGAACTGCTCAGCCTAGCCGAAAAATCAGTGGCTTATCCGGGCCAAAACGACGAGGTTATCGGGGCGGCTAACTATTTACGCACCACGGCCGCGAAAACAACGGAATATGAGATGATGACTCTCTTTGCTACCGAAGAAGTGCGCTCGGCCGTGCGTACCCTGTTGGTCGCTGAAGAGCAAAACATACCCACCCGCCTCATTTTTGCCGAAAACCTGTTTGAACTGGCCGAGCTAAACATACCCGACCTGACCAAAGCGCACATCACCAACTATACCGACCAAGGCGCCATGGTCATGGTTCCCGAGCAGATGGTTTCCTTGCCCTATGGCGAAGACATTGGCTTCATGGCTATTATGCCAGACGGTACGACTGTTTATGTCAATGCGGAGGGGTACACGGCCGCCGCCATAGAGTACGGCAAGATGATAGAACAAATTGCTGTCCGCGTTTTCATTGCGGATGAGCATGTCGCTTTTGTCGGTGGCTTTATGGCTTATATCTTTTCTTTTTTTGCAGAAGCATTTTTTGTTATCATCAACTGGCCCCCCACCAGTCTGGGGGATTTGCCCGGTGCCGCTGCGGGTAAAGCGGCAGGCAACAAAGGGTTGCTTCTAGGTCTCATTTTAGCGGCCAAAGCGGCCTTACCACCAATTTTAGCCGCCTGCGGGGCGTCGCCCAACCCGCCTGGTTGCCAAGTTGGCGCGGCGGCTGGCTACCTTTTCGTAGTGAGTGCCTTGGTTGCGGGTTTGGTGGGTGGCGCCTTAGACCCCTCATTGACTGATTATTGGGTAGCGGATGTACCCGCCTTGCCCGACCAAAATGGCCTCACCTTCACCCAAACCCAGACGGCCAATCTACCCGCAGGCACGGTCAGCGTGAATGTGCCCGCCGCGCATCATTGGGCCGCTTCAGCCAGTAGTTTGAGCAGTAGCTGGGTGGCGAATGGGGCACAGGTAGCCCAATTTGATAGTTTGACGGCCAACACGGCCGTGTTAACCCAAAACGGCACGACGCTCGGCAATGGCTCGTTAGAAGCCAGCGACGGTCTGGCGCATCTACTCGGCAATAATCGCCCCTGGACGCTTGACGGCCAACTCAGCCTCGCCAGCTACGCTTCCGCCAGCACAGGCTTAACCCTTGCCCCATGGGGCGCGTACACGGCCACCGCCAGCGGCAACATCCCCCTTGCCGCGCAACTGCGCACCCCCCAAGCCCTGCTCAACGGCAACGTCCAATTTGCGGGTGATTTAGAAGCGGCCATTACCAGCCCGCTTGTCTTGAATAGCAGTAACCTCGCCATCGCCCCTGCCCCCAACTTTGCCGCCAACCACAGCTACACCCTCGCCGACGGCCAATTGATGCTCAGTGGCGTGGGCAGTGGGGGGACGCTTTCTGTGGGAGGCACGGCCGTGGACAACATTCAAGCCCTCGCCCTAGCCAACTACAGCGGCGATGTCTCCCTCACGGCCAACACCTCCCACGACCAAATCAGCCTGAGCGGGGCTGGCGACTTCTTCGCCTTGCGCCTCACCAACGATACCACCACCCTCACCCCCTACCAAAGCATCCAGCTTACAACGGAAATTGCGGCCAACTATAGCGACAACTACCGCATCTCCGTTTACCAACCCGCAGGGTGGCAAGTTGGCCTAGACGCCCAAGAGCAAATCATCATCACCCCCACCGCGCAGGCGGCCGTGGGCAACCATACGGTGCTGGTCACGGTGCAATCGACCCAATATCCCCAGCTATTTGCCTCCGCGACGCTCGACTTGGGGATGCAGGCCAGCACAGGCGTGGCCGTCAATGTGGTGCTCGACCCCGTGTTGACCGTGCCGATGGGCGTGCCTCAAAACCCAGCTTACATCCAACCCCAAACCCGCAACCACACGGCCGACGGTCGGGCGGAAATTACGGACGCCGCCTTTAATGTGCTGGTGCGCAATGAGGGCACAGCCACGGCGACCTTTAATCTGACTTCGGCGGGGCTACCCGCTGGCTGGGCGGTCTGGAGCCAAGGGGCTTCGCCGCAATTGATGCTTGAGCCGGGTGTGGCGCAAACGGTGGGGCTGTATGTCGTGCCCCCCGCTGGCCCGCTGGCGGCGGCGGGCACGAGTTTCCCCTTCACGGTCACGGCCGTGGACAATGCCAACCCTACCAACACGGCCACGACCAACGCCCTGTTCACCATGCCCGACACGCCTTTCCCCTATCTGACCGTAGACCCGCTCTGGCAGGTCGTGACCCAAGGCGAGCCTGTGACCGTCTCACTGCGCACCCAAAATGTGGGCAATGTGGCCGCTTCGTTCCCCGTGACCGTATCGGTGCGGGATAGGCATTTCAGCACGGCCGTGGCTGACCCCAGCCCACTCACCTCACCCGCTACCTTTGAAACAGGTGCGCTGGCTTCCCAAGCTGAGCATCAAACCAATCTCCTGCTCGACACCAGCACGGCCGTGCCCGGCACCACCTACTTTGTCGAAGCGGCCAGCATCGCGGGGGAATACACCCCCCAAGCCGTGGCCGCTGTACAAATCGCCTCAACCTTGACCGCCCCGCTCATCGAAACGGCCGCTTGTTTGGCTGAGCCGATGTCCTCCGCCACGGTGAACTTGGGTCAAACCATCATGGAGACCGAATTTAATTGTGATTCGGGTATTTGTCAGGCCAACAGCCGCACCAATTTGCTCAATGCTGTTGATAGTTATCTAGCCACAGCCAGTAGCTCTGGCTACCAACCAGATTTGAGCGGGGTGCTGACGGCGCGCACGGCCGTGGAAAACGCCGAGACAGCCGCCGAACTGCTGGAGGCGTTGCCCCCTCTAGTAGCGGCCGTTCTGCCCGTTAACCAAGCCGTTTGCACCTATAACCAACACCGCGCCACCGCTCGCTTCACTCCCTACGTGCAAGCCATCCTGCTGGGCGAGACCGCCAACTTCACCCTCGACATCACCAATCGCGGCACGCTCGAAACCAGCTACACCATTACCGTGACCGGCCTGCCCAGTGGCGATTTACTCTTCAATGAAACCATCCCGGCGGGTGACACGCTTTCTCTGTCCCTCACCCCCACGCCCAACGTGCTGGGCAACTTCAACCTCCGAGCGCATGTCGTGGCGGATGTGGCGGTGGATGAGATAGAGGTAAAGACCACGGCCGTGGCTCGCCTCAACGTCGTCGATAAATTCGTGCAACTCACCCAAGTTTTGCCCGATCCCCCCTTTGTCGAAACAGGCGTTAGCTCCACCACCCTCAGCATCGAAGTCGCCAACCTCGCCGGCGTGGCCCTGCCCGCCCAAGCGGATGCGCGACTCTTCGCCCCCGATGGGCAAGAAGTCGCCCAGAGCAACACCCCCCTCACCCTGCTCGCGGGCAACCCCCGCAACTACGAACTTACCAGCGTAGACACCTCTGGCTGGGCCGAAGGGGTGTACACCATTACCGTTGACCTGCTCCAGCCCGACAGTAACACTCTCCTGCCCGACGGGAGCGGCTACGGCTACCTCAGCGTCGGCCAAGCGGTGCAACTCAGCCAAGCGGTCAGCCCCATGCTGGTTCCGCCGGGCACACTCACCGTCACCACGATTATCACCAGCGAGATAGCCAGTGGGGCGTTGCCCGACACCAATAATCAGCTTTCAGACAGGGGCAACACCGTCTACGATGCCCCCATAACTGAAGCGGATATGGCGTATCTCAACCGCACGACCGTGGACACCCCCACCCAGACAGGCGCAGACCTGACTGACTTGGCCGCCACGCTACTCGCCGTGCCCCAGTTTATCCCCACACCTGAACCCGTTGCGTTATCAGAAGAAACACGGCCATTCACCGAAGAAATCACTCTCCCCCTCACCCCCATCTACCAAACCTACACCGATACAATCACCAACGCCCTCCCATTGACCATTGACAATTGGCTATCAGCCATTGGCAATTTTACCCCCACCTTCACCCGCACCGAGCAAACCGACCCCGCATGGAGTTACACAGGCACATGGTCAAACGTCAACCTCGGCCGTGCCAGCGGCGGGAGCCATTGGCGCAACGCCACGGCCGGCAGTACCGCCCAACTCACCTTCGACGGCACATGGGTCAGCCTCGGCTTCATCACCGACAGATGGAGTGGCTATGCATCTATCACCATTGACGGCGACGACTATGGCCTCATTGACCTGTACCGCAACGAGGAAAGCGCGACCAGCTTCCTCTTTGACGGCCTGCCGGCTGGCTCCCACACCCTGCTCCTCACCGTGCAAGGGAGCGGCAACCCCTTCGCCCAAGCCAACCGCGTCCAACTCGACTATGCCGACTTTGGCGATGGCTCGGTCTTGCCCGATGGCGACTTCGAGCAGGATGACGGCCGTCTCATCACCAGCAACAACTGGTCAACCACCACCTATGCGGGAGCCAGCGGCGGCAGTTACATCGCTAGCAGTACGGGCACGGCATGGTTCCCCTTCGCGGGCGACTCCTTCACCCTGCACAGCATGGCCCACAGCAACGCGGGCAAAGCGCGGCTCTTTGTAGATGGGGTTTATCTGGACACGATTGACATGTTTGCCCCTGTCTTTCCCAGTGCGGCCATCACCCGCACCTTCTCCTATGAAGGGTTGGGCAGTGGCCCCCATATCTTGCAGATTATGAGCTACCAGAGCCAGACCACGATCGACAAACTGGTTACGCCCGGTAGCGGCCCCTTCATAGACACGAACCCGCCCCTGAGCAGTGTGACCCGCTTCGAGGCGGATCACCCCTCTCTCCTGTACAACAGCGTGCCCTTTACCCAGACCGCGTCCAGTTGGGTGCGCGTAGCCAATGTCAGTGCCAATCAGGCCAGCGCGGGTGAGTACATTCGGTCTGGCACGGCCGGCGATACCGTTACGGTTACCTTCCAGGGCGACTGGATTGACCTGGGCTTTATCGGCGACCGCTGGAGCGGCTACGCCGCCATTACGATTGACGGCGATGACTACGGCATCCTTGACCTGTACCGCAACGAAGAAGCCCCCGTCATCCATCGCTTTGACGGCTTGCCCGCTGGCGGCCACACCCTAGAAATAGAAGTGCTGGGTACAGCCAACTCCTTCGCCTCCAATACCCGCGTCCAGCTTGACTACACTGACTATGGCGACGGCTCCCTCCTGCCCGACGGCGACTTTGAAGAAGATGACCCACGCCTGCTGACCAGCAACGGCTGGTCAGTAACCTTCGACGCGGTCGCCAGCGGCGGTAGTTACCTGCGCACCAGCACGGGCATGGCTTGGTTCCCCTTTGCGGGGGACTCCTTCACCCTGCACAGCATCGCCCACAGCAACGCGGGCAAAGCGCAACTCTTTGTGGATGGGGTTTATCTGGACACGATAGATATGTTCGCCCCTGTTTTCCCCAGTGCGGCTCTGACGCGCACCTTCTCCTACGAAGGGCTGGGCAGTGGCCCCCACATCTTGCAAATTGCGAGCTACCAAAATCAAGTGAACATTGACAAACTCACGACTCCCGGTAGCGGCCCTTTCATTGACCCCAATCCCCCCGTCACGGCCGTGACCCGTTTCGAGGAAGATCACCCCGCTATCCGCTACAACGGCGTGCCCTTCACCCAGACCGCCTCGACTTGGAATCGGATCGCCAATATCTTTGCCACTCGCGCCAGCGCGGGCCAGTACATCTACTCCCCTACGGCGGATGATACGATCGCTTTTGACTTCGAGGGCAACTGGCTAGGCATTGGCTTCGCCACGGATAGATTTGGCGGTCAGGCGGAAATCCACATTGACGGCCAACTGGTCGAGACGGTAGACCTGTACAGTCGCTATGAAGATACTGCCAGCGTCTACTTCCGTGATTTGGGAGCGGGTTCGCACACCGTCACCATCACCGTCTTGGGAACCAGCCATCCCGAAGCGATAGGCACGCGTGTTCACCTCGACTTTTTCGACGTGTGGGACGGCCAGCCCCTGACCGAAGGCACCTTTGAGGAAGACAGCGAACGGCTCATGCTGAGCAACGGCTGGGGGCGCACGTTCAACGCTGAGGCCAGCGGCGGGGCATTTGCCAGCAGTAGCAGTAATGTCACCGCTTGGTTCCCCTTCACGGGCGACTCCTTTACCTACCACGGCCGTACCCGTTACACCTATCAAGATGTTGAACTACGCCTAAACGGCGAACCGCTCGGTCAATTCGACATCTACAGCTATGAGGACGGCTCCCGCACCTACTCCTTTGACAATCTGGGCACTGGCCCCCATATGCTAGAAATCCGCCAATACCGCGACCCCATTACCGTAGATGCGGTTAGCAGTCCCGCTATCGAACCTGCGTGGGAACCGCCCGCCCCCGCCGCGATTGTGCGCTATGAAGAAAACCATCCCGACATGCGCTACAACGGCCACCCTTACCACACCATGCCCCAAAGCTGGGCCTTGGACGGTACGTCGGGCTGGACCAGCAGTGGCAGTAACAGCGTTTACACCACGCTTGCTGGCAACGTTTGGAGCTTTGGCTTTGACGGCCAGTGGGTCAATGTCGGTCTGCGTAGCAGTGTGGGCGGGGTCGATATCCGTATCAACGGCGTATCGCAGGGCATCTTTGATACGTCAGGGGGGGTGAACGGGGTCAAGAATTTCCCCTTTGCCCTCGATGCTGGCTCCCATCTGCTTGAGGTCGAGGTGATTAGCGGCACGGTCGCCGTGGATCACCTAGATGTGTGGCAGGGTGAAACCATGGACGCGGGCTGGTACGATGCCCAAATCGAGAACGAAGAGACGGGCTTGTTCCACTTTAGCCGCAAAGCATGGTGGCGACAGTCCGACGACATCTATGCCTACAATGGCGACTTCATGGCTCCCTTTGTCAATGCCAGTACCAACATCTGGTTCCACTTTGTGGGTACAGACCTGAGCATTTTGGGCAATCAGCGTGATGGAACCAGTCTGCATGTGGTTATTGATGGCGTGGATTATGGCGTGTTTGATATGTCTACCGTCGCTCCCTTCCGGGGTCAGCCATATGCCCTGCACTTCCCTGATTTAAGCGAAGGGCCTCATGTGGTGCAGGTGTACCCACCTGGCTCAGGAGGCATCTCCCGCATTGATGCGTTTGAGGTCAATCCCGACGGCTTCTACAGCTACATGCCCGAGGTCAAATGGTATGACACAACGGCCACTGAGGAGCTGGATCCCACCTACGGCACTGGTTTTCTCAGCACCATCGCCATTGGCGACCTGAACGGAGATGGTGTCGTGGAACTGGTGGCGCCGGGGTTAAACGGCCGCCTCTACGTCTATCGCGGCGATGGGGCGGATGCAGGGGATGGCACGCCTATTCTCTGGACGAGCGATTTGGTTGGTCGCGCCGCCGAACCCGCTTTGGCTGACCTGACGGGCGATGGCAACGCCGAGATTGTCATTAGTGGGGAGAACGGAACGTTTGCCTTTACCCACGAGGGCAACGTACTCTGGCACAATCCTGATGTGGTCTCCTTCTACACCAACGAGCAACTTGGTTGGGGCGGCCCCAGTATTAGCAATCTCGACCTGTCGCCTGAGCCAGAAATTGTCATTGCTACTTCCCGAGATGCGCTCTATGTGCTAGATCATATGGGCAACACGCAGTGGAGTACGCCTGTGGCTGACCGGTTTGTGACCACGCCTGTGCTGGCCGACATCACGGGAGATGGTATTCTGGACATCATCGTGGCGGATAAGTGGGATTTGCGCGTCTATGATTACTTCAATGGCGGCCAATTGGTTTGGGAATATACGCAACCAGACCAATTGGAAGTGTTGGGTGGGGCGGGTGCGTTTGGCGCGCCGGCCGTGGCTGACATCACGGGGGATGGCGAACCAGAAATTATCATTAACTGGGGTGTCTTTGTAGAAGCACTCCGAGCTGACGGCAGTTTGCTTTGGAAATACGACACAGGTAACACCTCCCACTATCGCCCCAGCCCCATTACCGTGGCGGATACGACGGGCGACGGCCAGATGAACATTATCACCGCATCCGCTATTGGGGGGATTGTGATTCTCAATCATACCTTGATGGTGCTGGATGCGGATGGCAATTTGGTCTGGGAGCAGTTTGTAGGGGATAACAGTGCCTCTGCCTCCGGTGTTTCGGCTCAAGACTTGACCGGCAACGGCGTGTGGGAGGTTCTCTGGAATGGAGCGGTTGATGGCTTCTTAGTCATGCGCGGAAGTGATGGCAAGCGGCTGTTCAATGAGCCGTATACGCGGTCGGGCACAGTTCTCGATTATCCGACGCTGGGCGACGTAGATGGGGACGGCGTGGCTGATGTGGTCATGGCCGGGCGCAACGGGCTGTTTGTCATGAGTCATGTGGGTCACTGGGTTGATTCACGGCCGTTGTGGAACCAGCACAATTATCATGTGACCAACATCAATGATGATTGGAGCGTGCCTATCAGCGAACAAAATAGCTGGGCATTGCACAACACCTATCGCACGCAAACGCCCGAGCGGAACCCGTCCCCGTCTTACCAGATGGTGTTCACCTACACGGCCGGGTTCCCCGATGTGGCCGTCCTGACCGAAACCGCTTCCATTAGCATGACGGCTGACCATCCCCTATACGGCTGGGAATATCGGCAAGAGTGGTATCAACCGGTTATTTCAACCACGTTTGACAGCTTGCTGACCGATATGCAGCCGGGCGAGACGCGCCAAGTGGGCGCAGGAACCGAGGTGGCGTATCGTTTGCCGAGTGGGTTTAACTATGTGACCCTGCCGCCGCTTTACGTGACGGCGGAGCGGTTGGGGAGTTTGCTCCCCGTTGAGCAGAGTGTGCCGGTGGGTTCCACGGCCGTGTACACCCTCACCCTCAGCAACCCCACGCCCAGCCCCGCCA
>JBGTIZ010000469.1:0-11663 GCA_041745395.1 Promineifilaceae bacterium (SeqCode) | reverse complement strand
AAGCATGTGGCAAAAAGCAAGCTGAAATGCTGACCAGCTGAGACGCTGAGATGCTGATTGCTTACGTTAGGAAATAACGAGAAGCAGTCAGCGTCATTACCCATTCCTCGCGCAACCGCGTAAAATGCACCCATGAGCGAACACATATATGATTTTCAAGGAACGACAACAGACGAGAAATGGGCTGTTATCGATCAATATCTAAGTAATTTGCCACGCCGTGTGCGTTTGGTCGTCTGGGCGAGCGAAATGAATAGCTGTACCGAAGGCAATGCCGTGGATTTAGTCCGTGCGTTAGCTGACCGGTATGATATTCTCGAGTTTCGCAACCGTCCACGTAAGCCTAATTATAGCTATTATCCTGTCTTGGGGGTGATGGGTGTTGACGACCACGGCCGTGAAATTGATTATGGTATCCGCTTCCTTGGCCTGCCCGCATGGTACCATATCAACTCCCTCATCGGTGCCATTCAGGCCGTCTCCTTTCGCGCCAGCACCACCGAAGCCAAAACCCGCATCATCCTCAGCCGACTGCCCGCCGAGCCAGAAATCCACCTCCAGCTATTTACCACTCCCGAAGACGAATCGGGTGTACCCATGGCGACCCTCGCCGCCAACATGGCCGTAGCGACCCCCCAACTGCGCTGTTGGATTATCATGCTCAACGATTTTCCCTCTATGGCCCATCGCCACTCTATTTACGACGTACCCCATACCATTATCAATAACCACATACACCTACAGGGCTACTTTGCGGAAGACGCTCTGCTCAAACAGATTGTCAAAGCCGTCCGCCCCTTGCCCAGCAAAACCACCTAATCCCCATCACGTACATCACTCTTGAACTACAAACGGCCTGCTGAAAAGAATCTTCAGCAGGCCGTTTTCTGTTTTTGCAATGATTCAATCAATCGCCTTGTGCCGAGAAAGGCAAGCTAAAACGCTAACCCTATTGCAAAATAGCTGAAACCATTGGCCGTTTACCCGTGCTTGAATAGATAAAACGACTAATCGTCTCTTCCATAATTTGCTTAAGGTGGTCTTTGGGTTTTTGCCCATGACGGTCTAGCATCGTTTCAATGTTTTCGGTCAGGCCATTGTAAAAATCAGCTTCAAAGTTGACAATACCACGCGTGACATAATCTGGCTTACCCTGTAGTTTGCCATTTTTGCCCATAGAAATGCTGGCCACAAAGTAGCCACTTTCCGCTAATCTTTCGCGGTCGCGCAATACTTTGCGTCCAATATCACCCACACTGTCGCCATCCACATAAATATAGCCGCCGGGGATTCGTTGCCCAACTTCCAGACTATCTGCGGTTAGCTCAATGATTGTGCCGTTTTCAACCACGGCAATGTTCTGGTGGGGAATGCCCAACTCTTCCGCCAAACGGCCGTGTTGGGTGAGGTGACGCAATTCGCCATGCACAGGAAGAAAGAACTTGGGGCGCACCAAATTGATGAGCAACTTCATCTCTTCTCGGCTGGCATGACCAGAAACATGCACATGCGTCATCGCTTCATAAATGACCAACGCGCCCCGCTGAAACAGCCGATTGATAATGCGCGTAACGGTCTCTTCGTTGCCGGGAATGGTGTGGGCCGACAGAATAATCGTATCGCCTGGCTCAACGCTCAGGCGGTGGTCACGGCCGTAAGCCAGTCGCCCCATCACCGACGTTGGTTCACCCTGCGACCCCGTGGCCATAATGGTCACTTTACTGGGGGGCATCTTTTTGGCCTGTTCCAACTCAATGATGAGGTCATTGGGCACATCCAGATAGCCTAGATCCGTCGCCATTTTGACATTATCACGCATCGAGCGGCCAGTGATAGCGAGTTTACGGCCGTGGCGATAGGTGGCGTTAGCGACCTGCTGAATGCGCGAAATGTGCGAAGCAAAAGAAGCGACGATAATGCGCCCCTTTGCGTCACCAAATACTTCTTCAAACGCGGCCGAAACGCTCACTTCAGTTGGTGTCCAGCCGTCTCGCTCGGCGTTGGTGCTGTCAGCCATCAGGCAGAGCACGCCGCGCTGAGAAAATTCAGCTAGCTTGGCAAAGTCGGGCGGCCAGCCGTCTATGGGGGTGTGGTCAAATTTGTAATCGCCCGAATGTACAATCAGACCCACGGGGGTCGTGATGCCAAAGCCGACACAGTCGGGGATGCTGTGCGCCATGTGGAATGGCTCGATAGTAAAGGAACCAACATCAAAGACATCGCCCGCCTGAATGACATTTAGGCGAATATCTTTGTGCAGGCCGGCGCGTTGCAGTTTGACTTGAATAAACCCGGCCGTTAGTGGGGTGGCATAAATGGGTGCTTTGACATGTTTCATCAGGTGGGACACAGCACCCACATGGTCTTCGTGACCGTGGGTAAACAGCACTGCTTTGACTTTGTCTAGTTTGTCTAGCAGGTATTCAAAGTCAGGGATGATGTAATCAATACCCAGCATGTCGTTTTCGGGAAACATAATCCCGACATCAATGATGATTATTTCATCTTCGTACTCGATTGCGGTCATGTTTTTTCCAATTTCTCCCAGACCGCCGAGAGGTATAATTCGTAGCTTTGCGCTCATATTTTCTCCATGAACTATTTAGGGTGTGTCTTGTGTGCGGCTTTCCCACGGCCGTGTTTGTGACACGTTACATTAAAGTCAAGCGCAACGATTCAGGTAATGGGCACATTTCGCCAAAGCATTACCGAGTTGACAGACACATGGATGTTAACATGTCTATCATCTTTGGGGCTGAATTGTTACGTTGGATGCTGTTTGGGGTGTTGGTTGGGATATGTTTCAGTCAGGTAAGCGTTCAGCGTCTCAGCCAGTCAGCATTTCAGCTTGTTTTTCTCGATACAACTTGGTCATATTCGAGTGGCTGACTAGCTGAACGCTTACTCTGAAACAAAATAGCCCAGTCGTGAACCAACAGTTCACACGGCCGGGGTAACTTTTTCTTCAAGTAGGCTGGGTGTCGTACGCAAACCGAGCTTTGTGGCTAGAGGCAGTGCATGACCAACACACTTATATTGTCATGTCCACCACGCTCATTAGCCAAACGAACCAAGCGGCGACACGCTTCATCTGGCTCGTGCGCTTCTATAATGTCACCAATTTCATGGTCTTTCACATGATTATTGAGGCCATCGGAGCAGAGCATAATGCGGTCGCCCGACTGAAGTGTAACGGGGAAAAGATCAACTTCTGGGGGTTGTTCAGAACCGATACTTTGTAAAATGATATTGCCGATACGCAAGGTGTCAGCATCTTCTTGCGTAATAAGGCCTTCTTCTAAAAGTTTAACCACCAGACTGTGGTCTTTGGTAACCTGGCGGATTTCATTGTTTTGTAAATGATAACCACGGCTGTCGCCCACGTTGACAAACACGGCCGTGTTGTTATTCACAACCGCCGCCACCAGCGTGGTGCCCATACGTGTATGCTGGTTCACGTCTTTCTGCCGCGTTTCTATCAGGTTGCACAAATCAAAATGAGCGGCCATCACCGCTTCCTTTAAGCGTGCGCCCCAATCTGGCTGGTTAGCCTTGACCACCTCGCCGTTATCGTGATCATGCAGGTAATGGGTAATGGCTTGCTCAGAGGCATACTGACTAGCCACTTCACCCGCTTCTGCACCACCCACACCATCAGCCACAATGCCCACCCAACCATTTACTTGGGCATCGTCTGAGTTATCTGGTTGGCGCAGAATAACGAAATCCTCGTTATGCTCACGGACACGACCTTGGTCTGTTAGATAGGCGGCATTTATCTGCATTGGATTAACCATAGCGTGCAAACTATATACCCAAAGCTAGGCAGGGGCAAGCAATATTCACTGCTTTTTCGGGTATACAAGCTGTTATTGGCTCAGCCGTATCCATTAGCTTATCGCCAGCCAGACGGCTAGCAGAAGCAGGACAATGGCTAAAACAGCGGACCCAATCATGCCAATATAATTCCAGTCAAGGCCACTCTGGCTTTCTTCTGTGGGTTTAGGGGCAGGGGAGGCTGGCGGCACGTATGGGGGAACGGTAACCGCGCGCGCTTTGGCTACGATCTCGTCCACGGCCGTGGGTTTCGTTACTCTTTCCTGTACCGCTGGACGTGGTGCCGGCGGATCATCCACCATAATCGCCGATGTGTCTATCGGTTCCCCGTCACTATCATCATCTGCTAGGGCTGACATATCAAAATCGTCCCACGGGTCTGCTTCTACAGCGGCCGGCAGGGGTTCTGGCTCTGACGTTACAACAGGTGTTGATGGCGGGGCCGTTAGTTCATAGAGCCGCGCCTGAATTTCCTCATTATCTGGAGCCAATTTGCCCGCTTTTTTTAAGAAAATCGCTTTACGTTCGCCCTCTGTGGCTTCACTCAGCAAAAACCAAGCCTCGCCATTTTGGGGTTCTTCCTGCAAAACAGCCGCCGCCAAGGCCTGTGCCAAGGCTTGGTCACCTTTTGCTAGAGACTCTCGCGCTTGTTGTAACTGAGTACTCATAACTATCATCCTTTGTTTACGTTTTTGGTGTTAAATGTGTGGCTCTTGGGGAATTCACGGGAGCAGTTGGCGACCGTTTGTGCCAAACAAGCTACGTCCAGAGAGAGAAGCACGTGACACCTAATACTGTTGGAAACGCTACGAAATCAGCAAGACTCGATTTACCCTAGCTGAGACGCGGAACGCTCAATTTTCAAGTTACCATAACATAACGTATATCTTACCATGTACCAGAGTATATAATCAAACAGATTTATTGCTTTGGGGTCATTTGGCTTAGATTGGTCACAGAGCGCAAGGGTATTCCTGATGAGCTGTTTTTATGGCCTCGTATTGGTACATGGGCAACAGGACGCCCATCGCTTTCAGCAAGCTACCCAAGCGACAGATAGATAACCCCATAACCCCTAGATAACAGCCAGTTAAGCCCGCCACAGGTTGAAAAACAGGGTGTTGAATGGCGTAGCCGCCCGCTTTGTCAAAGGGGTCACCCGTAGCAATGTACGCTTCTATCTCTTCGTCAGTATAAGACCGCATCAGCACATCGGTCGTGCAAATATCTTCGCGCACTGCTCCACCACGGCCGTGGTAAACAACCATTCCTGTATGTACCTGATGCCATCGTCCTTGCAACCTGTGCAACATCTCCCGCGCTTCACCCGCAGTTGCAGGCTTATTGAGTAGTTCGTTTCTCAGGGCAACCGTCGTATCCGCCGTAACCAAGAAGTCATCCTCGCCTAAGGGCAGTTGCTGGCGTAAAGCTTCACCCTTAAGCCGTGCTCGAGCCAAAACGTTTTGTGCCGGGTCGGGTATATCAATGATGTCTTCATCTACTTCAGCCACGGCCGTGTACCACGTCAGCCCCAAATAACCCACAAGCTGATGCCGCCGAGGAGATTGTGACCCCAGCCAAAATGTACGCTGTTTTTTCAACATAAACTTTCCTTTTCTGGTTCTTTCACTATGGTTACATTTTTTGCAGACTGCTTCGTCGTAACCGCAGGCGGCGAGGCGTCTCGTTTCGACGGGTTGCTAATTAAAGTGGAAACAGCTTCGGTCGTGTGCAAATGTTTGTTTATGATACGGCAGTATAAACAAAACAAGTCCAGAGAAAAGTCACATGACACATGACACGTGAAACGGTTCAATCCCCCTCAGACTCACCTGTAAGCACAACGGTAAGCTGTCAAGCAGATAATAGAAACTTCATCATACGTGCCTTTAGTACTGCTGTTCCATACCTATCAACTGTTATATACTCTCGGCAAGGGGAAACATAGTTAATGAAGGCCAAATCATCTTCCCATATGACACCCATAGCCACTCAAAACGGTTTAGGTCCTTCGGTTCCAGTAGTAACGACCCCGAATCCTGTACCATCATCACTCAAGCGAAAACTACCCGTGAACGATAAACCAACCATCCTCGTTGTTGATGATCACCCCGCCGTGCGCATGATTATCAAGCGCGTGTTAGAACCACAAGGGTATGAAATTGTTACCGCCAACAACGGCTACGAGGCTCTGCGTTTAGCCGACGAAATCAAGCCAGATCTTGTTTTACTAGATGTCATGATGCCCGATGGCCTAAATGGTTTTGAAGTCTGCCAACGCCTCCGCCAAAACCCACTTCTCCACGATGTGCCCATAGTAATGGTCACAGCCCTTGATGACCGCGCCTCTCGTCTTGAGGGTATCGAAAGCGGCGCAGACGATTTTATCATCAAACCATTCGACCCCGTAGAACTGCGGGCGCGAGTCGCTAACATCACCCGTCTTAACCGCTATCGGCGTCTCTTGGCTGAACGGCTTAAATTTGAGTGGGTCGTTGAAGATGCGAACGAAGGGTATGTCGTCCTAGATCCTAAAGGAGCTATTGTTCACGTCAACAAGCGGGCACGCATATATCTCAATTTGCCGCCCGAATGGGATGCCCATACACAAGGCGAGTTCTTCCTCGAGCGAGTCAGCCAACTCTATAATCTGGAACCCGAAGACTCATGGCAAGGTTGGCCAGAGTTTTTGTCTAACCCCGATGGCGCCATGCGGTACATGATTCGCCCCGAAACCTTGAACGCCTCTGCCTTCTGGTTACAACTAACTGGCCTTAAACTCCCCATGGGTGAAAGCGACCAGCTTTATGTCGTGCGTTTGAACGACGTAACCCAGCAAATGACCGCCAAGCATGACGTCTGGCAGTTGCATTCCATGATTTTTCACAAATTGCGCACCCCGTTCACCAGTATTTTAATGAGCCTAGAAATGCTGGAGCAACACGCTGGTGAACTACCAGCGTCAGAAATAAGCATGTTACAAAACACGGCCGCGATTCAAGCCCGCCGCCTCAACGAATTCATTGACTCCATGCTCAAATATGTCAACTCAACCGCGCTTGTTTCATCCCACGACAGCTACCACATTCAAGTATTACCTGAGTTGCTCGAGCAACTGCGCGAAGAACTTGCCCTAGGCACAATTTCCTACGAATTGGAACCGAGCCTTATGTTTGATAGCATCATGCTTTCCGAAGAATCTATCACCATGATGCTCTGGGAAATCTTTCGCAACGCCAAACAGTTTCACCCACGCAACGAACCGCGAGTCGAAGTTCACGTCAGCAAACCTGTAGACAACCAGATTGTAATAAGCATCGTGGATGATGGAGTACACCTTTCTCCTGACCAACTTATTGCTGTATGGCAACCTTATTATCAGGGGGAGAAAGATTTTACGGGGGAAGTGCCAGGTGCAGGTCTCGGACTCACGGCCGTGGCTCTGATGACTTGGCAAGTCGGCGGCAAATATCGCATCTACAATCGTCCCAAACATCCTGGTGTCGTAGTTGAACTAACCCTCCCCCTCCTCCTTGGTACCTGACCTAAAACGTAATACCCCTTTCCCCTCAAATCAAAAAAGCCAGCCTGTTTACGTAAACAGGCTGGCTTTTTTTGCGTGGTAAGGTAACTTCAAACTTACTTGACTTCGACCACAGCCCCGGCCGCTTCCAGCTTAGATTTGGCGTCTGCCGCCGCTTCTTTGCTAACTGCTTCCAAGATTGTGCCCAAACCGTCAACAACTTCTTTGGCTTCTTTCAAGCCCAAACTGGTCAACGCACGAACTTCCTTAATCACGTTGATTTTCTTTGGTCCAACTTCTTTCAAGATCACATCAAACTCAATCTGCTCTTCTTCTTCTTCTTCTGCGGCGGCGGCGGCCATAGGCATCATGCCCATAGCCATGGGTGCGGCGGCACTAACGCCCCACTTTTCTTCCAACATTTTGGTCAGTTCAGCCGCTTCCATCAAGGTCAGACTACTCAGGTCTTCAACGATTTTTTCTAAATCAGCCATTTTTATGTATCTCCAAATTTTTTGTTTCGTTAATTTTTACGTTTTTATCAACAATTGCTCAGCATCAGCCGAACATTCAAGATCAAACACGGACGTTAAGCTACCGCTTCGTCTTCTTTCTTTACATACGCATCAAGGACATTAACAACCTGACGCACGCCACTGGCAACCACTGAAGCCACATTTCTAGCTGGGGCACTAATAATACCTAGCAGTTGACCACGCAGTTCGTCCAAACTTGGCATCTCAGCCAAAGCATCAATCTGCGCTGGAGTAATCAAAGCCTCGCCAAAGAGACCGCCCTTCATTTGTAAATGGTCACTCTTCTTGGCAAAATCTTTGAGTGCTTTGGCCAAAGTTGGTGCTTCACCAAGCGCAAACCCAGTCGCTATCTGCCCTTTCAGCAATTCCTCTGGTACGGGGCGACCCGTTTGCTCCAGAGCAATGCGTAACAGGGTATTCTTCGTTACAAACAGTGCACCGTCTGCATCACGAACCGTAGCTCGCAAATTTTCCAGTGCCTGCACGCTCATCCCCGTGTAATCCGTGATGAACAGGGCGTCACTTTTTTCGAGCAGGGCTGTGTATTCAGCAACCAGCTCATCCTTACGTGCTTTTGAAATAGCCAACGAAAATCACCTCCCGCACAAAGAGTTGTGCGTAATACCACGCAAACAAAAAAAGTCCTCGCACATAAACAGCGCGAGGACTTGGAGAAGGCATTATGAGAGAGTGAACTGCAATCATACACGGCCGTGGGCCAGCATCTCACTCAAACCAACTACTCCTCAACCTCGGCTGGAAATTAAGCCCCAAACGGGACGCCAACTGTCTATGGCAGAGACAATATCAACTAAATTTTTAACATTTATCATTTACTTTAGAAGACGCGCTCAATCATGACACGCATCAACCAATTTGCCAAAAATCAATACCAACAACTCAGAAACTTCAGCTTACGTTTAAGTTAGAAGCCTGCTTCAGACGCATCCAGCTTAATGCCAGGTCCCATTGTGTTCGCCATCGTAATCTTGCGCACATAAGAACCCTTGACACTGTCGGGGCGATTCCGCTTAACCGAATCCAAAATAGTCGCCAAATTATCGGCTAATTGCTCTTCTGAAAAGCTTGCTTTACCCAGCGGCGCATGAATATTACCCGTCCGGTCAACGCGGAACTCAACGCGCCCAGCCTTAGCTTCTTCAATGACACGCGGCAAATCTTCACCTGGTACAACTGTGCCTGCCTTCGGATTCGGCATCAAGCCACGGGGTCCTAAAATACGACCCAAACGACCGACTTTACCCATCATCGAGGGCACAGCCACCGCTACATCAAAGTCAGTCCATCCATTTTGGATTTTCTGCACAGTCTCTTCATCTGCAATATAATCTGCGCCCGCTTCTAGAGCCAAACGAGCATCTTCACCCTCAGCAAACACCAAAACAGACACCGTCTTGCCCAAGCCATGCGGTAGCACCACCACGTCACGAATCATCTGATCCGCCTTGCGCGGATCTACACCCAGACGGAAATGAATTTCGACCGTAGGGTCAAAATTACTTGTGGCCGTTTCCTTAATTAGCTTAATTGCTTCTTCACGACTATAAAACGTGTTGCGGTCAATTTTTTGAGCCGCCGCCAAATATTTTTTGCCTTTCTTGCCCATGATTACCTCCTAGTGGTCTTGGCGGTTGTCACTAACAACCTCCCACTAGTCTATTATTTAGACTTTAGATTATGAGACTATTTTTCAACAACTAAACCCATGCTACGAGCCGTGCCAGCAATAATCTTCATCGCCGCATCAACATCATTCGCATTCAGGTCTTTCATCTTGATTTCAGCGATTTCGCGCAGTTGGTCTTGTGTGATTTTACCCACTTTCTCCTTGTTCGGAGCCGCAGAACCACTCTTAATACCGATTGCTTGCTTCAGCAAGTTAGCCGCCGGGGGCGTCTTCAACACAAAAGTGAAGCTACCATCTTGAAAGACGGTTACTTCAACGGGGACAACCTGTCCCATCTGTGAGGCTGTTTTGGCATTATACTCTTTGCAGAACTGCATCAAGTTAATACCATGAGGCCCGAGAGCTGTACCGACTGGCGGTGCTGGGTTCGCTTTACCACCCGAAATTTGGATTTTTACAACTGCCTTTATCTTCTTAGCCATTTCAATCTCCTGGAGTACAGGCGCTTCACTTCAAGTAGTTGTTACTCTTTATGAAGCTCCTCCTGTAGGTTTTTTATACGTAATTAGCCATTTGCCTGAGTTTATCGAAGGCAACGGACTTCGACAGACAAAAAAGCGGGTTTCGACAGGCTTTGCCCTCAAGTACGTTAACCGTTACTTTTATACTTTCTCAACATGCAAGAAGTCCAATTCTACGGGCGTCTCCCGTCCAAAGAACGAGACCAATACCCGAACCTTGGCCCGGTCGAGCTCAATTTCTTGCACAGTACCAATGAAATCTTTGAAGGGACCTGTTCCAATGCGGACTTTTTCCCCAATCTGGAAGTCGAACTTCACCTTTGGTGCTTCTGCTTCCATGCGATTCATGATTTTGGCAACTTCATCTGGCCGCAGGGGGGTAGGGTCGTTCCCCATACCCACAAAGCCTGTTACCCCCGGTGTATTGCGTACTGCGTACCATGATTCTTCAGATAGAATCATCTGTACCAAAATATAACCGGGGAAAACGCGCCGCTCGACAGTACGCCGTTTGCCATCTTTAATCTCAATCTCTTCTTCGGTCGGCACGACAACGTCAAAGATTCTTTCTGCCATGTTCATTGAATCGATACGCTGTTCGATGCTGTGCCGCACTTTGTTTTCGTACCCTGAGTAGCAATGGATTACATACCACGCACGGCCGTCATCTGGTTCAAGCGTACCATCTGGCCTGAGACCGAGTGTATTAGGCAGATTGTCTTCAATTTTTTCATTGTCCAACGAATTGTCGGTCATCTTGTCTTACCCTATGTTGCCCGCATAACCTAAGTAAACAGAAAATTCAGATGTATGTTAGCAACCTGGGTTGCGTATCATGCGCAACTTTCTATTTTGTTTTAATGACTATGCACCAACGATAAAGCGTACTAACTGTTCCAAAACTGTTGACCAAGCTAAGTCAACCAAACCTAGAAAGACCGCAAACGCGGCCGTGACAGCTAATACAATGAGCGTTAGGCGTGTTGCTTCATCTCGCGTTGGCCAAGTTACTTTCCGCATCTCGCCACGCGTTTCACGGACATAACGCACAACAGCGTTGCCCTCAGACTTCTTGTTGTTGCTATTATTATTCTCGTCTTTCTGTTTTTTGACAGCACCTGTCCGCTTTTTTGGTTCAGTCTGGGTCATCGCACTTACCTCATTTCAGTTTTCACGGCAGTCTCCGAATTGATTGATTTCAGCGACTGCCGTGAGTTATCTTAGTGATATTTAGCAGGAAGGACAGGATTCGAACCTGCAACCTGCGGTTTTGGAGACCGCTGCTCTGCCAATTGAGCTACCTTCCTTCATTTTTTTCAGTTGTTGCACGCTGACTGGGGAAAATCCTCAGAACTTCCAGTATAGCGTAACCAATGTTAATCGTCTAGCAAAGAGGAGAGAGACCACAGTCTCTCTCCTCCTAATTCAGCAAAAACTAATTTTATTAGACAGAGACTTTGGTGATAACACCAGCACCAACTGTCAGACCGCCCTCGCGGATAGCAAAGCGACTCCCATCTTCCAAACCAACGGGGGTAATCAGCTTCACCTTCATGTTCACATTGTCGCCAGGCATAACCATTTCTATGCCCTCGGGC